>NZ_JPIM01000008.1 GCF_000735195.1 Chloroflexus sp. MS-G
GTTCGTCATGACTATCATGATCCACGCTTCTCTTCTTTTGGCAATGTAGGGAATATCTGTTTTTTCTTGCGAGGGTATACAAAAGTATAGACCGTACCGGTTTTAGACAGCAATCCGCCGGGATGATAAACACGGGATGCGCCTGATGACGGCGCTGCGGGGTGGGCAGCGTGGGCACGATCGCTGCGCCGGGTGGCAGGTGCTGGTAGGGGCGAGGCACTGCCTCCTCCTTCCTGATTATCGGTACCCCAACGCTGGTTTTAGCTGTACATCATTTGAGAGTCTACCCGAATAATCGCCTCACCGTGCAACGGTTGAACCCAGGCAATGGAAGTACGGGTGCAACGCCACTGCGCTCCGACCGATGCCTCGCGATGGATGGGCACAGCACCACTATGCCTCACGATGGACGATCAGCCTGCTGCCGATGGCGTCGTATGGTGTGACGAGACAATTCCTGCCCGAATATCTTGTTGTTACGACACGACGAATGAAACCTGACGATGAATGCAACTCGGTACGTGACCAACCTGGTACCCACGGTATTACACATTAGGACCAGAGACAAGGCGCAAAGCGCCGTTTTACCTCTACGATATTATGCCCTGCCTATTGTTGAGTGAGCGGTGATGCCCGTAGTCGTCTGAATGCCCTCTCCCGCAACAGAGTGTTTTGGATGGGCGCTAAGCAATGACATCGGTATCATCCTTGACCAAAGCTGCTCGTACATGGTCGATAAAGGCTCGTGTGGCGAAAACGATGTTTCGGCGGGTCACACCCCCTGACACGATAAGATAGCTGTCGAAACCAATGTCGCCGTCGCGATCAACATAACAGCGAATAAAATGCAACTCGTCATTGATGCGATTAGCGTATTGCAAGCGGTCTATAAGTTCGTGCATCGGATTGGCCCGAAACTGCGACATAAACCGAATCTGTTCACCCTCTCGGATGGGAAATACCCAGATGCGAAAACCATCGCGGATGCAGATGTCGCCGTCGCTGTCGAGTTCAACGTCGAAGTAGGCATTACTGTAAAGCTGGAATAACCAATCTCGACTGACTTGGGCCGGAAGGACAATCGCGTCGGGTGAGGAGTTGTCCATACTCATCAGTACCACCTTTCTTCTGGTTTGGTTTTGAATCGGCGTTGTACATTGTGGTCGGAAAAATATTGTAAGTCACTATTGGGATCGCAGTCGTTGAGGAGGCTGCGTTTGCTGAATTATAGCACCTTTGGAGTGTTCTTCATGGACGAGTTTCAAACCCACCCCTACCAACGCTGCATCAACATTATCATTATCGGTACCCCAACGCTGGTTTTAGTTGTACATCATTTGAGAGTCTACTCGAATAATCGCCTCACCGCGCAACGGTTGAACCCAGGCAATGGATGTACGGGTGCAACGCCACTGCGCTCCGACCGATGCCTCGCGAAATGAGGAGAGAGAACGCAGAAGCTGACCTCTCCGTAGTGTGTGCAGAGGTGCGCTGCTCTCTGTGCCGATGGCGGTCTGCGGTCAGGCCTTCCGTGCTCGCGCTACCGATACCGGTCAGCGTCTTATAGGTTGGTGTGCCTACGTCTTGCGGGGGAGTGATGGTGTGCTCAGGTGCTGACCAATGGCTTTCTGTCACTTACTGCACAATACAGGCCGGAGGCCTGCGCGTCCTGCGCGCTGAGAACTTTAAAAACCCCTCCAGCTCTTGCCCGCCCGTTGACATGTCTCGGTATGAATGGTATACTTCCGCTACACAAATCAATAGCCGACGTTGAACAGGAAGAGTAGCGAGTGTGGCGACAATCCAGCGAGCCGATGATGGTGCGAGATCGGCACGTTCGGCGCTCGTGAATGGGCCTGGGAGTCGCACGGCGAACCGGGGTTCATCCGCAGTAGTCGTTGCCGGAGACGCCACCGTTATCAGGGCGCTAGGTGTGAAGCGGCTTTGCCGACAGCACCTGCAGAGTGCGCTGTCTGTGTGAACAGCGGCGAACGAGAGTGGCACCGCGGTTTTCCCGTCTCTCGACCAAACTGGTCGAGAGATTTTTTATTCGTGTTTTGTAGTGAGGAGAGGGATCTGTGGAGACTATCAAGTATCTGCTCAGTGAAGATCGCTTGCCGGAGACCTGGTATAACATTGCCGCCGATCTACCATCTCTGCCACCGCCGCCCTTGCATCCGGCTACCGGTCAACCAATTGGTCCTGCCGATCTAGCGCCGCTCTTTCCGATGGAGCTGATCAGGCAGGAAGTCAGTACCGAGCGGGCCATTCCTATTCCCGACGAGGTGCGATCTATTTACCGGCAATGGCGACCGACTCCACTATTCCGCGCCCGCCGACTTGAGCGGGCCCTGGATACACCGGCTCGCATTTACTACAAGTACGAGGGCGTCAGTCCGGCGGGTAGCCATAAGCCCAATACGGCAGTGGCGCAGGCGTATTACAACAAGCAAGAAGGTGTACGTCGGTTGGTCACCGAGACGGGCGCCGGTCAGTGGGGGTCCTCATTGGCATTTGCCGGTGCGCTCTTTGGGCTTGAAGTGGAAGTGTTTATGGTGAAGGTGAGCTATGAGCAGAAGCCATACCGCCGTGCTCTGATGGAGACCTACGGTGCACGGGTAATTGCCAGCCCCAGTATGGAGACGGCTGCCGGGCGTGCGATTCTGGCCCAGAATCCGGAGAGTACCGGTAGTCTGGGGATTGCAATCTCTGAAGCGGTTGAGGTTGCTGTGCAGCGCGATGATACACGCTACGCGCTTGGCAGTGTGCTCAATCACGTGCTCCTTCATCAGACGGTCATCGGTCAGGAAGCGATGATCCAAATGGAGATGGCCGGTGATTACCCAGATGTGGTGGTTGGTTGCACCGGTGGTGGATCAAATTTTGCCGGTATCGCCTTCCCCTTTATCGGTGCGAAATTGCGCGGTGAACGCCCGTTGCGTGTGGTCGCTGTTGAGCCTGCCGCTTGTCCATCGCTAACCAAGGGGAAATATGCCTACGACTACGGCGATACTGCCCATCTGACACCGTTGGTTAAGATGCACACGCTCGGCAGTAGCTTTGTTCCGCCCGGTATTCACGCTGGTGGGCTGCGTTACCACGGAATGGCACCGCTGGTTAGTCACCTGCTTGAGATAGGGGTCATTGAGGCGATTGCTATTCAGCAACTTGAAACCTTCGCCGCCGGTGTACAGTTTGCCCGCACCGAAGGAATCCTGCCGGCGCCGGAAGCTAACCACGCTATCGCCGGCGTAATCCGTGAAGCGCTACGCTGCAAGGAAGAGGGCAAGAGTGAAGTAATCCTCTTTAACCTTTGCGGTCACGGTCATTTTGATCTGCAAGCCTACATGGATTACCAGGCCGGCAAGTTGCGTGATTACGAGTATTCTGATGCCGAAGTGGCAATGGCATTGGCCGGGCTGCCCGCAGTGGGTGCGTAGTAAGAACAAGCGAGACGCGGGAATCTGCGTCTCGCTCGTGCAGGCTGCTTAGAGGGTTAAGGTAACGTTTACCGTGATGATCGGGCCTTTGACGTCGAGTATCAGGTAACGACTAAACCCGATCTGTTCAATCTGAAGTGGTAGTGTGGTTCCGTTCAATGTAACCGTTTGCGGGGTCGTACTGGGAGGTAAGAGCAGGCGCAGGCGAAACATTTCACCGCTACCGGTTGCCGTTAATACCAGTTGCCCAGGACGATTTGCGGTTGGCGGCGTCATGTGCCAACGGTAAGCGGTGTAGGCATCACTGGCGGCATAGCGGGCTACGGCATAGACATCTCGGATATCGTGTATCGGATCGGCTGACCAGCGCGGGGAGATGGTAGCTTTCTGAAAACCGATGGCGCTGTCTTCGATGCCAGCGGCACCCTCGACCATTGCTCCTAGCATCGCGCTGGCGCCCCAGCCGTCGGTTGGTAAAAATTCGTGTACCGGCGCAATTCCACCGGTTGGGTAGTACCAGAGATAGGTTGCACCGGTACGTTCGATCAGATCGATGTAGCGTTGCAGGATGTTGAAGCCATACGACTCGTAGCCGTAGCGAAACGCGCCACGTGCCAACTCACCACCAACCAGGGGCATAATGCCGCCGTTGACATATTCACCAGGACGTTCACCGAGACGCCCGTTCATCCCAAAAGCGCCTGGTGGAAAAGGTGGATCAATGCTATACCATTCGGCGAAAGCGATACGCTGGGGATCATTCAACCGACGGAGATACTCGGCAACAATCGCTCGACCCTGCGTTTCACTCAACACGCTGCGATTGAGCGCAATTGCATTCGAGAGGCTCAACTGCTCGGCTTCATCAACACCGGGAACATCGTAAGGGATAAGTTTGACATGATGGGTGTAAAAACGGCCATTCCAGCTCAACGCATTGAGGCGCGTCATCAGATCGGCAGCTATCGTGCGACGTACCGCTGCCAGATTAGACTGACCGGCCGCCTCTTCCATCAATGCCAGTGCGTTGAGGGCTGCGGCCAGTCCGGTATTATCACCGTGAAAGATACCCCATTTAGTCTGCTCATCAATCCAGTGCCGGGGACCAAGTTCTCCGGTATTCGGGTTGATCATCGGTGGGCCGTACTCGAAATCCCAGGTGTCGATGGTAAACGGACGCTTAACCAGGCCCAATGTCGGTTCCCAACGCAACGGATCGCGCATAGTGTAGTCAATCGCCCGTTGGGCCGCCGGCAACATGCGCATCATCCAGACTGTATCGCCGGTTACTTGCCAGGTCTCGAAAATCAATTGAACAAAGAGGAATTCAACGTCTGCCTCAACCGGGGTGCGGAAGGCAGGAATTTCCCATTCCGGGCGTGCAAGAAAATCCGGCAGACTGCCGTCCGCAGCCTGAATACGAGCAAATGCTTCCGGCAACGAGCGAAGGTCGGTCTCGAAGTAGCGGAAGGCGCGGTTTTGATAATAGTGATCGCGCAACCACAGCAGCGGACTGTCTGGCGAACGGTAGCCTGTAACCAGTTGTCCATCAAGGAGATAACTCAGCCGGTCGGCTGCCATAAATCGGCGGACCGTCGGGTACAATTGGTCATAAGCAGCTACGCCGCTGTGCAGAGTCGTCTCGGTCTCAAGATGATAGATCGGCCCGTTCGCGACTATCTGACCATCGGCAGTGAACAGAGCAGCCCAATGGCTGCCCAACGCACCGCGTGGTATGACTTCGACCAGGCCCTGACCATTGGCGATGGTCAGCGGGAAGCTCCCGGCAAAGCGCTGTTGGCCGTCAAAGATGATGAGCGTCGCCGATCCGTTATAGTCGGGAATGTGTACAGCGACAGTTACCGGAACCAGAGGTTGGGTAACTAGTTGCTGACTGGTAAGGCTGGCGTGAGCTGCGGCTTGTACCGGAATTGCTGGCAGCCATGCACTGCCAAGCACGCAAATTAATAGGAAGAGGATAAGATGCTTCATTGCTTACCTGATACGAACAATGCCTGACGTTGCTTAGTATATCACGCTTTTTTTCGATAGTACCACCAGAGGGGACCTATGACTCACAAACCACGTGTCTTTTCGGGGATTCAACCTTCAGGTAATCTACACATCGGCAATTATTTAGGCGCTATCCAGCAATGGGTCGCCGGCCAGGGCCAGAAGACGAACTTTATCTGCATTGTTGATCTGCACGCCATCACGGTACCGCAGAATCCGGCCGATCTGCGCCGACAGACCCGCGAGCTGGCTGCACTCCTGCTTGCCTGTGGTATTGATCCGCAGCAGACCACGCTGTTCGTACAGAGTCATGTGCGTGCCCATGCCGAATGCTCATGGGTATTTAGTTGCATCACGCCTCTTGGCTGGCTTGAACGTATGACTCAGTACAAAGCTAAGGCGCAAAAGCAAGAGAGTGTCATGACCGGCTTGCTCACTTATCCGGTGTTAATGGCTGCCGATATTCTGCTCTACGATGCCGATGAGGTGCCGGTTGGCGAAGATCAGAAGCAGCACATCGAACTGACGCGCGATCTGGCACAGCGCTTTAACTATCTCTTCGGGGAAACGTTCGTGATTCCCAAGCCGGTGATTCGCGAGAGTGGCGCCCGGATCATGGGTCTCGACGACCCAACGGTGAAGATGAGTAAGTCCGAGACAACCCGTGGTCACGCCATTCGGATCATTGATGATCCCGACGAGATTCGCTGGGCGATTAAACGGGCGGTAACCGATTCCTTCAATGAAATTCGCTTTAGCGATGATCCGGAGCGTGCCGGTGTCAACAATCTCTTACAAATCTACGAATTATTGACCGGTCGCAGTCGGCCTGAAATCGAAGCCCACTTCGCCGGCAAGGGCTATGGTGCGCTCAAGCGCGAGCTGGCAGAAGTCGTCATTGAGGCGTTGCGTCCGATCCGTGAACGCTACTATCAACTGATGGACGATCCGGCTGAGCTTGATCGCATCCTGGCTATCGGCGCCGAGCAGGCGCGCGCAGTTGCCGAGCCAAAGATGACGCTCATTCTTGAGCGAGTTGGCTTTGTCTTGCCCAAAGATCGCAGATAAGGAAGAGTATGTACTACCCAACCATCGACCAGTTACGGGAATTACGCCGCCAGGGCAATCTCTGCCCGATCTACCGCGAGATCATGGCCGATCTGGAAACTCCAGTTTCGGCCTATCTCAAAATTGCTCAGGGCGGGATTGGTTTCTTGTTAGAGAGTGTAACCGGTGGTCAGAATATCGGTCGCTATTCATTTATCGGTAGCGATCCCTACATGGTGCTGCGCATGCACGATGGTGTTGCGCAAGCCACTCACGGCGGATACAAGCAAACGCTGCACTACACCGATCCACTGATCGTCTTAGAAAGCTATCTCAGTGCCTACCGCCCGATCCGACTCCCCAACTTACCCATCTTCGTCGGCGGCGCAGTCGGTTATCTCAGCTACGAATCGGCACGCTATTTCGAGCGATTACCGATTCCACTGGTGCGCCCCTACGATATGCCTGAAAGTTGGTGGATGTTCGTTGACACGATCCTGGCCTTCGATCACGTGCGTCACAAGATTATTGTTATCTCGCACGTGCATCTTGATGTCGAAGATCTGGCTGCCGAGTATCAGCGTGCTATCAACCGGATCGAAACACTGATTGCTCGGCTGCAACGACCGTTGCCACCGGGCATTAGGCTAAGTTTGCGCAACTATGAGCCGCACAACACGCCAACGCGGATCACAACTAACCCGGTAGCCTCGAATCGTACTGAGGCTGAATTCAAAGCAGCGGTATTGCGTGCCAAAGAATACATCATGGCTGGTGACATCTTTCAGGTACAGATTTCGCAGCGTTTCAGTAAAGCGACCGATGCCGACAGCTTCACTATTTATCGTGCTCTACGTACCATCAACCCATCACCGTACATGTTTTACATTCGGACGGGCGAAGGTGATCTGGTCGGGGCATCACCTGAAATGCTGGTACAGGTACGTGATGGTAAGGTGACTACACGCCCGATTGCCGGTACACGCTGGCGTGGGCGTGATGCTGCCGAAGATGATCGGCTGGCCGCCGAACTCCTGGCTGACGAAAAAGAGCGGGCCGAACATCTGATGCTGGTCGATCTGGGGCGCAACGATCTGGGTCGCATCAGTGAGCCTGGAACGGTGCAGGTACCGGTCTTTATGACGATTGAAAAATATAGTCACGTTCAGCATATCGTCTCAGAGGTTACCGGTCGGTTACGCGCCGATCTGAAGCCGATTGATGCCTTACGGGCTTGTTTCCCGGCTGGTACGGTCACCGGTGCACCCAAGATTCGCTCGATGGAAATCATCGCCGAGCTGGAAGGTGAACAACGTGGGATTTATGCCGGCGCTGTTGGGCATCTGGGTTTTAACGGTGATCTCGATACCTGTATCGCTTTACGTACACTGATCGTGAAAGACGGCATTGCATACGCGCAGGCGGCGGCTGGGGTGGTTGCCGATAGCACACCTGAATACGAGTTCAACGAGAGCTGTAATAAAGCGGCTGCCTCATTACGCGCAATTGATCTGGCTGAAGAGTTGCAGGCTGGTGGGTGAACGACGGCATAATCGGATGCGGTGGGCACATCGCACTGGCTTGTTAATCACTGGGGTAAGGGAGGGGCATAGCATACCGTGTCCCTCTATTGCTGATTTCGATGCGAGCGGGTGCTTTGTTCGGTTCCGTTTACCAGGAGAAAGGTGCTACCGATGGGTCTTCACCGACCATCGTCAAATGCCAGACGCTACGCGCATGCCGGGCGACCGATTGGCGTTACGTGTACCGATAGCCCGCTTGGGCGAGTGTTAGTGGCGACTACCGATACCGGACTCTGTGCGGTCTATCTGGGTGATGATGATACAGCCCTGCTCCAGACTCTTTACGCCGAATTTCCGGCAGCGCATATTGGTTCTGGCCCTGCTCCGAAAGCAGCTGCCGCTGCGATAGCTGCCTATCTGTGCGATCAAACTCCGCTGCCGGTATTGTCGCTTGATCCGGTTGGGACATCGTTTCAACGCTTAGTCTGGCAGGCGCTCTGTCGCATTCCGTATGGCGAGACCCGCACCTATCGTCAATTAGCCGGAGATCTAAGCTTACCTGCTAGTGCTGCGCGGGCTGTTGGTCAGGCCTGCGCAGCCAACTCGCTGGCCATAGTAATCCCCTGTCATCGCGCCATTGGTGCTGATGGCAGGATCGCTGGTTTTCGTTGGGGGATTGCAAGGAAGCAGGCGTTGTTGATGGGTGAAGGGGTGTTCTTGCCGTACCTGGAATGAAAAAAAATCCGCCAAAGTTGGCGGATGTACTGGCGACCCCGGTGCGATTCGAACGCACGACCTTTTCCTCCGCAGGGAAACGCTCTAATCCACTGAGCTACGGGGTCGTATTCAGCTTGCCTATGAATTATAGCATAGTTCAGGCAATTATGCAAATGCTGTAAGGGTGCGTATGGCTTTTCGACGTTTTCACTCTGCCCAGGTGAGAAGAGGGTAGCAGTGGCGGCTCCCAATCTATCCATAGGACGTCAGGATATGTTTAGCCTCTCGTTCCAACGGTCGTTTGCGTCCACTCCCTATCGTTTCGCCGTTGATGCCCGTCAGCGCAGAGTAAGGGTGGGTGCTCACCCTGATCCCCTGCAAGCGATGCGGTGCGATAGAGTGCCGATGCGCCAAACGATAGCTTCCAATGACGAATCCAGGTGATTGCGTGTAGGGGATCGTCATGCGGGATGAACGACATTGGCGAGCGAATACGACCAAACCCTGAACACAACGTTCCTCCGACCTTCTCTGCACCCTCTTTCAATGATACCTGTCAGCGCACGGCAAAGGTAGGTTCCAAACCCCCTCCTATCGCTCTCTTCATACCTATTGCATCCATCGTCACTGGCGTGCAGCGAATATTCAAATACATCCGAAGACATCTTCAAGCGACACATCCACTTGTTGTTCTGCTACGTAAAGAAGAGTGAAGCCGGAAATTGTGCAGACAATTGACAAAGTATTGGCAATTCCGGTGTAATGGAAACCATGGTTTTGTAAGGAGGAGTGTCCCGTGATTCGCAAGCTATCTATCGTGGTGACGACGGCGTTATTGTTCGCTCTGTTGGTGGTACCGGCTGTATTTGCACAGGGTAGTGCGGCTAAAGTACGGGTCATTCATGCTTCACCCGATGCACCCGCCGTTGATGTGTTTGTCAATGGGAATGCAGTGCTTACCAACGTCGGCTTTTTTGCCGCCAGTCCATACCTTGATCTCCCGGCAGGCACTTATCGGGTGCAGGTCGCACCAACCGGTGCCGGTGCAGGTTCGGCGGTCATTGATGCAAATGTGACGATTGAGGCTGGGAAAGCCTATACAATTGCTGCGGTTGGACCGGTGGCCAACATCAGGCCACAGATCATTGCAGATAACCTGAGTGCCCCGGCTGCCGGTCAGGCCAAGGTGCGGGTATACCACTTCTCGCCTGATGCGCCCGCAGTTGATGTTAAGCTGGCGAATGGAACAACGCTGATCAGTAATTTGGCCTTCCCCGATGCGAGCAATTATCTGGAGGTGCCAGCAGGTACCTACGACTTACAAGTAACCCCAGCAGGTGGAAGCGCAGTGGTGATCAACTTGCCCGGAACAAAGGTCGATGCTGGTCAAATTTACAGCGTGTTCGCGACGAACTTTGTTGCTAGTATTACACCCCAACTTGCCGTTACGGCTCCGGTTGCAACTGCTGCACCAGCGGCGCTGCCTACAACAGGTGGCGAAACCCTGCCACTAGTTGCACTGGTATTGATGGCGCTGGCGCTCACCGTAGCTGGTGGGATGGTTGTCCGTCGCAGTATGCGGTAGAACTCTAGCCCATCGGGTTGCGATACCTGAATAAGTGTGACAATTGCCCCCTACCTCTCCGCATTGTGGAAGAGGTAGGGGGATTGCATATAGAGCGATAGAGCTATGTTTGTGGTTCATAGGCTGAACTTATATTCCTTTCGCGAACGTAGCCTATCGCATAACGTGCGATTGCAACACCTTATCTTCGTCGGCCCACCCCATCTTGGGCAGCGCCAGTACGTTATGACGAGTGGGTTCTCAATCTGCCGCTACCGGTCGTGGCAGTCTTATCGGGCGAGGTGGTTCTTACCAAAAATTGTCACAAGGCATAGTGCCACGAAGCTGTATACCATCGCTAGCGCAGCAACAGATACCCCTGAAACAAGGACTCCATACGTATTCGTGAGGACGTGGAAGATCGTTACAACGAACAGACTGCCCTGCGTGCTGTTGTAGAGCCAGGTGTAGATGAATGATACCGCCATGGTGCCGATAAACCACGTCAGAAAAGGATAATCAGACATTGGATGGCCCTGCCAGAAGAACAGCGGTACATGCCATATTCCCCACAAGACGCCAACTACGAGCGTTGCCGTAAGGGCACTGTGGTTTTTCTGTAATCTTGGTAGGGCAAATCCTCGCCATCCGACCTCTTCCCATGTATTCGAGAGCAGTGACATCACAAAGGTTGCAATCGCAACACCGACGATGTTGCCGTCCACTGCTATGGAGTTTGCTAGCAATCCTAATACCTGAGTTATAGTTTTGCCGCTTAGCAGGAAGATCGCTGGTGCAATGGCGGCAATCATTAACCAGCTTGAGCCTAAACACCAGTTTCCAAATGTCCGAAATAGGCGGTCAACTCACACCGTACCTTCGTTTACCGCAGTCACAATAACTGCTGCTACAGCAGGCGCCACTGCTGGCAGCAAGAGTAAAACCTGAAAAAGTGGAGGCTTAAACGGCGTTATACCCTGCGAGCCTGCCACCATTGGTAACCAGCCGAACCACAAGAACGCAAACGTCAATACATAAAACCAGAGGACGGGATGATGTTTCATCGACACTTCCTTCTTCTTGTTACCTGAGTACCTCTGTGTATTATCACAGCTTAGAGCCTATCCGAATACCTCGTCGTCACGTCACGACGGATGAAATCCATCACCGCATGCAAGCCGATGGAGTCGAGGCACGGCACCGTCGTGCCCCGACGGGTGCACCCCGACGAGTGGTGAATGGGATGGGCGCATGATCAACAACCCCCATTGTCCATCGATGCATCCCGTGCTCGTCGTATCATCGGGGAGGGCAGTGCGCGAACCGCCCCTCCGCTATCGGCAGATATGGGTGCGTTGCGTCGTCAAGCCACCCATGCATAGTCTTGATCAGTGATCACCGTTGGGGGCAATGGGCACCACGGTGGTTATTCGGTCGTCGTTACCCCCAGCATCGCTTCGTTCCAATCACCGCACGGGGAAGAGACGAGATTCGCTGACCTTCATCTTCCACACCAGGATGTTTCGGATAGGCTCTTAGAGATTCTCTGCCCGATACCCAAAAACCTCATCCAGCCAATCAAAGACTACTTGCTGCATCAGGCCCAGATTATTGATCTGGCAGTGAGCATCTGCACCATCGGCGGCAACGAAGACGCGAAAGGCTTTAGGGCATCGGAGAGCGTTGTAAAACTCGCGAGCCTGCATCATTTGTGCTTCTGACTCTCCTTCGCCAACCATACACAATACCGGACATGTAATCTCTTCTATCCTTTCAACTCGTGCTTGTCGCGCCATTTCTAACGCTTCAGAAATTGTGCTTACTCCGGCTTGCCAGCAGAACTTCTCTAATGCAATACCGGGCAGGGGGTTTCTAAGACCTGCCAGCCTGGTAAGGGTGTTCCTGAAAAAACCGGGAGTTTTGAGGAGTACCGACGGAATTTCGGCCATGACAAGTTGGTAAATATCTATGATGGGAGCACTGGCTATGCAGGCTTTGATACGTTTCTCAAATGGAAGAGCGCGTGATACCATGTAGCCCCCACCACTGATTCCAAACAAAGCCAACCGTTCAGCGTCGACCTCTGGTCGAGTAAGTGTATAATCGACGACGGCTTTGATCGGCACTTCAGTATTGGTTCGGAAAAATAAACCATCGAAGGGGGTTCTTCCCTGACCGGGCAAGTCTACCAGGAGGATGTGATACTTCCGGCGTATTCCTGCCGGGCCTATCCAGAAGTAGAGTTCTTCTGCGCATGTTTCGCCACCGCCTATCATGATCAACGTTGGTGCTTTCCGGCTCTCGTCGTTACCCCGCAAAAAATACCCTGGTAGAAATTTACCTTCGAACGTGATCTCAATGGGTTCGGCAGATGGCTTACATTGAGTAGTTGCTTGTCGGAAGCACCATTGTGCCTTTTGCCATATCTCACGTAGTCGTGGATCTCGCGGGCGAATAAAGATGCTTGCCATCTGATGATATGTGAAGGCGCGCAGGTAGGTTTCATGCGCACTGACCCGGTGCCCACGTGCCAGTGCCTGTGTCGCCTGCGATTCGACGCGACGGGCCATTTCTGACCAGGCCTTGTACCAGCTTTCGGGATCACCATCTTTAATTTGGGAAGCAGTGTAGAAGCACTCGCCAAGTGCCGAACCACCTTCGTTTTGGTGAGCAAGAATCCAGGCAAAATAGAAATCCATATCGTCATTCCGAAACCGGATTCGCTGTTTGCTTCGCTGCCATAGTTTCTCTTTATTCATAACTGTTTATCCTTGAATTGGAAGAATCTTTCGCGGACTAACGGATTGTGCTGCCCTTGAATGGCGAAGGTGGTGGAGTGAGGCTAGGTGTAAGCCTGTATTAAGCTTGCACGTGGCTGTATCATTCAGGCTAAGTTTATTGTAGCTATCACAGTTCCAGGAATCGTCTGGACTGCGATGCGGTTGCGAGATAGCGCCGAGATACGGTTGATAACTGCACACACCGTAGGGGCAGGTTTGCACCCACCCCTACGGTTCTGATTAAGCATACATTTTGACCTAGAGGGAAGGGTTTGAGTGAACGTTCCCGATACTCTCTTCTCTCTCCTACCTTCTCTCTCCTACCTTTTCTCTCTCTGCTACTGGCGCAATCGTTGGCACAACCCACGGTTCGGCTTGGCGACACAGAACGATATGTTTACGCCAGGATTCCTCGCTGTATGGATAATCCTGCCGGAAATGACCACCACGACTCTCAGTGCGCAGCAGTGCTGCGGCAACAATTAATTGTGCGGTAAGCGCTGCATTAACGGCAGTAAGGTGATCGGCTTCATCAGGATCGGCACTGACCGGCCAGGTTGCCAGTCTGATTAATGCTGCACTAAGGGTGTCACCGTGACGGATTGGCCCAGCAGCACGCATAATATCGGCCAGGATCGTCCGCCAGTTGGCATCGGGTGGCGCTGAAATAGGTGCAGGTGGTAGCGGATCGGGGAGCGGTACCTCCTGATCGCGAAGGGCCGCTGCTGCTTCTCCGGCCCGCCGCCCAAATACCAGACACTCAAGCAGCGAGTTGCTAGCCAGGCGATTGGCACCATGAACACCAGTGCAAGCCACTTCACCGGCGGCAAAAAGACCGGGTAAGCTGGTTGCACCGCTCAAATCAGTACGCACACCACCCATCAGATAATGAGCCGCCGGTGTGACGGGTATCGGAGTCCGGGTGGGATCAATGCCATCGGCACGAAGATGGGTACAGATCGTCGGGAAGTGGTGCTCGATCAGATGGGCCGGTAGGTGAGTCAGATCGAGCAAGACATGGTCACATCCTTCGGCCTGCATCGCCGCAACGATTCCGCGCGTCACGACATCACGTGGCGCTAATTCGGCACGCGGGTCGTAGTCGGGCATAAAGCGGCGCCCGCCGGGCGTGAAGAGCAGACCACCTTCACCGCGTGCTGCTTCGGTGATCAGGAAGCCATGCCCGGCCCGAGTCCGATAGACGGTAGGGTGGAATTGTACGAACTCCATATCGGCCACTTCTGCACCGGCCCGATAGGCCAGCGCAATCCCTTCGCCGAGTGCCGTTGGTTGATTGCTAGTCAGGCCGTATAATGCACCGGCGCCGCCGCTGGCCAGCACAGTTGCTTTGGCCAGTACCCGCCACCATGTCCCGTCAACCATGCGTACCAGCGCGCCAACCACTCGCTCTCCGGCGGTTAGCAGTTCAACCGCCTGGGCCTGCTCGCGGACAGCGATCAGCGGTGTTGCCCGGACACGCTCGATCAGCACCTGCGTCACTGCCCGTCCGGTCGCATCACCGACGTGAACGATGCGGCGGCGGGAATGTCCACCTTCCAGTCCTAATGCGAACTGGTCGGCGTCGCGCTCGAAGGGAACACCCAACGAAGCCAATTCGCGCATCAGGGCCGGGGCTTCGTTGGCCAGTACTGCCACGGCAGCCGGATCACACAGCCCTGCTCCGGCGATCAAGGTGTCAGCTACGTGAATACCGGGCGAGTCGGCTGGGTCGAGGGCAGCGGCAATTCCTCCCTGTGCCCAGGCTGAATTGCTTTCAGGTAACGATCCACGCGCCAGTACCAACACCCATGCGCCGCGAGCTGCGGCGGCCAGCGCTGCGGTTAGGCCGGCTGCACCGGCGCCAATCACCAACACATCCACCTGGCGGTCACGCATGGGAGGGAGTCGGCTGAGGATACTGCGTGAGGCAGGAATAGTTGCCATACGTGGTTCCTTTACGATAAAGACCTGAACCTTCCTTACCGGTCAGCACGGAAGGCGATCAGGCTGAGAGATACTTACAGAGCCAACATGCGATCAATCGCCAGCCGTGCGCGGTTGGCAATCTCTGGTGGAACGGTCACCTGCTCGCGTAGATCACGAAGACTGTTACGCACCTTCTCGAGCGTAATGAGCTTCATATACCGGCAACTGATCGACTCGTCAATCGGCACGAATTGTTTAGTTGGGTTGGCCTTGCGCATCCGGTGCAGAACGCCAATCTCGGTAGCGACGACAAAGCGGCTGGCCGGTGAGCGATTGACGTGCGCAATCATGCCTTCGGTCGAGAGAATGTGGGTTCCCCGCTCATCAATCACCCCATGCGCCAGATAATCCATGGTGCTGGTGACACAGCCACATTCAGGGTGAATGAGAAACTCGGCGTCGGGCATGGCTGCACGCTTTTGTTCGATCATTGTTGGCCGAATGGCAGCGTGTACGTGACACTCACCGGCCCAAATCTTGATCGGGCGACCTGTCTTCTGGCGGAGATAACTGCCTAGAAACATATCGGGTAAGAACAGAATAGTTTTATCGGCAGGGATGGCGTTGATTACCCGTTCGGCATTGCCTGAAGTACAGCAATAATCACTCTCGGCCTTGACGGCTGCACTAGTATTGACATAACTAACTACTACTGCATCTGGATGGGCTGCTTTCCATTGACGCAGTTGTTCGAATGTAATCGAATCGGCCAGCGAGCAGCCGGCATTGGCGTCGGGGATCAGCACAGTACGCTGTGGATTGAGAATGGCCGCCGTTTCGGCCATGAAGTAGACACCACAGACCACAATAACGTCGGCATCAGTACGTGCTGCTGCCTGTGCCATACCGAGCGAGTCACCAACGTAGTCAGCGATCTCTTGAATTTCGCCGTATTCGTAATTGTGGGCCAGAATGATCGCGTTGCGTTGGCGACGCAATTCATTGATCTCGGCAATGAGTGTTGCTGCGGTTTCACCGGTCGTTTCGTAGAGCTGGGCAACCATGGATGGTACTCCGATTTAGTGTTATTATTACACTTTTAAGAATTGTGATGAGTATACACTGCGGGTGAGATATTGTCAAGAGGTCACTAAAAGATCTATTCAATGTCATCGCGTTTCTAAAGAGTACTATTATTCAAGGAAACATTCTCGAGAGGCCACTAAAAAATTTTTCATCCAATAGGCCTTTTTTCCCTCTTCTCTTTTGACGATCTTGGTTGCACAATAGGGATACAGCCGCAAATCGTAGCGATGTACGGTCGTCTGAACCGGTCATGCTTGAGATTTGCCGGGCGTAACCCTGAAACAATCTTCGGCGATGGATCGTTTAGGTATGTAAACATATATACCACCGCCGAAGGGATGTATGGAAACACTCATGACCGGTCAGGTAACGGAATGGCGTGATCTGGAAGGCTACCTTGAGCCGCACCAGCTCACGGAACTGATGATGACAGGTGATCTACCTGCCGAGTTCAGGTCGCGTCTAGGTCGCGAGTTACGCTCCCGGCTGGCTGCGCACGCTGCCTATATCCCGCCACAATTGGTGCGCGATCAACTGATCAATCCGCAGCCCGGTCGTATCAGTGGTGCTTTTTGGGAGGGAGCACTCCTCTTCGCCGATCTCTCCGGTTTTACCGCACTGTCCGAACGACTATCGGTGTTGGGCCGACAGGGCGCCGAAGAGGTTTCGGCAGTGGTAAACCGGCTATTTGCAAATCTCCTGCACGAAGTACAGGTTCACGGTGGGTCTTTACTGAAGTTTGGTGGCGATGCGCTGACGGTCTTCTTCGATGCCGCAATCCTGGGTGAGCACCACGCGATGGCTGCCTGCGCGGCGGCACTGGCGATGCAGAAGCGGATGACCGAGTTCGCCAATCTGTCGACGCGCGCCGGCGAATTTACCCTGCGCTTACGGGTTGGCGTGCATGTCGGGCGCGTGTTCGCGGCTGAAGTGGGTGATCAGAGTCATATTGAATTACTGGTGACCGGCCCAGAGGTGAATCGAGTGGCGCTGGCCCAGGAGATTGCCGCGCCTGGTGAAGTTGTCGTTACTGAGCAGACGTTGCATCGTTTAGCTTTCTATCGTGTCGAACAGCGACGGGCTGGATTTTACCATCTGCTTGATCTGTCGATGACATCGCTGCCATCAGTATCGTCGTTGACATTGCCGCTCAGCGGTCCAGATGATCTGGCGACACTCAATCGGCTGGCACGCCAACTGGCGGCTCTGCAACCGTACCTCGTCTACCGTTTACCACGTCGTTTTCTTGATCCGGCGGCCGGCGAATTGGGTGAATTTCGCCCGGTGACGGTGCTCTTTGTCAATATTTATGACTTTTCAGCGTACCTGAACCGCTTAGAGAACGCTCCAGCATTGGCAGCTACGATCTTCAATGCGTATTATCGGCGCGCCCAGGCAGTTGTACATCACTATGAAGGGATTGTGAATAAAGTGGATATGTACACCCACGGCGATAAGCTGATGGTGTTGTTTGGTGCGCCTACGGCCCATGAAGATGATCCTATTCGTGCTGTCCATTGTGCACTCGAACTACGAAACCTCATGCGGGATGTAAATCGCGAGATCGGCGAACGAGTAGGGACGGATGTGATACCACTGAGGCAGAAAATTGGTATCAACACCGGTACCGTCTTTGCCGGGCGCGTTGGTGGATCGACTCGTTATGAATACACGGTGATGGGGTCGGCAGTGAATCTGGCGGCGCGGTTGATGGCGGCAGCTCCCGAAGGGGCCATCTATCTCTCACCGAGCACGCAGGTTGCGGTACGTGATTATTTTGCGCTCAAAATGGACCCTCCTCTGACCCTGAAAGGGCTGAGTGAACCGGTGACGCCAGCGCAGGTGCTGCATCATACAACGAGTGTAACCACACGCCATGATAGCGAACACCTGTTGATAGCACCGTTGATCGGACGTGATGCTGAATTGCATCAGGTGTTGAAGACGGCCCGCGCTGCATTAAAAGGTCAGGGAGCAACCATTGTGCTGGTCGGTGAGGCTGGCGCCGGTAAATCCCGCCTGGCCGAGGAGACCATTCAGCGCCTGGTCATTGATTCGACGGTGTCTCACGATCCTGCTGAAGGGGTGCCGCCGTTCACCATTCTATTCGGGGATTGTCAGAGTTATGAACAGCGAACTCCGTATGCAGCCATTCGGATGCCTTTGCTGAGCGCGCTAGGCGTTGATCTACGGGATACACCGGATCGTATTGCTGCCAGTGTTGTGGCGCGTGTCGAATACCTGGTACCGGAAGTCGGGCGCTTTGCACCGTTACTGGCCGATGCACTTGGGGTACCGATTACCGATACCCCGTTGACAGCCGGCATTTCAGCACAGCAACGTCATGATCGTCTACAGGAATTGATCGTTGCCATCTTTCTGGCGCTGGCCGACCGTGAATCATTGCTCGTGTTGCTTGAAGATTGTCACTGGGCTGATGTGCCATCTCTCGAGGTGTTGGAACGGTTGAGTAAAGCGGCGGTAGGTCGAAAGTTAGCGTTACTGCTCACCTACCGACCTGAAATGATTTCACCGGCGCCATGGGATGATCTGCCCGGCACGGTGCGTCTCGTGTTGGGTGAGCTAAAGCCAGAAGATAGTCGGTCGTTGTTGGCCGCTTTCCTCGGCGGTTCACCGCCAGATGAGATATGGCCGCTGTTAGATCGCACGCAGGGCAATCCATTTTTCATTGAAGAACTGGTGCGGACGCTGATCCGTGATCGATTGCTGGTACGTGAACAGCCAGGGGCGTCGTGGCAACTGACGCGACCAATTGAAAAGATCGAAATCCCGCAGAGTATTGAAGGCTTGCTGATAGCACGTCTTGATCGGCTCGATGAACCACGCCAGGAGTTGGTACAGGTTGCCTCGGTAATCGGACGCCGTTTCCAACGTCCGGTGGTTGAAGGGGTGTACTCGAATCCACCGGTGCTCGATGAGAGCTTACAACAATTGATTAGCAATGAATTGTTCCAGGCCGATCAGCAAGAGCAGATTCTGTCATACATGTTTCGGCATGCCCTGCTCCGTGATGTGGCGTATGAAGGCATTCTCTACGCTCGACGGCGTATGTTGCACGCACGAGTTGCGCATCGTATCGAGCAGATTGCTAGGCATAAACTGGAAGAACAGTACGCTGTACTGGCATGGCACTTTTTGCAAGCCGAAGAGTGGCAGCCGGCAATGCACTATCATCTGCTGGCAGCAGCACAGGCCCACCAGCGCTTTGCCAACCGCGATGCCCTAGCCCTGTATACAACTGCGCTTAACATTGCGCCACGGCTGGCAACAGTGTTGGCGCCGGAGCGATTGATCAATCAGGTAGCCGAAATCCATGAGGCGATTGGGGAGATTTATCTCACGCTAGGCGAGTACGACGAAGCCGAGCACCACTTCCGTGAGGCGCTCCAATTGTGTATGCCTCTTGCCGACCAACCGGTAAGTGAACGCTGGCTGCGCATGCATCGCATGTTGGCTGCGGTCGAAGAACGGCGCTCAGATTATGAGCGTGCTTTTGCGCTGTTGACGGATGGGATGGCGCACGCCCACAAAGATTTGCAGGCCGAGATGGCTCGTTGTTATCTGCTGGGCGCCGGGATTGCGTATCGTACCGGCGATTATAAGCACGCGATGGAGTGGGCCAATATCGGCTACAAGCTGGCCGAACAGAGCAATAGTGTGACCGATCAGGCGCGGGCTTTCAAGATTATTGGCAATATTGCCAGCTTTCAAGGTGACAGAAATCAGGCAATTGAAACGCTTAACCGGGCGCGTGCTCTCTACGAACAGGCAAATATGCTGGCCGGGCTGTGTGATGTACTCAATGACCTTGGACGAGTGTATACGCAAGCCGGGCGTTGGGACGAGACGATTGCGGTGTTCGAGCAGTCGATGGCTATCTCGGAGGCGATTGGCGATGTGCTGGCAACGGCCCGTACTGCGAATAATCTGGCGGTGGTGCTGGTTGGGCGTAATGAACTAGACCGTGCTGGTGCGTTGTATCAGCGTGCCAGTGAACTCTTCGCCCGCATCGGTTCACGCCTAGGCGTGGCAGTTACCGGCTACAACCGGGGCGAAGTGTTGCTCAACCAGGGTTATGCTGCTGAAGCACTTGCTCTGTTTACGGCAGCTATCGCTGATCTGGAAGCGATCAACGCCCGCAGTTTCTTGCCTGAAGTCTTTCGGCTGGCAGCTCTGGCCGAAATCGCGCTGGGTCGGCTGGATCAAGCCCGTACTTATGCTCAGCGCTCACTGGCTACGGCTGAAGAATTGGGTCAGGCCGATGATTCGGCCATTGCGTATCGGGTATTGGGTGAAATTGCCCTGGCTGCTGGCGAGCTAAACACGGCTACGGAATTGTTTGAACGGAGCAGTACCCTGCTATTGCCACTAGCGAATCGGTATGAACTCGGCAAAGTACGTTATCAACAGGCCCGCCTGGCGCTTGCCCGTAACGATAGTGTAGCAGCAGCAGCGGCTCGCGCTGAAGCACGTGCCATCTTTACCGAACTGAATGCTCAACGCGATCTGGCGCTGACCGATCAACTACTGGCTTGAGGTGTCTTTTCCTTACCGTAAAGGAGACCACTATGCAACGCCTTTTTTTCGCATTGGTGATCTTTTCGCTCTTTCTGGCGCCGATGGCGTTGAGTTCCCGTCCTCAGGCGGTAACGGCGGCTGCAACTGAGCCGGTTCGGCTGACAACGATTACTGAATTACCGGCAATAGGAGAAGTAGAACCTAACAATCGGATTACACCACCCGGTGTCACGGCCCAATCAATCGCGACCGGTCGTACCGATAGTTGGCGCCAGCCGATTAGCGGAATCATTTCTGCGTCCGACGATATTGACTACTTCTCCTTCGACATCACTGCGCCCGGATCGCTGGTGACCATCGAACTGACTAATCTGAACGCCGATTACGATCTGGTCTTCGGCGGTGGGGTTGATCCGGCTACCGGGCAGGGTGGGGCAACTGATAGTTTCGAGTTTGATCCTGGTCGGCCAGGTCTGGAGGATGTTACCCAGATAGGAGGGCAGATTACGTCTATTGGCGGTCAGATTACCTCAATCGGTGGGCAAATTACGTCTATTGGCGGTCAGATTACCTCAATCGGTGGGCAAATTACGTCTATCGGCGGTCAGATTACCTCGATCGGTGGGCAGATTACGTCTATCAGCGTCAATCCTGGCAATCGAGATGAACGGATTGAAACCATCGTCTGGCAGGCAGGCCGCTATTTTGTGGCCGTTGCCCCGGCAAGCGCCGGTCAGACCAGTTCATTACCTTACCGTCTGACCATTACGCTCGAACGTAGCACGCTGCAATCACTGGGGCCAGCGCCGCATGTGCAGTTTCTCATCGATACCCCTGATCCTGATGTCTCAACGCTCTACATCATTAATTCAGCGCGGATGCAAGCGCTGTATCCGAGTGAGCTAACTGCCATCAGTGCAATTACAACAACGCTTCAGGGATCATACTCGCAGACCCAGACGTTAGTCTATGGGGCTTCGTACAATGATCTGATTGTAGAGAAGGGGGCAGTGATTGATCTGGCAAATCTAGAAGTCATTGCCGGTAGCGGCGCCCAGCCATTCAATCAATTGCTTGAAGACTGGGGCCAGCCAGTCGTCAATCAAGCCAATCCACTCTATGCGAACTTCTTGGCCCAGATTATCGATCACGTGATCGAGGCGGCAATTAGCCCTGATGGCAGCGGACGTTCGGGTGATGTGCGTATACGATACCGGATACGGGCGAATAACGACTCTAACTTAGGCAACGAAAACAACGCAGGTACGCCATATCCAAATGTGCGCCATATTGTGTTGATCGGGAGCGATGAGGTCATACCATTCTTCCGTTTGCCTGATTTAACGACGATTGCCAACGAGGCCGATTATCTGGAGTATCTGAAGACTGTTGACTCACGGTCTAATGGCGCCAGCCTGATCTCGCCCAGCAACCCGCTTGGTGCAGCGCTGCGCAATCGAATGTTGCTGAGCGATAACCCCTACGGTACCGACCGGCCCTACCGTTTCTACGGCTTCCCCCTCTTTGTGCCGGAATTAGCGGTCGGGCGTATTGTTGAACGTCCCGGCGAGATTGCCGATTTTCTACGCCGTAATGCGCCCTGGTGGAGTGATAATAATATCGAGTTGAGGGAAGATCTGAAAACTTCCAACTCCAGCTTGTCATTGACCGGCTACGACTTCTTGATCGATGGCGCCAATGCAATTTCACGCACCTTGCAGCAGGCAACCAGCGTTAGTGTGACCAAACGGGTCTTGAACAACAATACGTGGAATCGCAATGCGTTTGAAAACCAATGGCTTGAGCAACCGCTCGACACTCCTGGCTTTTTCACTTCAACCCTGGAGTTTTATTCGCGAACGCAGACCCTGGTTAGTTCACTGAATGCGCATTTCGATCACTGGCAACTGATCCCGGCGGTTACCGATGGCGGGAACTTTCCAGCCGAGCGTATTCTATCAGTAGCGTACAGTTCAGGTTTTGGTGACCTCGCTACATCATGTGATTTCTATCCTTCGATATGCCCAGGATTCTTCTCCAACACACTCTACTATTCTGTCGGTTGTCATAGTGGCTACAATGTGCCATATCAGGCTATCGATCAGTTACTCGATATACCCACTCCTTTCTACGCTGCTGACTTCGCCCAAGCCTTCAACCGCCACGCCGGGAACTGGATCGGCAATACCGGCTACGGTTATGGTACGCTCGATGGGGTGGACTACAGCGAACGGTTGGCAGCGCTGTTAACCCAAGAGCTGGTGCGGAATGAAGTTCGCCCCGACTCGAGCGCTACCAACGGTGAGACATACGTCGGACGTAGTATTGGCGATGCGCTGGTGAACGCGAAATTACGCTATCTGCGCACTGCGCTTGGCCTCAATGCGTATGACTATAAAGTGTTGTCCATCACGACTCTTTATGGCCTGCCGTGGAAGCGGATCTTTGTCGATAACCCGCTCACGGCTGCTATCGAAGACCTGAACGCGGAATTACCTCCCGGTGATCGCACAGCACCTATACCAGTTGCCGGCAGCCAGTTGACCCGTACTATTACCTTTACCATTAGCTACGATGCCAACTATCTCCAGCCAACCCGCAGTGGGCAATTGGTGCAACTGAGTGCCGAGAACTTTACGATTACCGATACGTTCTTGCTGACCAGCACCTTTAATGTTACGCCGACGGTCACAGTCTTTAACAACAACCTGATCGGCATGCCGGGTTTACCGGCTTTTGCCTACGACATCACTGCGTTGTCGGGTAGTGACGACGATAATCATCCTCCATTGGTGGTACGTGATGTCATCTTCGTTGGCGGTCAGTACAGTATAATTGATAATTTCAACCCCACCGTCACCCAAATTGTCACCGAAACGTTCACACCGCTGATCAGTACGACTGTCGAACCCGATTTCAGTGCCGGGGTTGGTTTCTGGGTTCCTGATCGTTTCTTCGGTCATAGTCGTACTGAAGGCAACAACGGGCCGCGTGATACGCTGATCAGCACGGCTGCCCAATTCCGAGCGACTGATGGGGTCACCGGAACACTGCGCACTTATACGCAGCTCGTCTTCCAGGTCATCTATACCGATCCGGCGGCCACGAATGCCAATATCGCGCTCAACGATCAGACGCCGCCGGTGATCGAGCGGGTGCGGATTGCTGGTCAGGATGCGAATCTCCAGAGCGTCTCTACACCGATAGAAGTGTTGATTAGCGATCCAGATAACCCGACAAATCCCCAGGTCACCGTCACCGGTGTCTACCTTGCCGCAGATGATGTCACCTGGACACCGCTCACCTTTACACAAGACGATCAAAATCCACGACGCTGGGTTGCCACTGTCCCACGTAATTGGCCCGATGTGCGGATCATCATCACGGCGATTGACCAGGCGGGCAATTCGGTGATGTATACGGCGAAAGGTCTATTTGCTCCGCCAACGTATCAGCTCTTCCTACCGGTGATCCAGCGCCAGAACGCGCCTCTTTCCAGTGGGAGTCCAGCATGGCAACGGTTGTATCTTCCGTTACTTTCGCGGGATGCGTCGCGGCTTGTGTATGAGTAGGGCTATCGGCAGGGCTTTTCAACGTCTTTTTCTGCCTGGCAGTAGTGATGGGGAGATAGCTGAAAGAGGAGTGAGCGGAGGGTAGTGGTTTTCAAGGTGTCCGAGTTTTCGGTCATGCTTCATACGCTGATGGTGAGTTGAAGCCTTGCTGCGCAGTTTTCTAACCAAGTTCCTCAATGCTTGTTATGCAGAGCACGGCTGGCGCCCTCACCTTGCCCTGGCCCCTTCCTCTCCCAAAATGGGAGAGGAAGGGAAATGTGACAGACAGTAGCCGCCAGAAAGAGATTATTTCAGGTTTCCATCGAACTTTTTGCCAGGATCACCTCTTGCGGATGCGCTGTTCTTGCCGCAGGACATGACAAGTTACGTCTTCTGAATAACTACAAGGCCGAACCCAGGGGTAGGACGAGGTTCTACCCCTCTGATGATGATTGCAGGTGCTCCCGCGCCCAAAGCGCGGCCTGCGTTCGGTCGCGTACTGCCAGCTTGGCGAAGATGACGCTCAGATGGTTTTTCACCGTACCTATACTCAAGGCAAGGTGCTCACCGATTTCCTGATTCGTGAACCCTTGCGCCAACAGCCGCAAAATCTCGCGTTCACGAGGGGTCAGGAGCATTGCAACGTCGGGTGGAGCAGTCGTTTGTGGTGGAGTGGCGGAAGCCATCTGCGCGATTCGGGGAAGAAGCTGCGCTGTAATCTGAGGATGGATCAGCGCACCGCCACCGGCCACGGTACGAATGCTATCTGCAAGCACCCGATGATCGACATCTTTCAGCAGATAACCGCGTGCACCGGCTGCAATCGATTGCAAGACCCGTTCATCGTCATGAAACGTCGTCAGCATAATCACTGCCGGACGTGGCCCGCGTTGCGTAAGCTGACGGGTGGCCTCGACGCCGTCCATAATTGGCATCATCACGTCCATCAGTACCACATCGGGATCGAGTGCAGCAACCAGATCAAGCGCCTCACGACCATTGGCCGCCTGACCAACGACCTCAATATCGGCCTTGCGCGCCAGTAGTGTTGCGATACCGGTGCGAATCAGCGCCTGATCATCAACAATCAACACGCGAATCGTCATGATTTATCCTCAGCTTCAAACGGGATCACCAGTCGTAACCGCCAACCCCCGTCTGGCAACGGTCCGGCATCCATACCACCGCCAAGCAGTTCAACCCGTTCTCGCAAACCGATTAATCCGAAACTACCACTGCCCAGGTCAACCCTTGGCGACATTCGATCCGAGCGGTCGTTATTCGTGATAGTCACAACCACATATCCGTCATCGGCTTTGATGTCGATCACCATCGTATCGGCATTGGCATGCTTGCAGGCGTTCGTCAACCCCTCTTGCACAGCACGATATATGCAGTGAGCAACCGCAGGCGGCACATCGTCAATCTCACCCTGGATCGTCAGCTCAACCGTTGCCCGCGTGCTTTGCGCACACTGGTGTACCAACTGTTGCACGCTCTGGGTCAGGCCAGTGCTCGGAAAGGGCAAATCGGCATCAACCACTGTCAGCAGACTCTGCCATGCACTCCGCAATATTTCTCGACTATGTGCGAGATGGTCACGTGCGGCCAGCGGATCTTCTTCGGCCAATTCAGTAGCTAACTGCAATTCGAGATTCATCAATACCAGTTTCGAGCCGAGATCATCGTGTATTTCACGAGCCAGCCGGGCGCGTTCAGCCGCAATCGTGATCGCCTGTATCTCCTTCGCCTGTTGCTGCATTTCGGTCGTCAGTAAGTGCACCTGTTGCTCGGCCTGTTGGCGACGACGGAGTTGATAACGAGCCAGAAGGAGGGGTGTACCAACCAAGATCACTGCAATCGTAAGACTCACGACGGTGAGCACATCGAGATTCAGCGATTGCCAGAAACTGATCAGGAACAGCAACAGTGGTAATAGTGCGCCGAAGATCAGCACCTGTAGCGCCGAGAGGCGACTGGCCATCTGCCAGGCAACCAGCAACAATCCCCACAGCAACGGGAGCAAGTTGGTCATTGCCGCCATGAGGGTAATGGTCAGCGCTTGCGTTGCCAGGCCAATCTGTACGAAAGCACCCTGACGAACATATTGGGTAAAGGCACTGGCGATAATGAGTAATCCACCCAGCACAACCAACCAGAGCATAGCCGTGAGCGAAAGTGGACGCGGCTGGAGAAGGGCCAGACCCAGTGACAGACTGACAAAGAGGGCAGGTAAGAGCCAGGACAGCACATAAGATGGACGTGGCGCAATCAACGTCTCATCGAGCTGATTGTTGAGCGCCATTCTGGCCGGTTGTTCATCAAGTTCAGGCTGAGCACGCAGGATGTTAAGAGTCTCACGAAGGCGATACATTGCAGTGGCAGCGGCAGCACGAGGGGTATCGAGAGTTGTTTGCAGGCGTTGCAGGTTCGACTGTGCCGCGCTCAAGGCCGTCGTTATACTCCGTTCGGCATAAGCCAGCGTCTGCTGTACCTCGCTGGCTAACAGATTCATCAGCCGTTGCCGTTCTTCGAGCACTACCCGCTGTTGCGCTTCACGCAAAAAGGTCGAAAACGCTGCCGAGCGTTGTTGGAGCTGGTGCAACATCTGCTGAATTTGCTCACGCCGCCGGAGGTGGCGGGCATAGATAAACGCAGCAATGATGGCACAGATAGCCGGAAACGCCAGCGCCAGATTACTCTGCAACCACGCTATCACATCATTTGAGAGTTGATAGCGCACAAGCGTCCACACCACCCATGCTGCAACAGCAATGATCGACCACAGCCATGGGCGGAACAACACAATTCCCTGCAAAATAAGAATGAGATAGATATAGTCGATCAGCGATGTTGGGTACAGCACCTGCGCACCAACTGCGGTGGCTAGCTCAAGACCGATCAATGTAATCTGTCCCCAAACCTTCAGAACACGCAGCGGCGTGAGCCACGCTAGCCCCAGCATCCCGATCAAACAGGCCAGCATCCCTACCAACCGTGGCCATGCTGCGCGTAGCATCGCATCACCCACGGCGCTCAAAGCAACAACCACCGTCACCAGCGAGAGCAAGACCAGAAAGACCAGTGCCGCTCGCTGATACCGTGAAACCATAGTTTCGATGAATGGTGATTGATGGTGTTTCATACTAAAAGTGTATCACATTATGCGAACCAGCTATGCAGAGCGGTGATGGGGGATAATTAACGACCTGGATGCGTGTATGGTCGGGAAGGGCTGCCCGGTGCCGGTAGGGGTGTGTTCTTGAGCGACCCATTACTGAAGGGTGGGCGGAAGACGTTTCGAGGCGAAGGATGCTATTTCTGCAACGCGGAGTGGAGGCAAGTTGTTCTCAGACAGACGAGCGACCTATGATTCAACCAGAATGAACGTGCAGTTCAGGATGATTCAACCCGGTACAGTGACGACAAGATGAATGATTTCAATAAGTAGAAATGGCTTGGTGCTGGCTCCTATGCTAAAATGCCAATAACCTCATGCTGAAGGAAAACCATAGAGCCATAGGCTTTTGGTCGTCTATGATGTGGCGGAGACGATTTTGAGCGAATAGCGAATGTTGGGGCAAGACTACGGTCAGACGAACTGCCGACTCTTGGCCGCGATTGCGCAGGTGGTTTTGCGCCGCTAGCGGTATTTGATGTGACTGTTTGAATCAGCGTTCTGAAGTTCGTGAAGTAGCTACAGAAGAAGATATTGTCGTATCTATACGGGATGAAAAACTCTATGAACATCACACTAAAGATATTAACACCCTTATGGACTGGCGGTGTGGATCAGACCTGCGACCGCCTGCACGAGACGGGGCTAATCGGTTCGCTACGCTGGTGGTATGAGGCACTGGTGCGCGGCTTGGGCGGGTATGCGTGCGACCCGACGGGTGAAGATCGGTGCCCCGATAAAGATGGTAATCGTTGCGTAGTATGCGAGTTGTTCGGTTGCACCGGTTGGGCGCGCAAGTTTCGGTTGAAGTTGCTTACAGCGCCGAAAATTAAAGATCGCGCTATTGCAGCAGGACAGTCACTTGAAATCGAGTTCATCCCACTACGAAGTATTGATCCCGAAGAATGGTGTTTGCTCAATGCCACCTTTCGTCTGATTTCTGAGTATGGTGCTATTGGTGGTAAAACGATTTTCAAGCCATCCGATGAAAAGAATCGACAAAACGAATTTCACCACCTGGATTTTGGGCTGGCCAAAATCGAATTCTCTGAGGAAAGTCCGTGTCACAACTTAAATTTAGATAAGATCAGAGGATATGTGACTGACAGAAAATGGCGCTCGGGGAGTCATAAAGATTATTCATGGGCTTCTTTGCAACATTTCTGGTGTGTAAATGGGCGATATCTGGCAAGAAAAGATGATCAGACCAGCACTTTCAATCAGGTGTTGGGTAGAAAACAGCCAAAAAGACAAGGACAATATCTCGAAGACCAAGGTGAATCCTCTCGTTGGCTTGCAGGAAGTCAGCAGGAGAGTAAGAAGGTATTTAGTTTCAAGTCTCCTGACAAAGGTCGAACGTTTGGCTTTGTAAAGCTGGGTACAGTGGATTTTGACGAAATAAAGAAGCGTCTTAAGCAGGTTTGGTCAGATTTTGACCCAGAAAAAGAATTTATGACAGGTGTGCAAATATTAAAAGACATTTTCAAATGATGAGGTGCTGTATGAGTTATGATCTGTATGTAGAACTCGGTGGCAATACACAGAAAGAAATTGACGCGCTTGTCAGCGGTAATCATCAAGGCGTAGAAGTTTCCGATATTTTCGAGCGTATCCGCTTACTCACTGCGGTTGCTGCCCAGAATGAGAACGTAAAAGATTATGCTGTCAGCGGTGACCGCAGGCAAGGTGGTGGTTATAAAAGTCTGGTTCACGACGCTCAACCTACGAATACACCTTACGCCAAATGTCTGATAGGTCCTGCACTTAACCAGTTTCAGGGTTTGCGTCTGATACCAATTGTTCCCGATTTACAAGCCCTTCCCCCCGGCTCCTGGTTCCTGCAATTCACCTTCACCCTCGCCAGACCCTGGATCAGCAAGGACGATGACCCCTTCTACGTGACTGAGAGCGTCAATCCGGTGCGCAAGGATAAGGTCTTCAAAGTTCCAACGATGTCGGCGGCGAGTTGGAAAGGGTTGCTGCGCTGGACGGCGATGCACACCCGCCTGGTGTTGCAAAAGGACAAACTTGCTGCTGACGAGTTTGCCAAGGAACGCTTTGTTCAGACCTTGCTCTTTGGCGATGAGAAAGGCGAAGAACCAGGGCAAACAAAAGATTTTGCCGCCTATCTCGACGCGCTTAAGCCGGAAGCCCGTCATGACTACGAGCGTCTCTTGCGCGCCCATTACAAACTGAGTTCAGATGACCCTTTCCCACATCACAGCGGGCGGCTGATGTTCTACCCTACATTCTTCAATCTGATCGACGTGGAGGTCATCAATCCACACTCGCGCAAGACCAGAGCCGGTACGCACCCGATTTATCTGGAATGCGTCCCCATCGGCGCTCAGGGCACCTTCTCCCTCCTCTACGTCCCCTTTGACCTGATCGGCAAGGAAGAAAGCGACATCAAGCAACAGTCCCTGGCGGATCTGGAACTCATTGCTGAAGGTCTGTCAGCTATGTTCCTCTCCTACGGCTTTTCCGCCAAGCGTACCAGTGGATATGGAGTGGCGGAAGATAAGATTGTCGAGGGGGAAGTTAAAACAAGGATAGGAAGACACGATTTGACAGGAAAGAAATTGAGCGAATTGCCGCAGGAGATGAAGAATGTCGTTTTCTGAGACCTTGATTACTACCCTTGCTCCTGTGCTTGATGCCCTGCGCCACGGCATGGGTGATGATCTGGTAGCGGTGGTGCTGTTTGGTTCCCAGGCTCGCGGCGAGGCAGATTCGCAAAGCGATTGGGACTTGTTGGTGATCGCTTGCAACCTGCCGCCTAAAGCCCTGGCGCGTCATTTTTATCTCAAGAGCATGCTCCCAGCAGACTGGCGAGCGTGCATCAGCCTCCTGGCCAAAACGCCGCAAGAGTTCGAATCGCGCTTTCCGTCACTCTATCTGGATATTGCCCTGGATGGCATTGTCCTGTTCGACCGTGAGGAATACATGACCCGACGCCTGGAATGGATCCGCCAGCAAATCCAACGTCACCACCTGCAACGTCTCCGCCTCGACCGCGACCTGATGTGGTATGGGCCATCCCCCCTTTCAAAGCTCGGCTGGGAGGGATTCGCATGAGCAACTCCGAAGCACGCTATCGGTTACGCCTTGCCAGGGGCTTCCTCGAAGAGGCCCGTCAGGATGTATCGCTGGGTCGCTGGCGCTCGGCGCTGGATAACAGCCAACTGGTGGTGGAACATGCTGCCAAGGCTGTGCTGGCTCTGCTCGGGCCGGTCGGACGTACCCACAACCCAGCTGTCCATCTGCGGGAGGCGCTGGCAAAGGGCCGCTTTGATCCGGCACAGGCGCCTGCTGTGCAGGCGCTCACAGAAAAAGCCGAGTTGCTCGGTCCCGATGTCCACATCCAAACTGATTACGGTGATGAAATCGGCGGCCTGACGCCGTGGGAACTTTTCGATGAGAGCGACGCTCGCCAGGCGCTTGCCCTGGCCGAAGAGGCCGTCACCCTGGCGGTGCAAATCATTCAGGAAGGTGAATCATGATGAGCCTTAAAGTTTTGAAGGACAACCGCGATGCCCTGCTTCTGTCGGAAGTGGCGGCATTGCTGCATGATGTGGGGAAATTTTGCAATCTGCATATAGAAGCGCATACGGGCGGACAACGAAGGTGGTCAAATGATCATGCCTATAAGGCGGTAATAGATAGTCCGGGAGCTGTTATTAAACTGAGCAAGGCAGCAGCTTCACTCAAGAAGCCCAATGTGCTGAATAACGTGTTGAACGCGCAATCTCCCAAAGCGGCTGATTTTATTTCTACTAATCTCAAGGACTTTCTGCAGAACAATACGATTAACCTGTTCGGTGAAAGCTATTCTCTGGCTGAACTTATCATGCTCGGAACTCCAGGATTTGCGACAGATAAGAACCGCCCCCAACTTTTAGATGGCAAATCAGGTTGGCTTGCAGCAGTCCTTGGAGTATGTCATAACGAGGCTCACGTAGACAAAGAAGACCCACCACCAGGCCAAGGCAATCAGACACTGCCCTATGTCTTTATCAGCACTGCTTTTGGGTACGAAGCACAAAAGGTTGTAGTGAATACATCTCCACAGAGCTTGGATAGCCGTCTTCAAAATTTACTTGTTCCTCCAACAAGTGGTAAACTTTTGGAGGAATTTGCTTACGGTCTGGGCGACACTCGTCGGCCAGTCAATGAAGTCACTCTTTCAGACTGGTCCTGGATTGTAGCTGCTCTTTTCAAACCAGCTATAGCGGGTGCATTGCTCAATAATAATCAACCCGCCATAAGGCAGTGGAAGAGCTGGAGAGACAAAGTCATTGACCACGACCTCCGCTGGCGTCTCCTCCGTGTCAACTTCGATGTGCTCGCCCTCTACGCCAAAGCGATCAAAATCGCCGACCTGCTCGGCTATCAGCGCGTTGTGGACAAAGCCTGTGAAACGGTCAAGCAACTCGTTGAGGAAGAATACCCCCTCGGCAACGAAATCTACCGTGATAGCACCGGCATCTACTTCACCTTCCCTGATCTTGATTTGCCTGCCGACCTGGCACAGGAGATTCGCCATCGCGTGGAAAGCGTGGAGATGGAACTCGCCCCGCGCATCGCTGTGACGGTGGGGGATGGAACCACTGCCACCGACCAACTCAAGAGCATTTTGGGCAAAGCGCGCAAGGAAGCCCTTGAAGCGTTGGCGCAGCCTTTCGATAGTCAACAGTTGATTGCCTGCTGGCAGCAGCAGTGGACAACAGTAGGAGCAGGGCAATGGGAAGTCTGCCCGGTCTGCCGCCTGCGCCCGATGCCCGAAAAAGCCGAAGCATGCGAACACTGTATCAAACGCCGTAGCTCGCGCATCGAAGCGTGGAAACAGAATCCGGCGCAAACGATCTGGATAGACGAGATCGCCGACCACAACGACCGCGTGGCGCTCATTGTCGGCAGGTTCGGGCTGGAAGACTGGCTCTCCGGCGATCTGGTGCAGACGATGCTGGTCAAGGCTGCGTCGGGTAATCCGAATGACTGTGTTCCCAAAAACCCCTCTCCTGCCCGCCTGCGCCGCGTATGGGAGACCTGTCAGCGTTTCTGGACGGAGACGGTGGAAAGGGAAATCCTTGCCAGACATCATAGCCATGGCGCACAGAATCCCGGCCTGCGCTGTGCGCGACTGCTGCTGACGCCGGACAAGACAAATAGCTGGCGAGAAGACGTGCCGTATGATGGCGTGGTGAATGGTGGGGCGATTAGTTTACTGTGGCGTAAGGATGTCCAACAGTTTATCACCATCAGCAATCTGGAACTGGCGGGCGATATTCAGCCGGGTCAAACCATCGTTGTCAGCGAACCAGACAGGCCTCAACAAATCTCTTTCGTTATTCAGAATAAAGCGTGGGCGACAGGGAAGTACACCCCCTACCTTCGACTCCTGGCCTCCCCCGACCAGTTTCTGGCTCTCGTTCCTGCTGCGGCAGCGCTGGAGATTGCAAAAAACATCCGTCAGGAATACCAGAGACAATTCGGCAAAGTTCAGAACCGCCTGCCCCTCTTTCTTGGCCTGGTCTTCTTCCAGCGCAAGGTCTCGCTGACTGCGGTGATGGATACTGCCCGGCGGATGCTGGCAGCCCCTCTCAAAGACGAACTGTGGACGGTGGGACAGGACGTGACAAGTGGTCAAGTCAAGTTCATGAATGATGTTGAATGGAACATCCCAACCGTGATGGGCGACGGCACGACACCGGACTCTTGGTATCCTTATTTCTTTGTGACAAAGGGAAAGCCCAATTGCCAGCGCTGTTTTCAACTCCGCGAGAAGGGGCGTCCTGACCCACAAAAAGTCGGCTCGGTCAGTAAAAAATATGCCGATCGTTGGCTCGTGCACATGAGCGATCTGAAGCAAGATGACGTGGTTCAGGTCACCCCCTCCCGCTTTGCTTACCTCTTCCTGGAAAACACCGCTCGCCGTTTCCGTTTTGACCCTGAACGCGACGTGATGCTGCTGGATGAACTTCCCCGCCTGATGAAGATGTGGGATGACTTGAAGAGCAGTGGTATCACCGATACTGGCCTGCGCAATGTGCAGGCGTTGCTGGAACACAAGGGCGAGACCTGGGGTAGGGGTGAAGAGTTTGAGCATCTGGCCTGCACAACGCTCAAAGAAGCCGGTTTATTTGAGCGAAAGGATCAGAATGGCAATCCGCTGTCTGATGTCGTCACACCGCAAGATGTGGTCAGCGGACGCTTTGCCCGCTGCCTGGAGCTTCATTTGTACATCCTCAAACTGAAGATCAAGGAGTCGTAAGATGGCGTATCAACCGGATGTACTCAAATGCTATGCGCTCGCGCTTGACCCGATCCACGTTGGGACAGGCGGAATGCGTCTGGGGCGCGTCGACCTCTCTATTGTACGTGAGCCGGGGACGAACATTCCCAAGATTCCCGGCACCAGTCTTGCTGGCGCAGCGCGCGCCTATGCCGCTATGCAGGTCAACGGCAAGTTTCCTGGATGTGCTGGCCAGGGCGGCCACTGCGGCCTGCATGACTGCTCCATCTGCGTTACCTTCGGTTTCGCTAAAGGGAGCGGGGCCAGTTTCCAGGGCCTGGCGCAGTTCTCGGATGCGCGGTTGATCTTCTTCCCTGTCCATTCTCTGGCTGGGCCGGTCTGGATCACCTGCCCGCGTGTGCTCGAAGAGTTAAGCGTGACCACAACCGAACCAGCGGATAATCAGGTCCATGTTGCCAGCGGCGTGCAGCAAAGCGGAAAGCTCAACCTGGGTTGGTTGATGCTGGATGTAGCAGGGAACGCTTTTTCCGTAGACGGCAAACTGAGCGCTATTCCAGACGACATCAAAAATCGCGCTGTACTGGTCTCCAACAAGATGTTCGGCCACATTGTCAATGACAACCTGGAAGTGCGGACTTCGGTGAGCATTGACCCGCGGACTGGCGCGGCTGCAGAAGGGGCGCTCTTTACCTATGAAGCTCTGCCTCGCGCCTGTGTACTGTATTTTGACGCGGTGATCAGTGACCCGAAGTTCTATCGTATCGCCAGAACTGTGGAGAAAAATGGCAAAAAAGAGACCGAGTCGGTCATTCCGCTCAGCGATGCAGAGCATCCTGAGGGCGATATTGATAAAGTCAAGAGCACGGTGAACAACGGGCTGAAACTCTTTGAGACCCTCGGCGTGGGCGGCATGAACACCCGCGGCATGGGGCGGCTGCGTGTGCTGAATCTCAACGCAGGAGGTACGCCATGAGCGGGCAGAACCTGGATCAACTTTGCGCCCAGTTTGGCTGGAAGATCGCCGATGAAGTTCACAAAGCGATTGACAAGAATGCCGAAAACCACATCACCAAATCGCTGGGCATCTTGCAGGAGGATGGCGTCTACGCCTTTTTCCTGTATCAGGCTTCTCGAGGGCAGCGAGAAAAGCCAGGCGCCGACAGGTTGCGTGATCAAGCCAAAGAATTGTTGAAAGAAGCTGGCATCAATGGCTTTGCAAATACCAGCGATCCTCTGGCGGCTGTGCGCGACCACCTAGCAGGCGATCTAGATCAACTTCTCCTTGCCAAGCGCCTGCTGGAACAGGCCCTGATCTACGCTCGCTACCACGCCAAGGCTCTGGAGGGATGAGATGTCCTGGCAGAAGTTTCGTGTTATCTACGAACTCCACAGCCCATTGCATATTGGCTACCATAAGGTGGGCAACGTGCAACGTACCCGCTACTACATTCCCGCACGTAACCTTTGGGGTGCAGTGACCGAAGCCTTGACGCGCCGGGGCTTTTCAACCAAAGGTGTTTCGTCAGGCAACTATCAGCAGGTCGGTGAATGGGTTAAGACCCATTGCGCCTTTGGCTACTGGTTTGTCTATGAGAACTCACAAAAGAACTCACAAAAGAACTCACAAGAAAACTCACAACTTCTGACACCCTGCTATTGTGGAGATGGTCTAAAATACGGCAATTTGAGTGTCACTGAGTTTGAACGCCGTTACCTAGACTCCCACGTCACTACTGCGTTAGACTCGAAGACGAATTCAGCCCAACATGGAAGTCTGCATGAAGTCGAATTCATCGCACCGTATAGCCGACAAAATGGTGCACGAACACAGGTAAGCGGTCTGGTATTCCTGGACGATGAAGCGAAAAAGATACTGAATTGGGAATACTGGTTGAGCAATCTCCAGGTCGGAGGCGAGCGGCGCTATGGCTTTGGAACGATTCGATTGATAGAAATGGAGCCGGAGGATGATCCGATTACATGTACACGTCCATGTCAATCCGTTTCCAAAAATACTTCCTTCCTGGCCCATGTCAGTGTGACAACAAACGTCCAGATACGTGGGCAGATCGAGCCGCTGGTTGGTCGAGTGACATCTCAAAGTCACGCTTTTGGGTCGAGTTTGACGTCGGCCATCGTTTGCTGGACTCCTGGATCGATACCAATGGATGACGTACAAGTTCAGTTTGAGCAAGAAGGTTATTGGGTTGTTCTTTGACCAACAAGAAAAACGCGCTGTCGTGGTGAGTGTAGGCGGTAAAGAAAAACCATGCCGAATAGACCGTCTCCCATCAACATCGGGCAGATTGCCGATCTGTTGGCCGGTTATGATTTCATCGAATTCGCCCTCCTCTCCTTGCATCTCAAAACCCCCCAGACGATTCTGATCTGCATACCACAAACCGATCAGGTCAGACAGCGCATTGAGTCAGTTATTGGCCAGTGTCGTTCAATCAGTTGTGATGCCTACGATATTGAGAGTCTGGTCAAGGCGCTTGATGAAGAGCTGGCAAATCAGCAGGGCACTGACCTTATTTTTAACCTTACTGGCGGCACCAAAGCGATGGTACTGGCGACAAATCAGGTAGCAATGAAGCGTGGTGCACCGGTTGTTTATCTCGAGAGTGAGCGCACCCAGAACGTCCTCTACGAGTACCGTTACGATAACCAGCAAACGTTGCGTTTGCAAGGAAAGACTACATTACCAAAACTCATTAACATTAAACAATTTCTTGATGCCCACATCGGCAAGGGGCAATGGCAGGAGGCAGGTCCCTCGAAAGATATTGGCGGTGCCTTTGAACAGACGGTTGCCGATGCGATACGGGCCAGACTGTCGCAGGCTGAGGTAAAACAAGGGATCAAGTTCCTGGGAAGTAATGGGCGACCACAGGTAGATCTGGATATTGTTGTGCGCTGTGGTAATCAATTTGCCCGTATTGAGTGCAAATCACAAGGAAAGACAACCACGCTGGACGCGGCGAAGCAATTGAACCTGGTGAGCGAGCTTCTCGGCGTGTATACGCGAAAGTTCATCGCTCTGAGTAACGAACCGGATCCTGACCATCAGGCGGTTTATGGAGCAACGCGCACGCAGGTGATAGTGTTGAAGAGTTTTGATGGTCAGAACCTGTCTGCGAATGATCAGCAGCAATTGGCTGACACGATTGCGCAGACTATCGGATGCCAATAGACAAACCTAGGAGTGCGAGCTTCTGGTCCGTGTCTTGATATGACAGGGAATAGTATTTTGAACCACCCTGAGAGTGTGAGCCTCTAGCCCGCATCTCCCCTTGCAAGCAGAGGATGGGATTAGAAACCGCTCCTACTACTTATCAACAGTGACAAAACTGCCCTACCCACTGTTCGGGTAGGGCAGCAGATTGAGACCGGAGGCGAGAGGGGGTTACGTGTCAGAGTGATTGACGACCGGCGGTTGTGGACGCGGTGATGGATGCGGTCGTGTCCCCCACAACGATTGGAGATACTGACGTGCACCATCGGTGCGCCGATCCAGCAGCATAATAAAGCGACTCGCATTTGCTAAGCCAAGACGTTCAACCAACGCTGCCCATCCTTCCTCGATCAACCGAGTCTCAGATTGATTCATCGCATCTGCTCCTTAACTAATTGTAGGTCGGCCTCGACCATCATCTGCACCAGTTCGGTAAACGAGGTGCGTGGTTGCCAGCCAAGCTTTTTGCGCGCTTTACTAGCATCACCGATCAGCAGGTCTACTTCAGCCGGACGCATAAAACGCTGATCGATGACCACATAATCGCGATAGTCAAGACCAACATAACTAAACGCCAACTCGCAGAACTCTCGTACCGAATGAGTTTCACCGGTTGCAATCACATAATCGTCGGGCTGATCTTGTTGGAGCATCAGCCACATGGCTTCAACGTAGTCACCGGCAAACCCCCAATCACGGCGGGCTTCGAGGTTGCCCAACCGTAGCTCTTCATCGAGCCCTAGTTTGATCCGCGCGACGCCGTGCGAAATCTTGCGAGTGACAAACTCAAGCCCGCGTCGTGGACTCTCGTGGTTAAACAGAATGCCTGATGTTGCATGCATGCCGTAGCTTTCACGGTAATTAACCGTAATCCAGTGACCGTATACCTTGGCAACCCCATACGGGCTGCGGGGGTAAAATGGGGTCGTTTCCTTCTGCGGCACCTCCACCACTTTGCCGAACATTTCACTGCTCGACGCCTGATAAAACCGGATTTCGGGATCAACGATCCGTACCGCATCCAGTAACCGTGTGACGCCAAGGGCGGTGGTTTCACCGGTAAAGACCGGTTGGGGCCAGGATGTCTGAACGAAGGACTGGGCGGCCAGGTTGTAGACTTCGTGCGGGCGATGCTCGCGCAAGATGTGAATCAGCGATACTTCATCGAGCAAATCGCCACTGACAAGCGTAATTTTGTCTTGAATATGTTTGATACGCTCGAAATTGACAGTACTGGAACGGCGTACCATGCCGATCACTTCATACCCTTTTCCGAGTAGAAATTCAGCAAGGTAGCTTCCATCTTGGCCGGTAATACCGGTGATTAACGCACGTCTTGGAGCCATTGTTCACATTCCTCTCACATTAGCAGTATAAAACACCGCTGAGTGCCGTCACTCACGGTTGGGCAAACGGTGCTACTATACAATGAAATCGGTTGTGTGTCTGCTAAGTGAGTTACCATTGCCTGTATGAACGAACCAATTGGTCAACGGATCGCCCGTTTGCGCAGCGAACTCGGTTAGACTCAGCAAGAGCTGGCTGAGCGGCTCGCCATTTCTCGGGTTGCAGTGTCTCATGTCGAATTGGGGCTATCGATGCCTGAAGAGCGTACCATTACGCTATTGGCCGGTTTGTTCAAGCGCGAGCCGCTACAACTCGTTGCCGGTACCGATTATCCACCGGCGCGTGCCGAACGATTACCGTTTGTTGTATGTCGCTACACTGAAGTTGAACTGCAACTTGCCCTGTTGACGTGCGATCAAGAATGGATCGCGCAACGAGGGCAAGTTGCCGCCGCTCGAGCAGCCGTCATTCTTGACGAGTGGCGTATCCGGCTTGAACGCCTCGCCCAGGAAACGCTCGACCGACGCGAACTGGCGTTGATCGCCGCTGCTCGTCGCAGCCTGGATCGCTGATTTACAATTCACCGCGCGCAGCGGCAACTGCCTTCTGTGCACCTTCGGCTAACGTTGCTGCTGGAATGAGCTTCGATTCGGCTAATAATGCCCGTCCTGCCTCTTCATTCGTTCCTACCAACCGTGCTACCATTGGCACATTCGTTGGTACCTCTTCCAGCGCAGCAATAATGCCGCGGGCAACTTCATCAACTCTGGTAATGCCACCGAAGATATTGAATAACACCGCTTTGACATTCGGGTCAGAGAGAATGATCTGTAACGCCGTCTTGACTTTCTCTTTGCTGGCTCCGCCACCAATATCCAGAAAGTTGGCTGGCTCGCCACCCGATAACTTGATGACATCCATTGTTGCCATCGCCAGGCCGGCACCATTGACCATACAGCCAATATTGCCATCAAGTTTAATGTAGGTGATATTGGCTTCGCGAGCACGACGTTCAGCTTCGGGTTCGGCCGAGGGATCGTGCAATGCTGCCAGATCGGGGTGGCGGAAGAGACCACTCTCATCGAGCAAGACCTTTGAGTCAAGTGCGAGCAGGCTACCGTCTGCCTTTACGACTAGCGGATTGATTTCGGCCAGTGATGCGTCAGACTCAACAAATGCTCGATACAGAGCACTGGCGATCTGAGCGAATTGCCGAGCCTGCCTGCCATCGCGCAGACCAATGCGAAATGCCAGCTCGCGGGCCTGGAAGTCGAGCAGGCCCATTGTCGGGTGAGCAGGAATCTTTACAATCGCTTCAGGCTTGGTTTTGGCAACTTCTTCAATCTCAACCCCACCTTCAGCCGAGGCGATCATCATCACTCGTTTGCTGCCGCGATCCAGGATCGCTGAAAGATAGATTTCGCGTTCGTAGCTAACCGCTTCTGCAACAAGCACTTTTTCGACCGTTAACCCTTTAATGTTCATGCCAAGGATTTGTCCAGCTACCTGCTCTGCTTCGGCTGGGGTTTGGGCCAGTTTGACCCCACCTGCTTTGCCTCGTCCACCAACGTGGACCTGGGCTTTAACGACGACCGGTCCCCCGATCTGTTCGGCAATCGCACGAGCTTCTGTCGGCGTAACGGCGACTCCACCGCCGGTTACCGGAATACCGTAGCGTGCCAGCAGGTCACGAGCCTGATATTCATGCAACTTCATGCAACGTCTCCACTGCCCGAATTCGGATGCGGTTCCTTAGTCAGGAATATTCATACTGCACCGATCTTTGCAAGATAACTGTGCGCATAGTAGCACAGGGATCGTCGAGCTGTCAAACATTTTTCCTGTGCAAAGCCTGTGCATGAGATAGATCTTTGCTGTATTCCATGGGTTGTTGAGGCTTCAAAGAGTGCAACGAAATGTTTGACACTACCATGATTCCGACCGAGCATTGTTGGCCGGTCACAGGCCTCTATGCCGGTTTGCAGCGGAACCATTAAATGAATTACTCACGGACTAGTAATGCGAGCGGCCAGCGGCACAGAATATCGGCTAATGCCAGCCCTGGGCCGGTCGGATGATTGGCAGTGTTCAGATGTTCGCCGGTAAACAGATTGTAGTAACGGGTGCCGGGAGCAACCTCCGGTAGTGGTAGCCACGTTTCGCCCCATAGATCACCGACTGGTGGGATTTCACGACCACCGCTGAGGCGAGCAGTCAGCCGAGGAGCGACGACTACGACTTCCCCGGCTGTTGGATGCCGGCGGGCAAAGGCGATCACGTGTGCAGCGGCTATGCCATTGGCGTACAATGGCAGGTATGCACCAGACATGAAGAGTTCGGGGCGTTCACGGCGGAACTCAAGCGTCGTTGCTATTGTGTAGAGCTTGATCCGCCCGTCAGCGGCTGTGGTCAGTAGCTCGGCCGCTAATGCAGCGGTATCACACATTGCCCGCCGCTGACGTAACTCTTTCAGGAGCTGTGCCCGTTGCCGGAAATCAACCGGTCGCCGATTATCAGGATCGACCAGGCTGAAATCCCATAGCTCGCAACCCTGATATAGATCGGGTACGCCGGGGGTGGTCATTCGTACCAGCGTTTGGGTCAGGCTGTTAAACCTGCCAAAAAAGGCGATTCGATTAGCAAATGCGTCGAGGCTTTCAAGGAAGCGCCGCGAACGACGGGGATCAAGAATGCCGGTGACAAACCGTTGAACAGCAGCATCGTACTCGACGTTTGGATTGATCCAGCTTGTGTTGACTTTCGCCTCACGGGTGGCTTTTTCCATGTACGTCGCTATCCGTTTGGTAAAGTCGGTTAGATGTTCCATGCCCTCCCAAGTGCCAACCAGTGTCTGATAAAGGAGATATTCATCGTTCCGACTCGGTGCAGTGCCTCCCTCAATTGTGCTTCGTTTGGCATTGTTGAGGCGGCTCCAACGGATGATATGCCGTCGCCACTCGTCAGGTAGCTCGCTCAGTACGCTGATGCGCGCACGGACATCTTCACTCCGTTTGGTATCGTGAGTCGAGGTAGTTACCATACTGTGCGGCCAGCGTTGCAGGCGTTCCTGGGCTGCCTGGTGTAGTTCGGCGACATCACAACCAAAGAGTTCTGGATGCCCGCCCACCTCATTGAGGGCTACCAGACGGTTGTAGACATAAAATGCGGTATCCTCCACTCCTTTTGCCATCACCGGCCCGCTGAGCTGCTGAAACTTCATAACGAACCGTAGGACCTCGGCATGGGCTTCAGGGGCAAAGTGATGCAGATTCCGCAGGAGCAATGTCTCTTCGAGAAAATCGAAGAGCTGCGCCGCAGTGCGCGGATTACGCCGTTTGGCCTCGTGCACCGCATGGCGAATTGCCTGTTCATCGCGCTCTCTGACAACGCCATCCGTGCTGATGTACGTTCGATAAACCGGCATCGCCGCAATCACTTCACGGATGGCAAAGGTTAGGCTGTTGAGCGTGAAATCGCGATAACGACGTGTGTGTTCGCAGAGCCGATCTAGTAAATGGCTAAGGGTGTTAACTTCACTGGCCAGCGAGACCAGCATGATCTCTTTCTTCTTGCTGTTGACCAGGTTGGCGAAGGTTGGCTGTGGTCCAACAAACTGGGTATAGAGGCGATTAAATGCGCGCTGACTGCTGCGATCAATCAATACGCCACCGATCTGATTGAGAAAATCATAACCGGTCGTGCCGGCGACTGCCCAATCAGACGGCAGTTGTTCGCCATGGCTCAGGATTTTCTCGGCTACCACGTAGAGCGGCCAGCGACGCTCTCCCCGTTCAGCTTGTGCGAGGCGTTGCCGAATTTGTTCATCTAAATCGGGTGGCGCACTACCACCAAAGCGAATTGCGGCGACGTAGCGTAGATAGCTCTCTTGCAATTGGCGAAAGTACGCTGCGGGTTGCCACAAACCATCGGGGTGATCGATCCGAGCACCGGTAGCAATGCCTTCTGCCAGTAAGCGGAGAGACAAATCGTGGGTGGTTTGCAGCACTTCGGGCAATTCGACCCGAATCGCAGCCAGATCGTTGATGTCGAAGAAGCGTCGGTAGTTGATCTCCTCAGTGGCTACTCGCCAGAATGCCAGTCGATACGATTGACGAGCGATCAGGGCATCGAGCAGGTCGAAACTACGGGGATCGGAAGGATTGCCGTTATAATCGGCCAGTGCGCGCTCGATCATACGTCGTACCGGCTCGCTGGTAGACATCAGCGTTGCGATACGACGTTTCACAACTTCTTTTTCGCGATTACGCTCGATCACGCGCTCAGGTGTCGTTTCGTGACGCGACGGTAAGTAACCGATGGCGGTGATGATGCTCTGTAACTCGATTGCGTCGGGATGATCCGTTCCCAGCTCATTCAACAGATCATCGAGGCGATGGGCAAGAATGTCAGCGTAGCTCCGTGGATTAAGGGGGAAGCGATGTTCCCAGTAACCGAGACTAAAGCCACCATCATCGTCGTAGTATAACCGTAACTCGCCGCGTTCGAGAATCACGCCGTACTGATCGCCGAGTACCGGTAGCAAGACTTTCCCGTGCAATTCAGGTGGTACCGGTTCCCAGTCAATATCGAAGTAAGGAGCATAGATCGAGCTTGGCCCATTTTCCAGGACATCGCGCCACCAGACATTTCGTGGATCGCCGATTCCCATGTGGTTGGGAACAATATCGAGGATCAGGCCCAACTGATGGGCACGTAGCGCAGCGACAAGACGGTCAAACGCTTCCTGCCCACCTAATTCAGGATTGAGTTGAGAGTGATCGGTTATATCGTAGCCGTGACGGCTACCGGTACGTGGTGTGAGAATGGGTGAAAAGTAGAGATCGCTTATGCCGAGATCGGCAAAATAGGGCACGAATGTAGCAACGTCCGCAAAAGTGAAATCGGCGTTAAGCTGTAATCGGTACGTAGCGCGTGGAATGTGTGGGTCTGTATCTCTCATGGTGCTCCTGGTGGCAGGCGAAATCGTAATTTGACGCCCAACGCCCGGAACAGGCGTAGCCATGTATGGGCATCAGCATACCCTTCACCTGCCTCTGCGTTCATCTGCGGATACACTGTTTGTAATAGTGCGTAGTACGTATTTTGAGCGTGCCAGACATCAACCTCAAAAGGTAATGTCCGTGCCAGACCAACAGCAGCATCAAGCTGACTTAAGAGATTCCGGTCGCCGGGTGTGCGCTGGAATCGTTCACCAATCGAGCGGATAGTACGCGAGAGGGCATAGCTCAAGCCAGCACTATCGAGCGTTACTCCCGAACGTTGTGCTTCGCGAAGCAGACTGTTGATCCGATCGAAATCGAGCGGTTCGCTCTCGAAGAGGCGACGAAGTTCGGTGTTGATGGCAAATTCAGCAGCGATTTGAAACTCACGCGGTACTGGCATCCCCATGCTGGCCAGAAAGCGCATCAGCGGCGCATGGTTTTCATAAATCTGGCGATAGGCTGCCTCGGCTTCCGCCAGACTCGACGTGAGGATGCGTTGCAGGATTTGACGCTGCTCATCACCGAACAATAGCTTGAGCGAATACTGTTCCTGACCAAAATTCCGATCAACCATTCGGATCACGCCGGGAATATCAGCGCGCAGAAAGAGTTCGCTCAGCTCTTCAACTAATTGGCGATACGATGCTTCACCTTGATATTCTCGGACACCGCCCGAAATGTTGTGATCGCCCAGATGTAAGACGCCGAAACTGAGCCGTGTTGAATCGCCGGTGATCGTTGACTGGATACGAATTCGACCCAGGGCCAGCCGTGATTTTCCGGCTAACAACAGGTGATAATCTTCGCGATCAACCGTATAGGCGTAGATCTGTTCGCGTTCGCTGACGCCGTTGAAGAGTGTTTTCATGGCGTAGTGTGCACCTACTTTGCGAAGATTAACCATCGCCGGACGCACGTGACGTTCGTAGAGATCACGGCCATTGCCACGGGCCGGTATGTTACTACGGGCCTGCGCGAGTCGGTCGAGAAATGCCGGCTCAACATCTTCACCAAATAACTCGTGCGCCAGTTGGATGGCACGACCGGCGTACATCATAATCTGGATCGTTTCGATTCCACTCAGATCGTCGAAAAACCAGCCACAGGAGGTATACATCAGCATCAGGTGACGCTGCAATTCCATCAACTTCAATACGGCAATACGCTGGTCTTCATCGAGCCGGCCACGTCCGTGACGCCCGATAAATGCGGCCACATTCTCTGGCGAGCGATCCAGGATCACGTTGATGTAGTCGTCGCGCGCTGCCCACGGATCGAGGAGGAGGCGGCGGGCAAAGCCCTCGAAGCGTGGTGCAAGCGTATCACGTAACCAGTCGAGGGCTTGTCGTAGCGGAGCACGCCAGGCCTGGTTCCAACCCGGATTACCGCCGGTATTACAGCCACAATCGCTCATCCAGCGTCCAACACCGTGCGCGCAACTCCACGAGGTCCGTTCAATAATCTGTACTTCATGCGTTGGTCGATACTGCTGTAAATATGCGGCATAATTGGTCAGTTTCGCCAGCTTGGTCTCTTCGATATAATGCAGTGCATACGCCAGCGCCATATCACCATGACGATGGTGATGACCGTAGGTTTCGCCATCGGTTGCGATATGCGCCAGTTGTGGCCATGGTCGCTGATCATTGAAGATACCGGCCAGCCGATTGGCAAAACCAACCCCGCTGCTCAACAGGCGCTCGAATGCGACGGCACGCGCCACCGGGCCATCGTAGAAGAAGACCGTAATCGATCTCCCTTCCGGTAACTTCACCAGATACGGCTGAGTCGGGTCGATCCTCCCCCCACTCACGTCATGCCAGATCATTTCCCCGATTTTGCGCACATGACTGGCCTGGGTTGGTGCCAGAATCGTAAAGCGAATGCCGTGAGCGGCCATAATGTCGAGGGTTTCCAGATCAACAGCCGTTTCGGGGAGCCACATTCCTTCAGGATGACGGCCAAACCGATACTTGAAGTCTTGAATCCCCCAGACGACTTGCGTTACCTTGTCACGCCGTGAGGCCAGCGGCATAATGATATGGTTGTAACACTGAGCCATCGCCGAACCAGCTCCGAAATAGTGCTGACTCTCGCGGTCGGCGGTTAAGATGGCCTGATATACCTCTGGTGCATGCTCTTCCAGCCACGTCAGTAGCGTTGGGCCAAAATTGAAGCTGATCCGACTATAGTTATTCACAATCCGCACAATCTGGTTCTGGCTATCCAGAATGCGTGAAGCTGCATTTTGTTCGTAGCACTCGGCGGTAATGCGCTCGTTCCAATCGTGATAGGGGTATGCCGAGTCTTGCTGTTCAATCGCTTCTAACCACGGATTTTCACGCGGTGGTTGATAAAAATGGCCGTGAATGCAAATCAGCCGCTCGGCCATACAACAACTCCATATTTGTACAGACGACTATTCCTTATGAAGTCGCTGTTAACAGTACGGCACTATAGCCAGCACAGGTGACGGTCGTTCCGTTGAGGGTTGCAAATGCCGGATCAGCACTGTCGAGCCGGATATGCCATCCGCCGCCAGGAAGATCAATCTGATCCGGATCAGGGCCAAAATTGAGTATCAAACAGATTGAAGGCCATTCTACCACGATTACCCGACTCTGTATCCTGGTACGCGGCCGTTGCCGCAAGCCGGGTAGTGCCCGTCGCAGTGTTAACAGTTCGCGGTAGAAGGCTTGATGGGCTGCATGTCGCCCACTGGTACGTAAGGCCTGATTCAATTTCGAGCGCGCAAATGTTGCCGGGTCTTGCGGGTCGGGTACTTCCTGGCCTGGTGTCAGGAAACCGGCAAATTCTCGTTTTCTACCTTCACGTACACCGGCGATCAGTGCCGGATCGCTGTGATCGGTAAAATATTGGAATGGCGCTGTCTCGTTGTACTCTTCACCCATGAAGATTAACGGTGTATATGGACTGAGTAGCACAGTTGCCGCTGCCAGGCGTAGTTGCGCTTCGGTCAATGTCGCTCCCAGGCGGTCACCGAGTGCTCGATTCCCGACCTGATCGTGATTTTGCGCGAAGACAACAAACTGTTCAACTGCCAGATCGGCAGGATCACGGCCAAACCGACGGCGGGCATGGGGCGAATATTCGCCGGCAAAGACGAAGCTCCGCTCAAGCGCAGTCGCCATCTGTTCGATATTGCCGAAGCCTTCGTAGTAACCGCGCTTTTCGCCGGTCAGTACGGTGTGGAGTGCGTGGTGAAAATCATCTGACCAAATGCCGGTCAGGCCATACCCCCCGAGCGCCTTTGGGCGGGCGAAACGTGGATCGTTCAATGGGTGCTCGGCAAAGAGATACGCTGGACGCCCTAACCGTTGGGCCTGCGCCTGAACCTGATCGGCCAGCTCTTCGAGCACATGATAGGGCGATACATCAAAAATGGCGTGCGTTGCATCGAGACGCAATCCATCAATGTGGTATTCACGGAGCCATTCGAGCGCGTTTTCGATGATCAACCAGCGTACCAGATCACTCTCAGGGCCGTCGTAATTAATCGCCGCTCCCCACGGTGTCCGGTAGCGGTCGGTAAACGCCGGGGGTGCAATATCCCACAGATAGTTGCCTTCCGGGCCAAAATGGTTGTAGACCACATCGAGAAAGACGGCCAGACCGTGTGCGTGCGCAGCATCAACCAGGCGCTTTAGCCCCCTTACGCCGCCGTAGGTAGTGTGTGGTGCGTACAGATACACCCCATCGTATCCCCAATTACGCACGCCGGGAAAGTGTGCGACCGGCATGAGTTCAATCGCTGTAATTCCTAGATCGCGCAGTAACGGCAGGTAGGGGATGATCGCCTCAAAGGTTCCTTCTGGGGTGAAGGTACCGACATGAAGTTCGTAAATGACCAGATCGGCAAGCGCAACGCCTTGCCACCCTTCATCGTGCCAGACGAAGTGATGATCGATCACTGCCGACGGGCCATGGACGCCTTCGGGCTGACAGCGCGAGGCCGGATCGGGCCGCTCACGGCTACCATCAAGTCGATAACGGTACCGTGTGTCCGGTGGAGCAGTTGTGACGACGTGCCAGCAATCATAGCCAATCGGCTGCATCGGGATCGTTTGGAACGTCGGATCGAGGAGCACCAGTTCTACTCGATCCGCAGATGGTGCCCACAAGGTAAAAGCCGTTGTACCATCGGCACGGTAGATCGCACCGGGTAAGGGAAGATGAAACATTGGCGTCTCCCTTTGTCGATCTGTTGACGGTGCATTGCGCTACTCCGTAGTAAAGGGGCGGGGCCAACCCACCCCGGATACTACTTAAACCAACGTTGCACCGGTAAGAGACACGCTCTGTGTGTGGTTACGAGACCCCTTTGCGCGGTTCTCTATCCACTGTATTTTAAGAACAATGCTCCCAGCGGCGGCAAACGCAACCGTAACGAAAATTCCCGTCCATGGCTCGGAACCACTTCGGCCATCACGCCGCCGGCATTCCCCTGACCACTCCCCCAATAGTACTCAGAGTCGCTGTTCAGGAGTTCACGCCACCAACCACCGAACGGCACCCCAATCCGATAATCTTCACGAACGACTGGTGTAGCGTTGAGAACGATCAGAATGTGTTCACCCGAACGGCTCTTGCGCAAGAAGCTGTAAACACTGGAGTCGGCATCATTGGCATCGACCCATTCAAAACCGCGTGGATCACAATCTAGCTCGTGCAGTGCCGGCTCGGTGCGGTAAAGGCGGTTGAGATCGCTGATCAAACGCTGCACTCCCTGATGCGAAGGGAACATCAGTAAATGCCAGTCGAGACTAGTATCGTGCGACCATTCCCGCCATTGTCCGAACTCACCACCCATAAAGAGCAATTTTTTGCCAGGCTGAGCGAACATGTAACTGTATAGCAAGCGCAAATTGGCAAACTTTTGCCAGACATCACCCGCCATTTTATCAAGCAGCGATCCCTTGCCGTGCACCACCTCGTCGTGTGAAAGGGGCAGCACGTAGTTTTCGCTGAACATATAGAGACCACGGAAGGTTAGCTCGTTGTGGTGAAAGCGACGATAAATCGGATCGCGGCGGAAATACTGAAGCGTATCGTGCATCCAGCCCATATCCCACTTGAAACCGAACCCTAACCCACCGACATAGACCGGACGTGAAACCATCGGCCAGGCAGTGCTCTCTTCGGCAAATGTCTGCACATCAGGATAATATTTGTAGATTTGGGTGTTCAACTCGCGCAGGAAGCTAATGGCCTCTAGATTTTCATTTCCACCATATTCGTTCGGAATCCACTCGCCGGGGCGACGTGAGTAGTCAAGGTAGAGCATACTTGCTACGGCATCAACCCGCAGCCCATCGATGTGAAACTTATCGAGCCAGCAAATGGCCGAACTGATCAGGAAGCTGCGTACTTCGTTCCGACCGTAGTTGTAAATGTAGCTCCCCCAATCGGGATGATACCCCTTGCGTGGATCGGCATGTTCGTACAGATGGGTGCCATCGAAATATGCCAGGCCGTGACCATCGGTGGGAAAATGGCTGGGTACCCAGTCGAGGATGATACCGATCCCGTGTTGATGCAGGTAATCTACAAAGTACATAAAATCTTGCGGTGTTCCGTAACGGCTGGTTGGCGCAAACATACCGGTTGATTGATACCCCCACGATCCGTAGAAGGGATGTTCGGTAACCGGCAACAATTCGACGTGGGTAAACCCACATTCCTTCACATGCTCAGCCAGCTCGTGGGCCAGTTCGCGATAATTGAGTGGACGATTGTCCTCTTCTGGCTTGCGCCGCCACGAACCGAGGTGCACCTCGTAGATAGAAATCGGGGCGTCAAACCGATGACGCCGACCGCGTTCACTCATCCACTGCTGATCCGACCAGGTGTAGTTGCGATCCCAGACGATAGCCGCCGTCTGCGGGGCTACTTCAAAGTAACTTCCGAAGGGATCGGTCTTGTCTTCACGGTAGCCGTAGTAGCGTGAAGCGATATGGAACTTATAGCGCATTCCTTTGCTGACGTGCGGGATAAAACCTTCCCATACACCCGAAAATCCACGCTGGCGCAGCGGATTGGCGCCGGCATCCCAGTTATTCCAATCGCCAATCACGGCCACGTATTCCGCATTGGGCGCCCACACCGCAAAATAGGTACCTGCAACGCCGTCAATCGTTACCGGTTGAGCGCCAAACTTATCGTACAGTCGGTAATGGGTTCCCTGATTGAACAGGTAGATGTCATCTTCACTGAGAATGCTGGTCATCATCGCTCGTGTTGCTGCTGAGGGTTCTTCACCGCCGGCCATCGGTGAGTCTGATGCGGTTGCAACCGTTGTCGGCACTGTATCCTCACCTGGTACCCGCTGTTTACGACGGGGTCGTTTTGGTTGTTCGGTATCACTCATCGCAAGCTCCTTGTAGATGTTCGGTAGTTCACCGTTGGCTCAGTAGTACGTACTGTCCACGGTTATTCTTCAATCTGGCGTAAGATACCGTTGATCGGGATCGGTAGCCAGTCAGGACGATTGTTCATTTCATAGTTCAGTTCGTAGATGGCTTTTTCGACCACAAACGTCTCAAGCAGGATTTCGAGATCGCCTGGATCGTTTGGAATAAAAGCTTCGTGAGCGGCAGTTGTCAAATATCCATCGAGAAAAGCGACACAAACCCAAAAGCTCCAGAAATCGGCCCAACGCTGTAGACGTTCAATTTCGTCAGGGTTGTTGAGCGTACCATCACGGGTGTAGAGAACAGCATACGCCGCATACTGGTATGAGCGCAACATACCGGCGACGTCGCGCAACGGCGAGCGCTTGATCCGTCGTTCACTGATCGGACGTAATGGCTCACCTTCAAAATCGATAATCATATAATCTTTACCGGTGAAGAGCACCTGTTCGAGATGGTAATCGCCGTGTATTCGTGTCCGGATCGTCTCTATTTTGTCGCCAGTGATACGTTGGAGCCTGGTCAGTAGCAGTTCTTCGCTCTGGATAATCCGCTCAGCCGCTGGTCGTACCGAAGCTGGGAGTGACGGCAGTAGTTTACGCAAGTCTTGAAAGGTGCGTCCGATCAAGCTGCGCACGCTTTGATAGATCGACCGTTGATACAGGGTAGAGAATGGTTCGGGCGCCATTGCCGGGCCGCTTCCTTTTGCCAATGCCTGGTGCATTTCAGCCGTGCGCTGACCGAGCAACCGTGCCGATTCGAGATAACCACCGATCAGCTCTTCGGCCAGCGCCGGAGGTTGCTGGCGAGCGGCAGTCAATAAACTGGCAACTCCTGTCTTGAGCAGCGGAGGCGTTATATCTGGCCGGGTCAGAACGGTATCGTAGTAGCGACGTACCACATCGAGCGCATAATCGAAGGCGTCACCCTCATTCTGCACATACCCTTGCACGATCGCCAGCGTCAGAGGTTCATCTTTTCCACGCAGGTATTCGATAAATCCGGCTACCGGTGGCGTGTGCGGGAAGCCCACCTCTTCGGTCAAAAAACGACCTAACTCTAAATCAGGATTACGTCCTGGCTCAATTTTGCGGAAGAGCTTCATTATCAATCGATTGCCGAAATTGATCGATGAATTGCTCTGCTCACCGCGTACTATATTCGGTTCAAGACCATCGCTGCCACTTAACAACTTCCGCAGGGCGCGTGTCGTGCCACCGACCACCTCCCCGCCCCGTTCACCGTGCAATCGGCGCCGTCCGATGGTCAATTCTAGCAGCGCAGACGCAAAGCGTCGTTCACCCAACGGATCGTAGAGAATACCGGCCTCGACACGGCGGCCAACACGCAAACGGGCGATCACCATGTGTCGTTGATCGGCCAGAATCTGATCGGCTCGCTCACCCTCAGCATAAGCCATCGGCAACATGTAGGTTTCCGGCCCACCTTCGACATACTGTACCTGCAAGAGGGTCAGATATGCCGGGCCGCCGGCATAGTCGAGACGGACAAACTCAGCGATATTGACCTGTTTGATCTTGCGCGTTTTCGCACCAAACCAGCGACGATAGCGGAGATAATCGGGTAAAACCTGCTCAAGTCGAGTCTGCCGACCATCGTAAAAGATGGCATCCCACTCGATCGCATCAACCGGGATTTCGACCAGCTCAGTTTCAGGCTGCGGCTGTGCCAATCGTACCCCTTCTACACGCTGTGGTACCAGGGTAAACCAATAGAAACTGTGGGGGCCGAGGGTAAAGAAATAGGGCTGATCACCAATCGGTGGGAATTCGACCTGACCAAACAACTCGACTAGCATCAGACCACGGTACGGCGAGAGATCAAGCTCGACCCCCTGCACAAATCGCGAGAGATTAAAGACGGCCAGTAAAATCTGGTCGGTCGTTTTGCGCAAGAAACAGAGCACTTTGCGGTTGTCGGGATAGAGAAATTCGAGGGTACCGCGTCCGAATGCGGCGTAACGTTTTCGCAATGCTATCAAGCGCTTCGTCCACCACAACAGCGAATGCTGATTAGCGCTTTGAGTTTCGACATTCACCGTTTCATAGTGGTACTCTGGGTCGGTAATAACCGGCAAGTACAATTGCTGAGGATTAGCCCGTGAAAAACCGGCATTGCGGTCGCCACTCCACTGCATTGGCGTGCGGACACCGTTGCGGTCACCGAGATAAATGTTATCGCCCATCCCGATTTCGTCGCCATAATAGATCACCGGTGTACCGGGGAGCGAAAAGAGCAACCCGTTCATCAGTTCAATTTTTCGGCGATGATTACCGAGTAACGGCGCCAACCGTCGTCGAATACCGAGGTTGATCCGGGCCTGCGGATCACGGGCGTACACACGGTACATATAGTCGCGTTCTTCATCGGTCACCATCTCGAGGGTAAGCTCGTCGTGGTTGCGGAGGAAGATCGCCCACTGGCAATTATCGGGAATAGGTGGCGTCTGCCGCATAATATCGATAATGGGGTAGCGATCCTCAAGATGTACCGACATAAAAAGGCGGGGCATCACCGGAAAGTGGAAGGCCATATGGCACTCATCGCCATCGCCAAAATAGGCCACTGCATCTTCCGGCCACTGGTTAGCTTCGGCCAGAAACATGCGCCCGTGATACTTTTCGTCCATGTGACGGCGTAACCGCTTGAGGAAGGCGTGGGTCGCTGGCAGGTTTTCACAGTTCGTACCCTCGGCCTCATAGAGATATGGGATCGCGTCGAGCCGCATGCCATCGACACCCAAATCGAGCCAGAACTCCATCGCCTTAAAAACAGCACGTTGCACTGCCGGATTTTCAAAATTAAGATCGGGCTGGTGACTGTAAAAACGGTGCCAGTAGTATGCCTGAGCGACTGGGTCCCATGTCCAGTTGCTGGTCTCAAAATCTTTGAAAATAATCCGCGCATCTTTATACCGGTCAGGTGTATCCGACCAGACGTAAAAGTTGCGCGCTGACGAACCAGGTTTTGCCCGGCGAGCACGTTGGAACCAGGGATGTTGGTCTGAGGTGTGGTTGCAGACCAGCTCGGTGATCACTCGTAGTCCACGACGGTGTGCTTCGCGGATAAACACTTTGAAGTCAGACAGCGTGCCGTAGTTAGGATGGATGTTGGTGTAATCGGCAATATCATAACCATCATCGCGGAGTGGCGAGGGGTAGAACGGCAGCAGCCAAATTGCCGTTACGCCGAGGTCTTGTAGATAATCGAGCTTGCTGGTCAGACCGGGAAAGTCTCCGATGCCATCACCGTTGCTATCGCAAAAAGCACGCACATGCAACTCGTAGATGATAGCATCTTTGTACCAAAGCGGATCATCAGCCAACAGGGTCGGCGTCTTGGCCGGACGAACACGGTTCATGCTACTCCCTCATCCAACATCATCAGGCGAAATACTCGAAGCCACGCTCGTCGCGGCGCAACCGACGAATGCAAAAGATATGCACCGGTGCAGCCGGACTTAATTCCACATAGTTAAATTCACCCGACCAGGGATACCGCGCATCGGACAACAGGTCATGGGCCTGGAAAACGCCGTTAAGATTCCATTCGGCCAGTGGTACCTGCACCCAACCGCGATGAGTGCGTTCAGGATCGAGGTTGACCACCACCAGAATAATGTCCTGCCCATCAGCCGAGGTCTTGCTATACGCCAGGAGCCACTCGTGTTCGTGAAAATCAATATCAACCCGATGGAAGCGTAGCGTATCATTGCGCTGTAACGCCGGATGCTCGCGGCGGATGCGATTGAGTTGCGCAATGTAGTGACGCAGGCTGTGGGGTGCATTGAGGTTCCAGTGCCGAATTTCGTACTTTTCGTTGTCGATATACTCTTCTCGTCCGGCAACCGGCACGTGTTCCATCAGCTCGTATGCCGGGCCATATATTCCCCAGCTTGCGGTGAGGGTAGCTGCCATCGCGGCGCGGGTCATAAACACCGACCGTTGACCGGCATAGAATTGAGGGGTTAGGATGTCAGGCGTATTCGGCCAGAAATTCGGGATGAAGAAATCGCTGACCGGGCGCGAATTGAGTTCCAGCAGATAACTGGTTAGTTCGTGTTTGGTGGTGCGCCACGTGTAGTAGGTATAACTCTGGGTAAAGCCAATCTTTGCCAGATGGTACATCACTTTCGGGCGGGTAAACGCTTCTGAGAGGAAGATCAGATCGGGATAGTTGCTCTTCAACGAATTGAGGCACCAGTCCCAGAAGCGGAAGTTCTTGGTATGGGGGTTGTCTACGCGGAAGATGCGTACCCCTTGCTCAATCCAAAATTCAAAAATGCGGTGTAGCTCTTGCCACAACCCCTGCCAGTCTTCTGATTCAAAATCGAAGGGGTAGATGTCCTGATACTTCTTCGGTGGATTCTCAGCGTACTGGATCGTGCCATCTGGCCGGGCGCGGAACCATTCGGGATGTTCACGCACATACGGGTGATCGGGTGAGCACTGAAACGCGATGTCAAGGGCGATCTCGATCCCATATTTCTGCGCTTCAGTTACCAGCGTGCGAAAATCTTCCAGGGTTCCCAATTCAGGATGGACGCTCATATGGCCGCCATCAGCATTGCCAATGGCCCAGGGGCTGCCCGGATCATTCGGTCCGGCGGTGAGGCTATTGTTCTTCCCCTTGCGGAAGGTATAACCAATTGGATGAATCGGCGGCAGGTAGAGCACATCAAAACCGAGTTCAGCGATGTACGGCAACCGCTTGATGACATCACGGAACGTACCATGCCGTCCCTGTTCATCGGCTGTCGAACGCGGGAATAGCTCGTACCAGGCCGAAAAGCGTGCTCGCTCACGCTCTACCGTTATCGGGTAGATTTCCGATTCGGTCGCGAAACGGCGTGGTAAATGAACGGCCATGAGCGAGTGAATCTCACCGGCAAATGCTGTATCAATGTCACCGGCCATCAAGGCGGCTTCAGCCACGTGTAAGACGGCTGCATCGGCGCCGCTTGCGTGCCGCGCTGCTTCACCGACCAGCATTGCACCAATTTGCAAATCAACTCGGACATCCTGACCGGCAGCCAGTCGTTTTTCTAGTTGGTGAACCCAGGTTGCAAACCGATCAATCCAGGCCACAATTTGAAACTCATGCCGACCAATGCTGGTCAGGGTAAACTGACCCTCCCAGCGGTCATTGACCAGCATACGCATCGGTGCTTCGTGCCAGCTTTTAGAACCTACTGGGCGATGGCGGACAACTGCTGCCACCTCATCATGACCGTCGGCAAAGAGATCGCAACTCACGGTAAGAGTATCACCAATAATCCGCTTCACCGGATAACGTCCACCATCAATAATTGGTTCAACCGCCTCGATAATAACCCGGCGCCGTCCTTCACCGATGGCAGCTAGATCGAGCCTGGTTTTCGTGGCCGTGCGGCGAGTGCGCGTGCGTGACTCTTTGACGGTCATGAAAGGCATCCTCCTCAACCTGATAAGCACTGTTCGAGAGTAATCAGGCGTTTGACACAACAAATCAATCCACACCAGTGCACAACCGATGACGGTGCATCCGGTGTATATGACAATGTTCAGTAGATTCCGCAATCTTGATTGTACGTTGCTCAACCGGATGTGTCAAACTGGTTGCATGCGGTACTGATGGTGGAGCGGGTGGTGGGTGTCTATCACCAGGAACGGGCGCAGCACCGCTGCGCCCTTGCCATATCGTGTTCATCACAGATTCACAGTGGCACGTGCGGTACCGGCCCGTTGCGAACGCGCAATGACCGTAACGCTGCTCCCGGCAGGGGCGCGTATAGTCCAGGTCAAGCGTCGCAAATGGTCGGTCGGGAAACTTCCGCCCCACAAAGCGCGTTTATTGGCCCGTCCTTCAAGTTGACCGATCTCCTGGCGACGTTCGCCGCTCACGATCTCGCCACCCGCTGGGAGTGACACTTCCACCTCGATAGGCTGGACGGCTTTCACTTCCAACGCCTTGCGGCTACCGTAGGTCGGGAGGTAGCCACTGTTTACCACAACTGCCTGTAAACGGTAGAGATCGCCACCGAGCGCTTCGGCTTGCACATGGCGTAATTCGAGGCGTGGCCCAGTTTGGGCGAAGGCGAGGACAAAACGTGTATTCGGCTCTAGGGTTCGCAGCAAGAACTGCTCTGGCGGATTGCCAAAGGTTCGCCGTTCGATCCATCCGCCGATCTCAACCGGCCCTAGTTGTGGATGATTAAACGGACGCCAATTGACAAAACCAGCTCCACCGAGTTGCTCATCGTTCCAACGCAGCAATTTCAAATCATCCTCTTCTGGATGATCGCGGAACCACTCAATGAAGTCGCGATCTTTGATCCCTGCCTCGCCGATCATATCCCAGAGTTCGACCGTAAAGGCAAAGATACCGAGCTGTTCATAGGCCCAATCATCAAATGCACCGCGCATCACTTCACGCGGGTGATAGCGAAATCCGTGATAGACGGAAACGTGTTTGTAGCCGGTGATCTCCTGACCACGATTCCCCAACTCTTTGTATGTCCACAGATCGTCAATAGGCATCTGATCGTCAGGCTTGTCAGAATAAGGGCGTAGAATAGCGCCAGAGTAGGTGTGATACGAGATAGCGCCACTGACGTTCACATGTGAGGTGAGAAATGCAACAGCAGCGCGAATTTCGGGTTCTGAGGTCGGGAAAGGACCGGCCCCCGGTTGAATACCCTCAGGCGCCCAGATGTAGGGAAAATTGCGGTTGAAGTCCAATCCTTGCGCCGGTGGTGCAATCTTGACCTCGTAGCCATCGAAATTGCGGATCAATCCCTCAGTGTATACGCGATAATAGGTTCCACCACGTTCATCGGGAGCACGACGGCGCATCAGCCGCGGATCACGCTCGCTTACCTTCCATCCGCCGTCAGGATCAACAACCCGCATCTGTAAAATTAAACCGTCACCATCGATGTCGGCTGGATACAGACCATCACGCTCGTCGGTGAATGGGTAGCGACGGGTTCCCGAACGAACGTAGACCGGTGAAGTCAGTGCCTGTTCCATACCGTCAGGATTGAGACAAGGGACAATGTACAGGGCACGTTCGTCGAGCAAGGCGGTAAGGTTGGGATCATGCCCATATCCCGTCAGGACGGTTTGGATTACGTGGAGTGCGCCCATGCAGCCGGTCACTTCGGTGGCGTGAATGTTGGCGTCAAGCCAGAATGCCGGTTTCTCGTCGTCGGGTCCGGTTGCCCAATTGGTCAGGGTCATCAACCAGATCGGGCGGCCTTCATAGCTGGTGCCAATGCTTTGTAATGAACACAGATTAGGATACTCCTCGGCCCAGGCTTTCAACGCGGCTTCGACTTCGTGTGGACGGTAGTAGCGGGTGAAATCAATGTTGGGCATAGACGAATCCTTGCTTGATCAAACATTCTTCACCCTAATAGTACCATGAAATGGCTATCCCATGCACAACCGACAGAGTATGGTATACTGCTGCTAATAACTGCAAACCAGGCTCCGTATTGCATCTCCTATTCGATCTCCGCTTCCTCCCACCTCTGGGGCACGGAAGGGTTTGAGGGATGATAATGGTCAGTCATACTGAGAGCATGATCAAATCCGGCTTTCGATGAGGCTCGACAATGGTATGTCATAGAGTGTTTCGGGGAACGCTGGTGGGCAAGGCATACGTCTCTGCGACGCGCTGGAACAGGGTTGCAACGGTTTCAGGGCCAATACTGCGGAGCACGCCTGGCGGTCCTCACCTTCCCCTTGGCCCCTTCCTCTTAGATCACCCCTCTCCCGCAGCGCGGGAGAGGGGCTGGGGGTGAGGGCGGTCCGCAGCGCGGGAGAGGGGCCGGGGGTGAGGACGGTCCGCAGCGCGGGAGAGGGGCTGGGGGTGAGGGCGGTCCGCAGCGCGGGAGAGGGGATGGGGGTGAGGGCAGCCCGCTCGGCAGTGGGAACGTGCGGTGCCTGGCGGAACAGAACAATGGTTGCAGATGCACGGTACGAGCCTCATGAGAAATTCGAGTTTTCGATCACGCTCTGAGAGCGTCTGCAAACGACGTTTGTAATGATGGCAGGCATTGAGGCAATGGAGTCGCCAATGCGTGTGCGATATAATGGCCGAACTGATGTTGGTCAGCGGCGTGAAGTTAATCAAGACGCTTTCGGGAGTACCGAGATCGACCAGGGGACGCTGCTCGTTGTCTGCGACGGGATGGGAGGTCATCTCGCTGGTGAAGTTGCCAGCAAGTTAGCAGTTGAGACAATTATTAATTCTTTTCGCCCACAGAGCGATCCGGCTGAAGGGTTGCGTCAGGCCTTTATCGCTGCCAACCAGCGGGTATATCAAGAAGGTCGTGGCACGATGGGCACCACGGCTGTGGCGGCATTCTTCTGGCATAACACACTCTATGTTGCGAATGTTGGTGACAGCCGGGCGTATCTGGTGCGTGAAGGTCAGATCCGTCAACTAACCAATGACCATTCGCTGATAGGCGATCAGGTAGCTGCTGGTCTTATCACTGCCGAGCAAGCCCGCACGTCAACGATCCGCAATATCATTACCCGTGCTATCGGTCATCAATCCCACGTGGAGGTTGATCTCTTTCGCGAACCTCTTTTGTCGGGTGACACCATTGTGCTCTCAACCGATGGGATGCACGGTTTGTTGACTGATGATGAGATTGCGGCGATTGTTAGTTTGCATCCTCTCGATGTTGCTACCCGGCGGTTGGTAGATGAAGCAAACTCACGCGGTGGGCCTGACAATATTACAGTTGTTGTGGCTCAGGTTGATAGCAGCGATGTGGCGTCTAGGACGGGAGCCGCTGCATCAGCGCCGACAACGCCGCCGATGGCACGACCACTTTCACCGATCGGTTTGGGAGGCGCTGTTCTGGTGTTTGTGTTGCTGATAGGTCTGGCCATTTCAATTCTGTTAAACGATACGCCTTCACCCGCCCCCTTGCTCAGTTCACCAACGATTGTTGTCACTGCTACACCTATCCCAACGATCACCGTTCCGGCAACCGTCATCCCAACCGAGACTCGCTGATCGGGTATTTGCTGCCGGTGTAAATAGACAGCGATAAAACGTGGTAGAATAATAATCGAACGTTTGTTTGATTATCTGATCATCGCAACGTGAACGTTGTCTCGCTCTTATTACACAATCGCATCTGGCTTATAAGACACCGGATAATGCTGTATGCCCATTCGTCTGCTTGATGAAACCATTGCCGCACAGATCGCCGCCGGCGAAGTCGTCGAACGGCCGGCCTCGGTCGTAAAGGAGCTGCTGGAAAATGCACTCGATGCGGGGGCGAGGCGGATTCTGATCGAAGTACGGGGTGGTGGGCTGCGCGAGATTCGAGTTCAAGACGACGGATGTGGTATTCCGGCCAATGAGGTTGAACTGGCCTTCGCCCGTCATGCAACCAGCAAACTCAGCTCGGCTGATGACTTGTGGGCGATTCGGACGTTAGGTTTTCGCGGTGAGGCTTTGCCGAGTATTGCCAGTGTTGCGCAGGTCATTTGTGTGACGCGGGTTGCCGATGCCGAGCTTGGAGTCGAGCTGCGGATTGCCGGTGGTGAAGTGCAATCGCGTCTGCCGTGTGGATGTCCGGTGGGGACGACGATCACGGTACGGAACCTCTTCTACAATACGCCTGTCCGTCGCGAGTATCTCCGTTCTGAAGCGACTGAAACTGGTGCTATCAGTGCGATTGTGCAGCAATACGCGCTGGCGTATCCTGAAGTCAGTTTTACACTGCTGATTGATGGGCGCATGGCATTGCAAACAAGTGGCGATGGTGATCTTCGCGCAGTGGCCGTCGAGCTATACGGGCTGGAAGTGGGTAAGGCGTTGTTGTCGGTACAGGCAGAGGCTGGCGCCGATGAGACCTGGGTGTCTGTAAATGGTCTCATTTCACCACCAGAACTGACGCGCAGCTCACGCAACTATCTGTCACTCTTCGCTAACCGGCGCGTCTTGCAACCGCGCGGAGCGTTGGCGGCAGTGATCGAAAATGCCTACCATACAATGTTGATGAAGGGGCGTTTCCCGATCGCTATTCTCGATCTGCGAGTGCATCCGTCGGCCATTGATGTGAATGTACACCCAACGAAGAGTGAGGTGAAGTTCCGTTATGCTGCCCATGTCTACAGTGTATTGGGCCGAGCTATTCGTGATGCCTTAATCAGCGGTGCCGGTGTTCCGACTTGGGAAGCACCTGATCCAGCGACAGTACAGCGACGCTTTGAGTTGCGTCGGCTGGGTCAGGAAGCGAGCACAACACCATCGGCGTGGGGAGTTGGTGCTTCTGTCTGGGATCGTGATCGATCACGTTGGGATGCGGGATCGCCGGCGGTTACGCTCGATACGCCGTTACCGACGCCAGCGGCTGATCCTGTGCCCGATGACACAAACCCTCCGCTGTCGCCTTCAACCTCAACCTCAACCACTACTGCTGCTCTGCCACCGTTGCGGGTCGTTGGGCAGGTGGGCTTAACCTATATTGTGGCTGAAGCACCTGAAGGGATGTACCTGATCGACCAGCATGCTGCGCACGAACGCATCACCTACGAAAAGTTAATGAACCAATATGCTCAGCGTGCCGTCGAGTCGCAACAGTTGCTCATTCCCCAGGCCGTTGAGGTTAGTCCGGAAGCGAGTGCGCTGCTGCTGGGGAATGCTGATCGATTAGCAGAATGGGGGTTTGTGCTCGAACCATGGGGAACTGGCGTCCTGGTTCGGGCAATACCGGCGACGCTGCCGGTCGATGAGTTAGCGCAGGCAATTCACGAGATTGTCGAGTATCTTGCCGGGCGCGGTGGCAGTAGTCCTCGCGATTGGCACGAAGCAATGTTGATTACGCTGGCGTGCCACACGTCAGTGCGTGCCGGCCAACCCCTTTCTCACGATGAGATGCGTCAATTGTTGCAGCAGCTTGAACAGTGTGTCAGTCCGCGCACCTGTCCGCACGGTCGTCCGACGATGATCCTCATGACGCCTGCCCAACTGGAACGGCAGTTTGGGCGTCGGGTGTAGGGGTTTTCAACGTTCTTGATCCTGGCCGACAGTGGCGACGGAAAGCAGGGTAGGCGCGAGAGAAGGGTTCCACCCCTCTGCTCGCGCTTGCGGGGGATACGCAGACGATGGGTTCCAGTTGCACATCGCACAACGCGAGCCGCTGGCCTGCACAACTAAGAGCTTGATCAAAAACCCGAAATTCTTATTGGGAACGTACCGTGCCTGCGCAACCATTGCGTGAGGAGGCGCCAACCTTTCTCCAGTCACCCCACGTTCCCCCTTCCTCGTCGCTGGTGGAAGGGGAAGAGGGCAGGGGGGAAGGTGCGGGCGGCCCACACCCCCGGCCCCTCTCCCGCAGCGTGGGAGAGGGGAGGTTGGTGAACGCGGTATCGTTGACTGCCGCAGGATCGCCCCCGCGCCGTCCTCCCCCCTTCCTCTCCCGCAGCGTGGGAGAGGAAGGGGGCAGGGGGGGAAGGTGAGGGGGTGCCACTTCAACTGATGCTCCTGCTGAGCACTGGGATCCCAAGGAAACCGCACAGTTCAGGGGTTGTCGTTAGCACACTGTTAGCAGGTGCGTGATGTTCGTCGGTGGCGCTTCGTTTTTGAGCTATTTGGTTAGCGAAGGCAAGCCGGAGCCGAAAACTTCACCAACCCCTACCTCTCACTAGTACTCGGTCCCTCACTTTGCAAAATTCGTCAAAATTTCTGCGTATCTTTTTGGCATCTCATGCGCTTTTATTATTGAACACGTTTCTAGCAATGAGGTGCTTATGCGAATCGTTCAACTGGTCATGCTGTTCGTCCTCCTGACCGCCTGTGCTGTCTCACCGGCAACTGTTCCTACCTCTAACCAGCGCACATCTGCCGATATTCAGGTGCCGATGGGCGGTTTCAACAACCTCCTCAAGCCGCGCCTCTGGCTTATCGGCGATACGGCGGAGGTGTTGGCAACGGTAGCCAGTGATCCTGTGCCTGAAAATCTTCCCTCATCACCATCCACCGGTATTGTGCACCGATTCACGACCGACTGGATCAAAACTGCTCTGCGCTACATTGCCCGTGATGGGCTGCCGCCAACGCGAGCGGCCCGTGAGCTGATGTTGGTTTCGGTGGCGCTAAATGATGCACTTGTGGTCGGGTCTGAGGCGAAAGAAAAGGTTGATCACGTGGCGTTGTTGGCCGGTGCTGTCTGGCCGGTACTGCGCTACCTGCATCCGCAGCATAGCGAAAATATTGATCGGTCTGTTTACGAAGCGCGCTGGCAGGGATTATGGCGCAGAGAGCCGGTACCAGCCGTGCAGCTTGAACGCAGCTTTCAAATCGGGCGTGCGGTTGGTGAGCAGGTTGTGACATGGGCACAAGCTGATGGCAGTGATGCCGTGCGGGAAGTAACCCTACCCGCAGTGGGGGCCTGGTATACCGAGAAGTTACCGCTTGATCCACACTGGGGAGATGTTAAAACGGTGCTGATTCCTTCTGGCGATGCGATCATTCTGCCACCACCTCCTGACTGGGCGAGTGACAGCATGGAACAAGAGCGAATGACATTTCTTGCCGCGCAACAAGTGCTTACCGATGAGCATCGGGAACTGGCGTGGAAATGGCATGCCGACGTTGGTACGGTCACTGTCCCCGGTTTGTGGTTTGAAACCGCCATCACGATGGCTGTGGTCGGTAATCTTGATGAGCTACAGACCGCTTCCCTCCTCGCGTATCTCGGTGTGACGATGCATGACACGGCGGTTGTCTGCTGGCACAACAAGTATCTCTACGGTTTTGTTCGCCCAGAACAATGGATGGCTCTGGTTGAACCGGATTGGCAGCCGACGTTGCCGACACCGCCACACCCATCGTATCCATCAGGCCATGCTGCATTTAGCTCGGCGGCTGCGAATGTGCTGATGATAGCCTTTCCAAAGCATAAGGATCTGTTGGTTGCGCAGGCTGCCGATGCGACCCGCTCGCGCATCATTGGTGGTGTGCATTGGGTGATGGATGGTATGCAAGGCATGGCACTCGGTCGAGACGTTGCGCAATACATTCTTACGCATTAACGGGAGATACATCATGCGTCTGAACAATCAGCCCCGCTCACTATGGATTGTTAGCTGGTGTCTGATGTGGGTTCTCGTATTGTGCTCACAACCACTTGCTGCTCAGCCAGCGCAACCATATATGGAGTTAGACAACTACATTGAATTTGATTGGTGTGTCAATGGTTTCTTTACCAATCTTCCATCGACCATCGACGCGGTACGCTGGCGTTGGAATCAAGAACCAACCGACGATCAGCGTTGGCTGTGGTTCACGGTTCAGGATGGCACAGCCACACGTTGTCTGACGATTACTGATGAAGATCTGAGTCAGGATCCGCCGATCGTCTATGTTCAGCTACGCGATCTTGATGGAACAATTATTTCGCTCAGTGCACCGTTTATTAAAGCTCCACCGATTCAGGTCACGATTGAAATTGTGTCGCCCGAACGGGCTATGAACTATTATACTAACCGTGATCACGTTACTCTGCGCGTGATAAACCATTCAGGTGGACACGATGGGTATATAGCGATCTGGTACGAACCCGGTATTGTATTTCACGATTTCTCGCTTAGCCCACAAGAGGAGTTTCAGCGAGACTTTCCGTTACCCGAACGTGAGGGGGAAATCGTGACTACGGTTGTGGTCAATGGTGAACGTATAACAAACTCCCGGCAGATTGATTTCGTTGTCACCCGTGATGTGACGCCACCTGTACTTACCAATACCAATGCCACAGTAGAGACGACCGGTCAGTCTACCCGGCTGATCATGAGCGGGCAGTTTGCCGATGCGTATGCACCCTTGCCGAGGGCTGTCGAATGGCAATTTTTGGCCCGTGATGGAACAACCATAGGTACCCCAATTTTCCACATTCTGACCGATGATGAAGTACAGGCCGTAACAACAGCCGCCCTTGTCAGTGATGGCACTCCCTATCAATTGGCAGTTGCGTTGGGGGCAGTACCCAACCATGCGCATACCCTCCAGGTTAGGGTGTTTGATCGAGCCGGTAACGGCCAACCCATTACACCGATTCAACTGAATAGTACCTCGGTTCCTCATATCGTACATATCCCTTTCATCGGACGGTAAGTACTTTCCTTAGCAACTGAGAAGTCCCTCGCTGGGTGCTACTACTGGTGGCGCTCTGAGTGAGGGCGTGCTTGAAATCGATGAAGGAGACATTGCAATGACATTGCCCCGCTTCTTGCGCAGCGGTCGGATCTCTATCTTGATGATGCTGATAATGCTCCTATTGCTGCCATCGTTACCGTCATCACCAGCTAGAGCGCAGACCGGCACCGGTGGCTTTGCCAGTGCGGTACCGTGCCTGAACAGTGATCTTGATCTGGCAACCACCTGCTTTGCCGATACGATTTACACCCCAGTTGTAGCTAACGATCCGGCGCTTGTGCGGGTTACTGTGGGCGGTGTCAAACAGATGCTGGCGCCGATCGGTACGACTAACGGTGGCTACAATCGACGAATTGCGAACAATAGTGGCATTGGCTCGGTATACGGTTTGGCGTATGACGATGGTGCGATCAGTGGGATTCGCCGTCTGTTTGCCGCTGCCTTTACCCGTCGCTTTACCAGTTATGGTCCACTCGGCCCTGGTGGTGTCTACGAATACCGCTTCAACGACGGTCAATGGCGTCCATCGTTCACTGTCCCTAATGCCGGCTTAGATCGCCCAACAAATGATCGTGACGATACCCACATTCTAGCCGCAGTAGGTAAGAGTGGCCTCGGTGATATGGAAATTAGCCCGGATGGTACTACGCTGTTTATCGTCAATCTCAACACCCGTCAGCTTGAACGGTACGACATTACTGGCGAAACTCCACAACGTCTATCACCGATACCAATTCCCTTTCAGCATATTAGCGCCAATCAACAAACGGTGGCGAATCTGCGACCATTTGCGCTCGAGTTTGCGCCAGGCCTTGATCCAATAACCCGTAGCCCCAGGTTGATGGTTGGGGTTACCGATACAGCAGCTCCTAATGGTGAACCGCAAGTCTTTGTGTTAGAGTGGCTCATTTCTCACAATAGCTGGAAACGTGTTCTGCATCAACCGCTCGTTAATGCTACTTTTAACAATCGACTTGCTATTTCAACATATCTTGATATGCTGAAATCGTTGAAGCCAAACGGTGAGGTTACCGGATGGAATGCTTGGAATGAAAATCTAACAAGACTTCCTATCTACCGTACACTTCAAACTATTTTTAATCCCCAACCATTTCTGACCGATATCGAATTTAGCCCTGATGGAAAATTTCTCCGTCTCGCTATCCGTGATCGTCTCGGTGATCTGACATTCTTTGGTAAGCCTCCGGAGGGTCATTACAACACTACTGCGCAAGGGGATACGCTGAACTATCGGCAGAATAGTGATGGCCGGTGGGTATTGGAAGTTCTTGCGACCGAACGCACGGATCGGGTAAATGTTGATGACCCGACTTTTACGATGAAGGCCAATCCGACCGATTGGCTCAATGATCATCTGCATGCTTTCCCCGGTGATAGACCAGCCCATGTCGAAAATCACATGGGTAGTCTGTTGGCTATTCCCAATCCAAACGGTACAGAGACGATTGTTGCTACCTCGCTGCTCGGTGCTGTTGCTTCCGGATTGATGCTCTATACCTCAGATCAGCCGCTGCCGCTCCGATCAGTTACCCTCATTCCACCCGGTAGTAATAAGTCAACTTCACTGGGTGATCTCGAGCTTCTTTGTACCTATGCGTTCGTGAGCGGTCAACTCTGGCACGATGTCAACGGCAATGGTCTACGTGAGGCTGGTGAACCACCGTTGGCAGGCGTAATGGTTGAGATTCTGGAGCCTGAACGTGCAATTCCGCTGGGGAGTGTAGTAACAGCCGCTGACGGGAGCTACACGGTTGCTGTTCCTCCGAACCGTGCCCTACACATGCGTGTTGCACCGACTGAATTTTTAGCAGGTCGGCCATTGGCCGGTATGGTCTATGCACCACTCAACGCTGGCGCCGATGATACCCGCGATAGCGATGCGCATCCGATCTTCGGTGTCGTGGAGTTTGCCGGTCGCCACACCGGTAATGGGGTGACGGGTAGTGCATTATCATTACCACTTCGTGCAGAACGGGTACGGCATGTCGATATTGGGCTGACTCGTCAGTTTCAGGCGGCGACGATTGGCGATTTGGTCTGGCACGATGTCAATCGTAATGGCGTGCAAGACGATCAAGAGCCGGGTATTGCCGGTATTCCGATACGGATAGAGCGAGTTTCTGGCTCGGCGCCCACCGTGAATGTGTATCCTCGCACGACGGTGAGTGACGCGCAGGGACGTTACAGTTTTACGAACCTCGAACCAGGTCAGTATCGAGTTGTCGTTAGCTTGCCAGAAGGTTATGCCTTCGCTCCATCTGGTCGTGGTGGCGACGCCCAACGCGATAGCGATATTGATGAACAGAGCGGTTTTAGTCCACCGTTGGCGATTGATCGCGGCATGATCCGATCAGATATTGATGTTGGTCTGACTTCCCTTCAGCCACAGATGGATCTGAGTGTTGAGCTGCGAGCGCCAACTGAGGTGGTGGTCGGTGATGAGTTTCGTTACACCATCAGTTATCGCCATACCGGTCTGGTTACGGCAACCAATGTTGTCATACACATGATATTACCGACCGAAATGCGTTTGTTAGATTCCAGTCGGCCAGTTACTCAACAGGGATCGGTACTGACCTGGCAGCTTGGCCGTGTCCATCCAAATAGTACCGGCACGATTGATGTGCGTGTGCGTGCGCCAACGACGATTGGTCGTTCCCTGAGCCGGATGGTCGATACGACGGCGACGATCAGCGCCAATCCTCCGGATACGAACCAGACGAATAATAGCGCGACAAAATACACTCGTCTGACGCGCGCCGAGTTGAGGATCAGCAAATCAGCGCCGGTAACACTTCTCAGTGGTGATCACCTGCTTTACACGCTACAAGTTGTTAATCAGGGGAGTGCTGCTGCCGCCAATGTTGTGGTCAGCGACCCATTACCGCCCCAGCTTGATTTTGTCAGTATCCTGCGTGCGCCTGGCGGAGCCTGTCGTTACGAAGGTGCAGATCGTACTTTTCGTTGCAATCTCGGTAGTTTGGCGCCTGGTCAGGAGGTTACGATCAGTCTCCAGACTCAACCACGCATCGGTATGATCGACCGCTTTGATAATCGAGTAACTGTCACCACGACAACTGCTGGCGATGAACCGTCCGATAATGTCGCAACCGTCAGGACACTCTACCTGCACCCCAATCCGGCAGTCACGCTGGCCTTTGTCCCGGCTCCGGCAGCGGCTGGCGAGCTGAGCACGTTGCAGGTTTCTTATCGGAATCACGGAAATGGCATTGCACGTAATGCAACCCTCACCGTAGAACTACCGACTAATACCACGCTTACGAACTATCCGGCATTCTGTCAGCGTCATGGCAGTCAGCTTGTTTGCGCACTGGGCGATCTGGCGCCAGCTACCGATAATCAACTACGGCTAGAGCTGGCGGTACCGGCGCCTATCAATGCCGATCAATTGAGTGCTACTGCTACTATCACAACAACGACTCCCGAAATCCCTATCTATCAGCAGGATAATCAGGCCAGTGCGACAGTGGCGATCGTGCGTCCAAATCCGTTCGTGCAACTGTACGCGCCCAGCAGCATTATCGGTCAGGGGAGTGTCTTTGCCTACACCATTGAGTACGGCAACCTTTACCGCCGTCGTCCGGCGCAGACACGGGCTGCTGAGAATACGGTTCTCGAACTTGAATTGCCGGCAGACGTGCAACTAGTGGGAGCTAGCCTACCGCCCTCTACTCAGCATGGGCAGCGTTTGCGCTGGGATTTGGCTACGCTGGCACCGCAAACTGCGGCGCGGATTGAGGTAGTGGTTCAGACAAAGGTGCCTGCCGGAACGGTCTTACCCGCTATGGCTCGCGTTACTACTACGACGCCCGGCGATGATCCAGTTGATAATATTGCCTCCCTCTCTATTCAGGTCGTTCCTCCGCCGACCACGATTGGTACAGCGACCGGTGATCTGCGGGTGGCAATCCGTTCAACCCTTGATCCGGCTACTCGTGATGCCAGTCAAACCAACGGTGTCTATCTCTCTGATGGTTCACAGATTGCCTGGCCGAGTGGTGAGGTGCTTGATCTGACACCACAAATCGGTTCGTTGACATTCGCCGATGAACCGCTACCGTGGCCCTACGCCTATCAGATGCGGGTTGTTGGCTGGAGTCTGGTCGCGGTTGAGGTAGGCGGTCAGCGTTTCGATCCACGAACGAGCGATAGTCGTGGTGTGGGTGGTTGCCGACCGGGAGCACGCCCGTCGTTAACACCGCAGCTCCTCAGTGGCTGTGTCTACCGCTATCTCGGTGGTC
>NZ_JPIM01000009.1 GCF_000735195.1 Chloroflexus sp. MS-G
CAAGGCCCGCGCTACTCAGGCTCCGGCGGATGTCAAGACGCGGGCTAAAGCCCGCGCTACTCAGGTCCGCGGCCGATGTCAAGACGCGGGCTAAAGCCCGCGCTACAGGGTATAGAGCGGTATTTCCAGAAACTCTCTCAAACCATCCGCCGCCCCTTTACCACTTGATCGTCAGCAATCAGCCCGTCACGCACACTGATAATTCGCTCGGCGTATTGTGCAACATCATGCTCGTGTGTGACCAAAATGACAGTAATTCCCTGTTCGGCGTTAAGTCGCTGAAAAATACCCATAATCTCAGCGCCGGTACGGGTATCGAGCGCGCCCGTTGGCTCGTCAGCCATAATGATGCGCGGTTCATTCACCAATGCCCGCGCAATCGCGACGCGCTGCTGTTGCCCACCCGACAACTCATTCGGACGGTGATGCAGACGGTCTCCCATACCTACTGCTTCCAAAGCGCGCTGTGCTCGTTCCCGGCGATCAGGACGCCCTCTGCCATAGAGCATCGGTAATTCAACATTCCGCAACGCCGTTGTGCGTTGGAGCAACATATATTGCTGGAACACAAAGCCAATCTTCTCGTTACGAATAATTGCCAGTTCATCGTCACTCAGTTCGCCAACATTGACCCCTTCCAGCAAATACTCGCCTGACGTTGGTCGGTCAAGACAACCGATAATATTCATCAGTGTGCTCTTTCCACTGCCCGACGGTCCCATAATTGCGACCATCTCACCCTGTTGAATACTGAGCGAAATACCCCGCAGCGCGTGGACTTCGGTTTCGCCCATAATGTACACTTTTGTGATGTTGTGTAGTTGGATAAGTGGGATCATAGTTCCTCAAATGCTCATCAAGCCGTCTTGCAACATCGTCTGATCACATTGTACTTGAAATCATCTTGTGCCAATCTGCTAGGGATGCTAACTGCCAGTTCCCGATCCGGTCTCAGCCACCGTTACCACACCGTGTAATGATAGGTGAGACAGGTTCCTTCAATAGTACGGCCAACAACTGTCTGACACCGATTTGTCGCAAAGACTGGTATAATAATGTCAATAATATGACGTGATACAATTGCTTTTTGTTGAGGTATTTATGACCGATTCGACTGCTGCCCGTCCTTTAGAGATGGATAAAGCCTACGAACATCGTCTCGTCGAGCAGCGACTCTACGCATGGTGGGAACGGAGTGGTCTTTTTGCACCGCGTGACGATGCGCCGCGGCCACCGTTTGTTATTTCCATTCCTCCACCGAACGTTACCGGTGAGTTGCACCTCGGTCACGCGATGTTTGTGGCGATTGAAGACCTGCTGATCCGCTGGCGCCGTATGCAAGGCTACCAGACGCTCTGGGTACCTGGTACCGATCACGCCGGTATTGCTACCCAAACTCAGGTTGAGAAGTTGCTCGAACGTGAAGGTACCTCGCGCCAGGCAGTTGGACGTGAAGAGTTTCTGCGCCGTACCTGGGAATGGAAGGAAAAGTACGGCGGTGAGATTACTCGTCAGTTGCGCAGACTCGGTGCCTCGTGCGACTGGTCGCGTGAGCGGTTTACTCTCGATCCCGGTCTTTCGCGGGCAGTACACACCGCATTTAAGCGGCTCTACGATGATGGTCTGATTTACCGCGGTACCTATCTAGTCAACTGGTCACCGAAATTACAGACCGCAGTTAGCGACCTTGAGGTCGAATACGAAGAACGTCAAGTCTCGATCTGGTACGTGCGCTATCCAATTCGTACTGCGGATTGGTCTGGCCCAACAGTACCCTGGGGATCGGGACAATGGGCAGCCGGTGCAACCGAGTTTATCACCGTGGCGACGACACGCCCTGAAACGATTCTGGGTGATACAGCGGTAGCCGTTTCACCCGGTGATGCACGGTATGCTCACTTGGTTGGCAAGGAAGCTATTCTGCCGGCGTTAGGCCGTCCTATACCGATTATTGCCGATGAGTACGTCGATCCCGAATTCGGTTCTGGGGCGGTCAAGATTACGCCAGCCCACGATAAGAATGACTATGAAGTCGGTAAGCGCCACCACTTACCGATGATTAATATTTTCAATCCTGATGCCACGATCAATGAAGCGGGTGGACCTTACGTGGGCCTAGATCGCTTCGAATGTCGCAAGGCCATCCTGGCCGATCTCGAACGTGAGGGTCTCTTGGTTAAGACCGAACCGCATAAGATGAATGTTGGCATCAGTCAACGCGGTGGCGAAGTGATCGAACCACTCCTTTCTGAACAGTGGTTTGTGCGTACCCGTCCGCTAGCCGATCTGGCAATTGCCGCTGTGCGCGATGGGCGGGTGCGGATCGTACCTGAACGATTTGAGAAGGTCTACTTTCACTGGCTTGAAAACATTGAAGACTGGTGTATCTCGCGTCAGCTCTGGTGGGGGCATCGCATCCCGGTCTGGTATATGCCTGATGGCTCGATCGTCGTCCCCGACCCCGATGAGCCGCCACCGGCTGAAGGTGTGCAAGACCCCGACGTCCTCGATACCTGGTTCAGCTCTGGCCTTTGGCCCTTCAGCACGCTTGGCTGGCCCGATGATACTGAAGATTACCGTCGTTTCTATCCCACCAGCGTGATGGAAACCGGGTACGACATTCTCTTCTTCTGGGTAGCCCGGATGATGATGATGGGGTGCTATTTGACCGGTCAACCACCCTTCCACACGGTTTATCTCCATGGCCTGGTGCGCGACGAGCATGGCCGTAAGATGTCGAAGACGTTTGGCAATGTGATCAATCCTCTCGACATCATCGAGCAGTACGGTGCTGATGCGCTGCGTTATACCTTGGTCACCAGTGGTACACCTGGCCAGGATGTCAATCTCAACCCGCAACGGATCGAGTCGGCTCGTAATTTTGCTAACAAAATCTGGAATATCACTCGCTTTGTGATCGGTAAACTGGATGGTCTGCCGCGTGACGAATCGAGCAAGGTTAGTCTCGAGTCGTTGCAGACGGAACCCTATACCCTCGCCGACCGTTGGATTCTCTCACGCTACGCCCGCCTGGTGGCCGAAGTGGATCGCTTGCTGGAAGGGTACAATTTCGGTGAAGCTGGGCGACAAATTCACGATTTTCTCTGGGGTGAGTTTGCCGATTGGTACGTCGAGATTGCTAAAGTTCAGCTCGAAGGTGATGAGCAGCGTACCTTGTTGACCCGCAAGGTTCTCTATACCGTTCTCGACGGAAGCTTACGTTTGCTACATCCCTTTATGCCCTTCGTCACCGAAGAGGTTTGGCGGTATTTGACCGAGGCCTACCAACGCTCTGATCCAGAACCAACGATGCCGTTCAACGAACTTGGTCTACGTACCTTGAGCTACGCATCGTATCCGACACCGATGGTAGGTTTTCAGGAAGAGGCGGTTGAAGCCGATTGGAAGCTGGTGCAGGAACTCATTGTTGCCATTCGCAACGTGCGCAGTGAGTACAAGGTCGAACCGGCAAAATGGGTGGCAGCGACTATCGTAGCCGGTGAACGTACTGACCTCTTACAGTCACAGGCACCACTGATCAGTCGGTTGGCTCGCATAGCTATCAATGATCTGGTGATTGTTCCTGAACTCAACGAGCGTCCTGCGCAGGCAGCATCAATCGTGATCGGGGCGGTCGAATGTTTCCTCCCCCTGGCCGGTATGATCGATCTGGCTGCCGAACGGGCACGGCTGCAAAAAGAACTTGCTCAGGCTGAGGCTGATGTGGCTCGTCGCACTGCACGCCTGAATAACGAGAGCTTTACCAGTAAAGCCCCCGCACACGTTATTCAACGTGAACGTGAAGGACTGGAAGCAGCGCAAGCCGCTCTGGCCCGCCTCCGTGAGCGTCTTGCCGAACTTTCCTGAAAGGTGAGATTCCTCCGGTAGCTTTCTGCTCTCCCAGTTGCATTTGTAGGGGCGATGCGGTACATCGTCCCTACGATCCTTCAACGATAGTATCGGCTGTAATGTGCCATTCTGCCGGCGTATGAAGCCGGTAGAACAGCATACCGCACAGGATCGTGACTTCAACGACCCCACTGGCAACTGTGGCAATGGGAACGGCCAGAACACCGACTGTTGGCCACAACGCCATCGCTACCCCCAGCCGACTGAGCAATTGGGCAGCATTGGCCATCAGTGGTGTGCGGGCATCACCAAGCGCAACCATCGCCCGTCCGCTGATCTCAACAATGACGTAAATCGGTAGGCCAAGGGTAAATACCTGGAGAATAGCAAAGGTCAGATCGCCAGCCGCACTATCAAAGGCTCCACGCTCGAAGATCAGTCGGATCAACCAGCGACCGCCACCGATTAAGGCCAGCGCACTGAAGGTGGCGAGTATGACGGCGATCCCAACAGCAGTAAGCCAGCGCTGTCGAAACAGGGCACGATGACGGTTTACCGCAGCCGCAGCCAGATAGGGAAACGCAGCCTGACCAATTGCCATGCCACACAGCCGTTGCGGTAAGTTACCGAGCAAGAGGGCGTTGTGCATTGCGCCCAATCCAGTTGCCTGGCCGCCTAAACTGGCAATCGCAGTATCTACGATAGCGTTTCCATAGTTGATCGTCCCTGAAATCGCACCAGGTATCGCCAGGTGGAGAGTCCCTCGTACCAGTGGATCGCGCAGATGCCATGCCGGTCGCAGCTTGAGCCGATGATGCCAGAGGCCGGGGATCAAGATTACCAGTTGGATCACCGAATCTCCCAGCGAACCAATAGCCGCCGTCACGATGGTCGGTTCTGGCATAAGCAGAGTCAGAATAATCATCGTGTTACGTAAAGCAATTCCTGCTGCTGGTAAAAAGAACTGACCACGAGCAATCAATACCGCACTGAGAACACCTTCAGCAGTGAGGAGCACGATTTCGGCAATCAGGATGCGCGTCAGTAACGTCGCGAGTGCTTGTGTTTGCGGATCAAGACCCGGCGCAACAATCCAGCGCAGGAGTGACGGTGCACTGAGCCAGAGGGTAAAAGTAACCGGTATGGCGACCACCAGCATCAGGGTTAACATCCGGCTGACCAACAACGAGATGGCACGTCCATTCTTGCGCGCTGCGATCAGAAGGTGGGGAACAAGGGCATTGGTTAAGGCACCACCGGCAATCAATGTGCTAACCGTTTCCGAAAGTCGAAACGCCGCGTAGAGCGCTGCTGCTTCTTCACCTACTCCGAAATGAGCATTAAAGAGGATTTGCCGGACTACGCCTAGCGCTGCTGAAATGAGAAAGGCTGCCATGAAGATAAGCGAGCCTTCTGCCGTTGAAAGGCTAAGCGTTGGCCAGGCGTACCACGGCGTTGTTCTGAGACGTTGCCAGATCATAAATGAATGCAGTCCTGATGTAACACAATGGCTTTTCCTGACAATGACGGCTTTTGTTGCCGAGAATGAGCGATAGTCTGAACCGCTCTCTATCGTAAGGTTCGGGTAAGCGTCTCTTTCTGAACGAGGCAGTACAACCGCTCACGAAAGTGCCATTGGCTCTAGATGCGTACAATTTCCCCCTGCCAATATGCGTGCTGGTTGTCATCATAGCAGATATTTGATCCGTGTCGATTATAATAGAACCAAATCATACCTGACCGTATCTGTCAGAGTATCAGTGCGACGAACACAATTCTTTCAAGACTGCTATGATCTGCCATCGCATCGGTGAGCAGCAAAGGGCATCATGCACATGGGTTCTATCCTGCCAACCCCCCGACTCTTGTTTCTTGTCTTACTAGCGACCCCACTGATTGCCGGTGCAGCATTTGTCTCTTTTCTCAATTGGATAGCAGTGCTCTATTTGCTAGTGGTCGGCGGTATTCTGGTCAGCGATGTTCTGTTATCGCCACAACCCGATCAGATTGAAGCTGAGCGATTGCACGACACTCGCTTTTCACTGGGAGCCGACAATCTTATCACCATACTGGTAACCAACACCAGTGCTCAGCCACTACGGTTTACATTGCGTGATGAATACCCAGTTGAGCTGCCGGTTGATCGTGATCTGTTGTCGGGTGTTGCCGAACCCTTTGGTCTGTGCGAATTACGCTATCACGTGCGTCCACAACGGCGCGGTGATTATCAATTTGGCGACATTGTCATGCGCTACGAAGGCATACTCGGCTGTCACCAACGCCAGGTACGCTTTCCGGCCTCCCGACCGGTGCAGGTGTATCCGAATCTGCTTGAAGCGCGCAAGTACGATCTATTGGTGCGACGTGGTCAATTGCAGACCATAGGCTTGCGTTCGATCCGACAGTTAGGTCAGGGGGGTGAGTTCGAGCACTTACGTGACTACACAACTGATGATGAGTATCGTCGAATTAACTGGAAGGCAACCGCTCGTCGGGGCAAGCCGATTGTGGCCGAGATTGAAGCCGAACGCAGTCAACATATCATCTCGGTGATCGATGCCGGTCGATTAATGACTACTCCGGTTGCCGATCCGTTAAATCCAGCCGATCCCGGTTTAACCCGCCTCGATTACGTGGTCAACACAGCCCTGATGCTCAGCTTTGTGGTTCTCAGGAAGGGTGATCAGGCCGGGATGCTGACCTTTGCCGGTAAGGTTGAGCATTTCATTGCCCCACGTAAAGGCAAAGTACAATTTCAACGCCTGCTCGAAGCGCTCTACAATGTGCAATCACAGCCGGTTGAAGCTAACCTGAGCGCTGCCTTACATTACATCGAACAGCACCAACCACGGCGAGCATTGATTGTCATTTTTACCGATGTGACGAATCCATCGGTCGTCCAACCACTGATCACGCAAATTCGCCGCCTGGCGCGTCGTCATTTACCGCTTCTGGTTACGATCAGCGATCCCAACATAACCGGTGTAGCCGGACGTCCGGTACGTGATAGTCAGGGTCTGTTCCGCCGTTTGGTCGCTGAGCAGTTGGCCGATGAGCGCCGCACCCTTCTCGAGCAGATTCAGCGCAGTGGCGCGCTCACTCTTGATATACCGGCGACTGAGTTGACCGTTTCGGTCGTCAATACCTATCTGCGTCTGAAAGAAGAGGCACGGTTGTAAGGAATATGATTCATGTTGTTCTGATGTTGCTGCTTGTATTCAGTCATCTGTACCGTGTGGTGCCTGTGCAGGCGCCACCGGTACGAACCATCGAGATTGGTCGTTCCGCTGAAGGACGCCCAATCGAGGCGGTAGTGTTTGGTGATGGTTCCCGTAAACTGGTGGTCGTCGGCGCCACTCATGGCGCTCCTGAAGCCAATACCTATCGCTTAGCACTGGCCCTGATCGAGCACTTTCGCGCTCATCCCACTGAAATACCGCCAGACGTGCGGTTAGCGATCATTCCGGTGCTTAATCCTGATGGGCTGGCCCGTGGATGGCGTTTCGACGCGGCTGGAGTGGATTTGAACCGGAACATGGACACCTCTCACGATACCTGCCCAGAGAATGACTGGCGACCTCGGGTGCAGGGTGCACGCGGTATTGTCTCGGATACTGGTGGACCCTACCCAGATTCGCAGATTGAAAGTCGTATCATCCGGGCTTTTCTCCTCGATGCAGCAGGTGCCATCTTTCTCCACTCTAACGCAGGGCTGGTCTTTCCGGCCAGTTGTGAGCACTCACCTTCGATTGCGATGGCACAAATTTATGCCGCGGCAGCCGGTTATCAATACACCCGTTTCTGGGATCGGTACACGATCACCGGTGGAATGCACGATTGGGCTGCCGGTTTGGGAATTGCAGCGATTACTCCTGAACTGCTGACCGGCGACCAAATCGAGTTCACCGAGAATCTGGCCGGTTTGCGCGCCGTGCTGAGGCATTCCGCTGAAGTATTACCTTTGCCTGAAGCGGGAATGATTAACGAAATACCGGTACCGCCTGTCATCTACCGTTTCTGGCGAGCAATGGGTGGTGAAGACCGTTTTGGGGTACCGTTGGCTCCGGCGACGGAAACAACCACTGGTATGCGTCAACGCTTCACACGAGTAGTCATCGAAGTTGATGAAACCCAACGCGACACGATAACCTACGTTCGTCTGGCCGCAGTGGGTAAGGAGGCAATGATCGCGCTGGCCTACGGTGGTGCTGACGCCACAGCGCCACCCATCGACTGGTCATCAGGACCCTTCGCAGAGTTTTGGCAACGTGGCGGTGGCCAATTTGTATTCGGTGATCCACTCAGCACACCGTTCACAGGCCGGCTCAGCGATGGCACGAGTCGCCTGACCCAATATTTTACCCGTGCTGTGTTTCTCCTCGAACCGGCGAATGGTCGGATTGAGCTTGCTCCACTTGGACTGTGGGATGCTGCTCGCAACCAACTGGCAGTGCCGGTCGTGCAACATACTATTCGCTAGTTGTTTCACCAACAACTGTTACCCGCCCACATGCCGGACAGGTCCGCGCTTCAGGCTGCTGCACCGGTCCACCGGGTAATCGCACACCGCACGGGCACACATAGCCAACCAACCGGGCCGGGTTGCCCATCACTAGCCCGTAATCGGGAATGCTGCGCGTCACTACCGAACCGGCTGCGACCATGGCAAAACGCCCAATCGTGATACCACACACAATTGTTGCATTAGCACCAATGCTCGCTCCATACCGCACCAGCGTCGGCGTCACCGTCCAATCCTCTAACCCCTTGAGTGTGCCATCGGGATTAATCGCACGCGGTGTCTTATCGTTGGTAAAACAGGCGTGCGGGCCTACAAACACCCCATCTTCAATCGTTACCCCACGAAAGACGGAAACATTACTCTGAATCTTAACCCGACTACCGACTTTTACACCGGCATCGAAATAACAGCCTTTACCGATGATGGACTCACTCCCAATGCTCACATCCTCGCGAATCTGAGTCCAATGCCAGACACGGGTATTATCACCGATGGCGGCTTTCGGATCGACAGTTGCAGTTGAATGAATAATTGCCGGACTCATTATGCTTTCTCCTTAACAAATGCAATATTAGGACAACCGACTGCTAATTCTACTTTATCACAATGGAATCGATCCTGAACAGAACGATAGGAGCAGGTGTCTAACCCGCTCCATTGGAGTAAGGTTCAACCGAATTACCACGGTCAACTTTTCAGAGCCTGATCAAAAACCGGAATTTCTTATTGGGAACGTACCGTGCCCGTGTACCCATTGCGTGAGGGGCCAACGTTCTTCTTCTCCAGCCCCCACCTTCCCCCTTCCGCTTGCGACAGGGGACAACGGCGAACGGTGCGGCCCTACCATCCCCCCTTCCTCGCCCCGTGGCGAAACGACAGGAGACAACGGCGAACGGTGCGGCCCTACCATCCTTCCTCGCCCCGTCGAGAAACGGCAGGGGACAACGGCAAAAGGTACAGCCTCCTACCATCCCCCCTTCCTCGCCCGCAGCGCGGGAGAGGAAGGGGGGCTAGGGGGGAAGGTGAGGGCCGCCAAGCCCGCTCCGCAGCACCAGCGCTGACACCGGTTCCCCCCGTTCCATCCATCAGGATGCGGGCCAGCGGCACGCACTCCCAGCACGCAACCATTGCGTGAGGGGGCCAACGTTCTTCTTCTCCAGCCCCCACCTTCCCCCTTCCGCTTGCGACAGGGGACGAGGGGGAAGGTCAGAAGACACTATAGATACCCCCTTATCCAGTGCAAAATCGCCGGCACATCAACCTGTTCAGGAAACGTTGTATCTACCGTAAGGAGCGGTCCACCGAGTGGTAATGGCTCAATAGCACCCCGAGTTCGCACCAGCTCGAGATCGGTGGGAGAGCAATCGTCGCAGTGACCGGGATGCCGCTGCTGCTGTACAACGCGCCTGAGAATACGTTCAACTAACACTTCACCATCGGCAGTACAGCGAATTTGGATGGGCTTAAAAGGAGCAACAGCGTGCAAGTACAGCATCCGTGCTGTATCCAGATCAGCGCGAAAGTTGCTTTCTGCAATGAGCGATTGACCACTGCTCAGAATCGTTGCAGCCGTATGGTAAAGGATTGAAATCGCTGTAGCCCCAACGCTTCGTGACCATTCCCGATCCGACCAGCCCAGCCCATCAAACATCAACTCTTTGAACGTATCCTTGCTCAACAACGGCAGGCGCAGGCCACTGGCCAGCGCCCGTGAGAGCGTTGTCTTACCCGTTGCCGGATGACCGGTAACGATGATCAACGTTGGTGTCTGTACATGTTTCATCATCCGTAGGGGCAACGCACCGCGTTGCCCCACCATTGTCTGCGGAAAAGAACCTTCCCTTCCTGACAAGGAAGTAAGGGTAAGGTCAACCCGCTAACGATGGATAACCGGCACAAAAATTTCGTAACTAGATGGCAGTGGATTCGGCGGCGCGGTAATCGTAATCGTGCGAATAATCCCATTCGGCGGTGAGACATTTTCACCACGATTATTACTGCGTCCTTGTGCATCTTCACCCGCCATAGTGTTGTAGTCAACTACGATACCGATATCATACGTCCCCGGTTCACCGAATATCTCATTCCAATTAACCGCGCCACCACCCTGCGCCTTTATCCACTCGCTCAGCGCAATGGAGTATGTTGCACCCGGTTCCATCGCACTTTTCGGCACCTGGGCACTGACGGTCGCGCAGGAAGGTGTAGCACTATCCCCAGCATTCGGATCTGGCGCCGGTACGGCCGTTAGTGCTGGCGTGCTAGGATTGGTGCGACGTGCAATGCAGAGATCGACGAAGAAACTACCTCCACCACTCGCCGCAACGACACTGCGCGTTGCTGAAAGACTATTGTTACGCAAATTGCGCAACCTGAGCACAATGTTGGCAAATCCCCCACTGTTTGTTTGCACATCAAACTCGTCGATCAGAATATCGGGTTTGGCAGCAACTACCTTCTCGACCGCAAAGTAGCGCAAACGTGGCGTAAAGGTAGGTAGTCCAGGGTCCTGTAAAAATTGCGCCCGATACTGCATACAGGTTGCTTTGATCTCTTCATCAGGGAAAGCATTGATCAAGCGTACCTCGTTTTCACCATTCATTGAACGCAGAGGCGATGACGTATCACCATCAAGATCACGCCAGCGCGAGGGATTTGTTGATGACGTGGACGGATCAAAGTCACTCTCACGGCAGGTACCGCTGGTCACCACTGCCCGGAATTGTATCCGAATGTCAGCATCAGGGTTTTGTGTTGGCCGATTCAAGTCCGTAGCCCACTTGATCGCCAGCAATCGCGAGGTTTCGCCACTAGTCAGCACCGGAAACGGCTTCGAGTAGTACCAACCTTCCGAGACGCGGGTGGTACCGGTTGTCTCATTTGCACCGCCAACACCACCAACGAAAATGGTTTTGGTCGGTTGGTTACTTTCATTTGACCCACCAATGACGTACATCCATGCTGCATTGGCCTGAGTTGTGCCATTAGAAGGGGGAACCGCTGGCACCAGCGCAACTGCCGCATTAAGCCGCCTATTTGGTAATGGTAGGACATAGTCGCTGGTTTCATTGGTCCCAACGAAATAGTTGCCACTCGCAGTCAAATCCTCAAGCAAGAACTGGTCATTATAAATAGCGACCGGAATCGTGGCAGTAGCTCCAGAAGCACCTGGCGTACCGGTCGCAGTTGAGCCGGTAACATAGTAGAGCCGATTGTTAAAGCTGATACCAGTCACTCCTTGCCGGCCCTGAATATTGATCGGTTGCGTACCACCACCGCTCGTGCGAGCAACCTGATTGGTCCAGGTTAGCGTGCCGTCGGTCGGGTTCACATCGGCACGGCGTACTGACGTGTTGAGCGTATTACATTCAATATCAATGCATCCGCCCAGCAAGAAGATAGCATCTTTCTGTACCGGAACACCACTTTCAATGCGGGTGGTGCTAGTAGCAATTGCCGTGCCAGAGTGGATCGTAAATGGGAGATCGGGGAGTCTGGCCCATACGGTCGCCGCGCTAGCGTTGGTCGGATGGACGAGATTGCCGTTATTATCAACTTTTGTATAGAAGACGTGTGGATATATATCCTCCTGCAAAAATTGACTCGGGGCAATACTAAGGCCACCGATAGCATAGATGTAATCAGTACCATTGCTGGTGCGTACATGCACAACCTGTACGTTCTGAATGCCGCGCAGATCGGGTGAATCGGGATTAGTAATGATATTTCCGTTAATATCCAGCGTTGGGAAGCGCCAGTTATTGGGTGCGATCCAACTCACGATATTGCCACTTGCGTCAATAGTGGCCCGCTGCACGATGTTGGTGGAGAAATCGTAGGTTGCGCAACGCTGATCGTACATACTTCCGCCGATAATAAAGATATACCCCAAGTTGGAGCCGGTCGTCGCTGGAACGGCTACCGCTCCGGCCCGTGAACGTCCGGCCAGTGGTGTATCTGTAACACATTCAGGGCCGGGATCAACGGCGGGAATGGAAAATGCGGTGAAGGCATCATTACCTGGTGGAACTGGATCGCGAGTTTCCAGACTCCCAGTCTCTTGATTAACTACCCCACGGTAAACGTATCGAGAACGGTTTTCTTCTCCTGGATTCGGGCTGGTTGCGCCGCCAATCACAAACAAATATCTGCCAAGGCTCACCACCGACGCATCGCTGAGCGGCTGGGGTAACTGCGCCGCGGCGATTGACCATTTGTTGCGATTAAGCGCACCGGCTGGCGCTAGTTCAACTGCACCAACTACATCAGGGTTACTGGGCGATCCTGGCGATGCAGCAACAACAGTGCGCTGAAAAACGCCATCAGCAAAATCGGCCTGGGAGTTATCAATGATTTCCAGTGTTCCATTCTCGTCATCAAGGGCACGAACTGCCGGCGGCAGAGAGACCAGCAGCCAGACCATGACCATACCGATCACTGCAATAATGCATAGCGTGAGTGATCGCTGAAATTGCCGGGACATTCTCATAGGGTTCCTCCCCAGGAAGTCGTGGGAAATGTGAAGTTGAACTGGTTGAGATCAGGGTATCTGGACTTACCAGCCTCTGGCCAAGCTATGGCTTATACCAGATGTAAACCTTCAGCTCCTTGCAATAGAGTACTTTTCCGGTTTTCGATAAGATAATACCGCAGAGACGAAGGTCATCCGTCTCTGCGGTATGCGATCCTGGCCTAATTCACACTACAGACGTTCCCATCGAGGCGTAGGCGTAGATTCTGCTCGATGGTTGAGATGAAACCCACGCCCTGTCCATTAGGCTCAAGGACAACCACCATGTCAGACTGGCTCGAGCTACCATTGAAGAGCTGACTGTACATGCGCGGCAGCGCCGTAGGTGGATCGAGCGGATGGCGGTAGAAGAGGTAGGCTTGCAAGCGGTACGTACCCCGCGGGATCGACTCGAAGGTATACCGCACACGACCATCCGTACCGGCTACAATCGGTGCTCGATACACACTTCCGGTCGAGGAATCTTCCAGAATAACCTCGCCCACGTTCGGGTAACTGAGACCATTCACTGACTGGAAGTGGTTGCCTGGAATGGTTCCGCGCCACTCGCCATCGCTGCCACTAATACACGGGCCTCTTTCGACCTGATCATTGATTGCCAGCATGACCCGATCAACATTATTCAGGCCATCAGAACCACGTTCGAGTGTTGTTACCTGGTAATAGTGATTAGGTGTCGTTGCCACACCATCTTTGAGACCCGTTGCCGGAATGTCGGCAATAGCCAACACATATATATCAGTCTGTGCTGCTTGATCCGACTTGATGGTCATAGCCATGTTCACCATCTGAGTGATTGGGCGATCCATACCATTATATCTACCGCCCACCTCTGTCGTCTGACACGGTGCATCGTCAAGGACTGCATCATGATAACAGGGGCTATTAAGAGGATAGGTGTTTTTGTTACTTGATCCTCCTCTCAGGTTTGATTGACTCGCGGAGAAGAAGTTATTCGTTACACCATCCGTAATGTAGATAATAGCCCGCCGATACACCCATTCACGTCCCTGATGATTCGTCGTGCTAGCAGCGTTTTTGATAAGATTGTACGCCCGATAGAGACCTGCTGTTCCATTAGTACCCCCAGTCGGTTGATATGGCCCCCAGGCGCCATTGCCGTTAGCATTATGAATCGTATCTATAAGCGCGTTGACATTATCCGTGAATGACCGAACGTAACCTGTTGGCACCTCGTGCGTGAACCATACTACTGCCATCTGATCATTCGGAATGCGCGGATCATACCCCTGATTACCAGGCATGTTGGTCTGGCGGACAAGCAATTTCAGCGCCTCTTTCGCTACATATATGCGTCGCTCTTCTAGCGGGGTCCAGGCAAACCATGGTTGTCCTGAACACTGTGAAATACCTGGTGTGGGGGGGCCATCTATATTGCATACCTGATTACCATTCTTCCCCCACCCAGCGAAATTTGCATTCATCGAACCGGATACGTCGAGAACAATCACATATTGTACAGGCCGACGTTCATTATTCTGCACCATATACTCCGGCCAAAACTCCACGCTCCCCGTCAAACGAACGACACTCGTGTCTTCAGGTGGTGGCGGTGTAGCCGAACATGCCGTCCCCTGGCGATTCGGCGTGCCGAGGAAGATGAAATCCATGTAGGGGCGATTGCGCTCACGACCGTATTCGGTTAAGACAAACAGACCAAATCGAACGACGCGGTAGACTGCATTCGACCCTTGACCGGCGGCGACATCGTAAATTGGTAGCACCATTCTTGTCTGGTTGCTGATATGGGCATCCAGGGCAGCGCGCCGATCATTACTTGCAGTGAAACCTGAACTGCCGTACACCCAATCACCGACGTTCAGCTCACCGGGACGCTCGGGGTAGTTTTCCGGTCGTGGAAGATTGATGTTCGGCCACGGTGCTTCCATGAAGCCCTTCGAGAGCGTACCGGTACCGGAAAGCGCCATCTCTAACTCTTGGGCGCTATTAGCATTGGCGCCACTGGCACCCCGGCCATCAAGCCAGCGCAACCAGCCAAACTGGCCTGGTTGATTGTTGTCGGCCAGGTAGAGCCGCATTTTGGTAAAGCCTTTAAAGGGACCGCTCGTCAACCTTGTCCAGTTGTTGTCAGGCCGACCATCACCATCTGCATCGCCGGGATTGCGGAATTCGTTACCACTGATATAGTCATTATTGATACCGATGGGGTACACACCATCAGTTGGCGGGCAGGTACCGGCGTAAGCGGTAGCTGCAATCGGCAACTGATTTTGATTAACGACCCGTGCAAAGAAGGTGTCAACGTTGCCGCTCAGATTAACCTGAATGTAGGCAACGTTATCCGGTGCGACAGTACTATCACTGGTGATACGGGCGCCACCCTCGATCGGTTCACCGCGTGCGTTCAAATAGAAGGCTTCCAGGCGAATATTTGGATTGTTATCTACCTCAATTCCATTGGAACGCAGTGAGTTGACGATTGAGTTGTAGATAACCGTGTTCGTAGTGTTGACTGTTCGGCGGATGTAGGTGTTCATCGCTGCAAGTGAAGCTGCATTGGCCGCAGCAACAGCGCGACGTTCTTCGGCAAAGGTACGCCCTACATCGACCGAAAGTGCCACCATTCCGATCAGGACGACGATCATAAGGGCCAGCAATGGAATACTCTGCCCCCGTATTCGCCGTAATGAACGGTGTGTACTCCATCCCTTTTTCATACATTTCCTCCATGTGCTGCATTGACGCTATAACGCACGGTGACATTCAACAAAACGTTACATCTTAACCAACAAATTGACTACGGATGGGCATTGTGTGCGTTACTCGCAAGATAATCTCTTGCCCAAAAGCTGGTGCAAATGGGAAGAAGAGCCGGTAACGGTAACGAATAGTGACCCTGATCCAACAATTCTGACCCGCATTGCGCATATCAGTACGTGGGGTAGTTGTTGAACAAGTACCGCTTAAATCAGCCGGATTGGGTCCTTTGGGATTTTCAATAATGACAAACCCGTTAGGATTGGTTGGATTGTTAGGGTTAAAAACGGCTGTTTGATTCGCATCATCAATCCCATCACCGTTGAGATCAAGAAGGTTTGCTACACCTGTCGGACGGGTGCCACCAGCGGTGCGGATACGATTGAAGATTTCGCGATAGTTGAGACGTACTTCAGTGACCTGGCCGCTGCTGTTGGTAACTACTAGTGGGTAACTACCGTAAGTAGCCCCTTCTTGCGCGGCAGCCCGCAATGCCTGCATCGTGAAGAAGATGAGACCAAGATCAACCGCTGCCGAAAGTAAGAGAAAAATCACCGTTGCCGAGAGGGCAAATTCGACGATTGCCTGACCAGTTGTTTTGCGTCGTTGTTTCATAGCATCACCCCCTCTCTACTTACGGTTGCCTGAAGTTCTGATTCCAGTCGTTAATATCACGAGCACAGGCTACTCCACGTGGGCGCGTTGGGTCAACGCCCAGGTTTTCAATGGACCGGCGCTGAACAACGCGCAGATTGAGAGTTCCATTTGGAAGACCGATCATATCAAAGAGTGGTGTAATACTGCGTACCGGGTAGTTGATTTCAATTTCAATTGGACCTCGATCACTAAGGTTTCGGGTTTGACTGCCATTTGGATAACGAATGGTGACATAATCTTCGATTCGTCGCCCTTCATTAGCAGTACCATCAAACAAGACAATATCCGAGCGAATTGCTTCCATAATTCCGCGAGTGCAGGGATCGGCGGTAAAGCCAGGATAGTTGGCCGGTGGATTATTCCGTAAGTCCAACCAGGTCTGATAGGGTGGGAGCTGGGCTGCTGCCTCGGCGCCGTTACGTGCCGCTTGCGATACCATTGAGTAAGCAAAGATTAGATAGCCAAACTCAATGATACCAAAGAGCACCATCAACATCACCGGCAGCAAGAGTGCCATTTCGACAATCGATTGTCCAGATTTGGTCTCCATCGCACACACTCCTGCAAAAGCTTTTGCTCTGCTTATCAGTATATGGCAATCGGCAGAACGGCAAAATAGTCCGAAGGTACCGGATTTCAGATGCGCTTGCGTATTTCTTAGTGATTCGGGTTGTGCCCAACTACGTACCACTGATGCCGCATTGCCCGCATCAACAATTTGACGGTCAACGTCATCGCCGATATGGACGGTCAATAGGCGGTAAGAGCGAATTTTCCGCTCCTACCTGCCGTCGGCCTCGACCACACCCCCGTCACAGCTTGTAGGGGCACAGCGGCGCTGTGCCCTGCCGCTGTGCCCTGAAGCGCTATCGTCGTGGATAGCGGTAGGAGCGAGGCGGCGCCTCACCCCTCCTCGTGAATCGTCTTGCCTCCATCAACGGGGCCGCATCGCATGCATCAACAATTTGATGGTCAACGTCGTCGACGATATGGACGGTCAATAGGCGGTAGGAACGATTTTTTTGCCCCTACCTGCCGCACCACCCGTCACAGCACGATGGGGCACGGCAGGTAGTTCTGTAGGGGCACAGCGCCGCTGTGCCCCTAATCTAATCGTGACCACCAATGTATTGCACGATCATGCGTTGCCAGTACGGCCAATCGTGGCACCACCCATCCCACATCCGCAGGGCATTGCCAATGCCTTTGCCCCACAATTGGCTCGACAGCAGCTCATTAGACCAGGCAGCAGGGTCTTCACGGCCGATTGCCAGGATAATGTCAGTCTCGCGCAACCGATCAATTGTCCATTGGTCGCTCAAGTTGGGCACAAAATCTACCGGATTGTGAAAATAGACTCCCTGGGTGTAGTGAGTGAAAAAGCGCTTCAGATCGTATAACCCTGATAGACCGATCACCCGCCGTACCAACCCTGGATGGCGTAAGGTAAAGATGACTGCCTCGCTGGCGCCGAACGAACAGCCGGTTGCAATCAGAAATGGGTTAGGATTGAGATGGCGAACCAGTGGTAAGACTTCGGTGATCAGGTAGTGTTCGTATTGTTCTTCTCGCCACATACGGGCATCCGTATCGGCCGCGTAGTTATACCAGCTTTCGCTGTACACACTATCAACGCAGATCAATTGAATCCAGCCCTGATCTACATGATGGCTCAGCACTCCGACCATCCCACGGTCTTCGTACTCGTAGAAGCGTCCGTGCGAGGTGGGAAAGACCAAAACGGGGGCACCGGAATGACCGAAAATGAGGAGTTCCATCGTTCGATTGAGGGCAGGGCTGTGCCATGCGTGGTATTGGCGTTGCATAATTACACGGTATTCATTACAACATTGGCGATTGCAGTACGTAAAATGATAGCCTGCTGAAGTCGGCCTGTCAACCGAGGAGTATCTTTCGTTATGACCACACTTTCGACAACATCATCTCAAACATTATCCTGGCCTCATATAGCAATTCTGGTCTGGATGCGATGGCTGATCAGTCTGGTCTTTCGTCTGGTGTATCCCTTATTGACATTTCTTGCGACCAGTTTCGCGGTCAATCTAAGCACAGCCAGCTTACTCATCACCATTCAGGTGGGAGCATCATTGCTGAGTCCGCTGGGTGGTATGCTGAGCGACCGGTTTGGCGATCGGAGTACCATTTTCTGGAGTGGGGTACTGTTCGCAATCGGCACAGTTGTTTGTGCATGGAGTCAGCACTTTGAGTTGTTTCTATTCGGATACGGCATTATTGGGTTGGCGGTTGCCATTGCAATGCCGGCATTGCAAAGTTATGTGAGCGCACGTAGTCATTATACGCAGCGCGGACGTATGCTCGGTATTCTGGAATTGAGTTGGGCGTTGTCGGCTCTGATCGGCGTACCCTTGGTGACGTGGACGGCCGATCATTTCGGTCTGGCAACGGTCTTTTTTGCATTAGCTGTTGTTGGAGCAGTAAATGTTGCGCTTACAATGACGCTCCCGAATGACGAACAGATTCACGCGCCACACATTCGTTCCGCTTCTGAGCATCGTTTGTGGCTTCTGGTGCGTCAACCGGTGATCCTGTCTGCACTGGGGTTTATCTTTGTTCAGATGGCAGCGGTTGAACTGATCTTTGTGAGCTATGCCGGTTGGTTAAGCAGTACGTTTGGTGCAACAACAACCGAATTGGGGTTCGTCTTTGGCTTATTGGGAATCGTTGAGCTGGCCGGGTCTCTCATGGCAACCCTCTTCACCGATCAGATAGGCAAACGACGAGCGGTGTTGGGTGGTTTTGCCCTGGTCGGTGTATGGTTACTGCTGTTACCACACAGCACATCCTGGTTCCTCTTTCTTACGCTCCTCCTAGCGTTTGATCTTTGCTTTGAGTTTGCGATTGTCTCTACCTTTCCGCTGGTCAGCGGCCTGAGCGCTCAGGGACGTGGGACGGTACTCGCCGCGATGACAGCCTCTATTGGAGGTGGCCGTATTCTAGGCTCGTTGATCGCGCCATGGCTGAGTATCACAATTGGCTATGGATTCAATAGTATATTGGCCGGAATCCTGGTGCTCGGTGCAGTCGGTTTTGGTATCATGACAATACGCGAAGGCCGTGCATAAGATCGGCAATGTAACCAAACGCACCGGCTTTGCATCTTGTTAGCAGCAACGGTAATTATCTTGATGGCGTGAAAGGAATGAAACAATGGCGCTCATGCAGGAAAAAGATCGCAAGGCGGTGCGGGAAGCATTTGCCGGACTGAATCGACCGGTAGAGATCGTGCTCTTTACCTCGGCTGAGAGTGGGGAATATAGCGAGGTAACGCACGAGCTGTTACAAGAGGTTGTGGCCCTCAATCCGCTGTTGAGCCTGCGGGTATTCGATCTTGAACAGGATCAAGCATATGCTACCGAACTGGGTGTCGATAAAGCGCCCGGAATCGTCTTTCTCATCGGTGAAGAACGAAAGAATCACGGGTTGCGCTTTGCCGGGTTACCTAGTGGCTATGAATTTGCTTCCCTTATTGAGGCGATTCGCCTGGCCGGTGGGGCTGCTCAACCCGATCTCCAACCGGCAACGATGGCCATGCTCGAAACGATTCAGGCCCCTATGCACCTCCAGGTCTTCGTCACCCCTACCTGCCCTTATTGCCCACGGGCGGTGGTTATGGCCTACCGGTTAGCGTTGGCGAACCCATACATTTCTGCCGAAGGAATTGAGGTGACCGAATTTCCTGAATTGGGCGATCGCTATGCAGTGATGGGAGTTCCTAAGACCGTAATCGACGATCTGGTACATGTTGAAGGAGCGGTACCGGAAGGGATGATGGTCAACAAGCTCCGTGAAGCCATCGCTGCGGCGGCCTAGATTGGCAGCCTGACAGACACTCCACCGTAGGCGTGCTATACTATCCTCTGAAAGTGTCTGAACAACGGTGTTGCTAGCGGTTCTGTGCCTCCCTCTCCCCTCTCCCGCTACGTGACGCGGGAGAGGGAACATGAGCAGAGCCAGGCTTGCGTCGGGAAAGAACTGTTCAGACGAACGTTCCCATCTGTCTGCTGTCTGCGATGGAGACACTGCTGTGCCGGGACCAATCATTGATCTTTCCCTGTATGACGATGAGCAGGCACTCCTCGAAGGATTGCGTCGTGGCGATCCTGATGCCTGTACATGCTTTGTCAAACGGTTTGCTCCCTTCGTCTACGCACGCGCTCTTAACCTGCTAGGTGATGCCGATGAGGCCGAGAATGTCTTGCAGACAACCTTTATCAAAGCCTGTGCTGCTCTATCTGAATTCAACGGTACCGGGAGTTTGCGAAGTTGGCTTTACCGGATAGCCTCGAATGAAGGGTTGATGCTGTTGCGACAGAAACGACCACAGGTCGATCTTGATGACGTAGGCGACATCAATGTTGAGACAACGTCACCGCAGCCCGCGCAGCGCTGGAGTATCGATCCGGCACGGAGCGTGCTTGATGACGAATTACGGCAAGAAATTGCCCAGGCTATCGCTGCTTTACCTGATGCATTGCGGGCGGTGATTGTATTGCGCGACATCGAACATTTGAGTACCGAGGAGACAGCAGCTCAGTTGGGGATTAGCCCTGGTGCAGTAAAGGTACGCCTGCATCGCGCCCGCCTACGCCTGCGTGAGCTGTTGGCTCGTTATGTCGAGCCGACTGAGGAGGGTCACGATGATACCGAATGATCATTATCATTGTGAAGATCTCATTGATCTCCTGAATGACTATCTTGATGGCGAATTGAGCCTTACTGAATGCAGCGAACTGGAAGCGCACCTGCGCGAATGTCCAGAGTGTCAATCGCTGCTCGCCTCGTTACGGCAGACGCTCTCTCTCCTTCATCAGTTTGAAGAAGCCCCTCCGTCACTCCCGCCTGGTTTAGAAGAACGACTAATTACCCGAATGCAGCGCCTTCTGGTAGAACGCCACTAGCGTCCATAGTGCGCCATCAAGAGCTGACGGAAAGCGTAGGCTACTGGTGAGAGTGGTCGGGTCGCCCGCCACAACAAACGTAGGGTGCGTCGTAGCGGCCGACCTTGAATCGGGATTGGATGTAACGCGCCTACTTCTTGCTCGGCTGTAATAGCGTAGAGGGGAAGAATTGTCAGACCGGTACCGATCATCACCATTCGCTTGATCGATTCGAGGTTATCAAGCTCGGCGATAATCCGCGGTGTCAATGATTGCTCGCGTAAAGCCTGATCTAGCCATACGCGCGTCTGGCTGCTCGCTTGGCGCATGATCATCGGCTGATCGGCCAGTTCGCTCAGATGTACTTCACTGCGTCCCCACCACGGATGCCGTCGTCCGACAACCACATACTGATCAAATTCACGGAGGGACTGTTGTTGCACATCCGTTATCGTATGATCAAGCTCGCCTTCGATAGCGCCCAGATCGAGGCCACCACTACGCAATTCGTTCACAATCGCAAATGTGGTACCGGTCTGGGCGCTCACTGCGAGGTTGGGATAGCGTTGTCTGAACATCTGCACCCATTCGGGTAGCAGGTAGGCGCTCACGCCAGGCGTCACACCAATCAGCAACTGACCATCACGTAGTCCGGCAACATTGGTAACGGCCAGTTCGGCTTCAGCCACCAGCCGAAAAATCCCCTCGCAATAGGCGAGTAATCGCTGACCAGCCGGAGTCAGCTCAACGCCACGGCGGCCACGCACGAACAGCTCTGTCCCCAGGCTATCTTCGAGCGCCCGAATGTGCTGACTGACCCCCGATTGAGTCATATGTAACTGCTCAGCAGCTTTACTGAGACTTCCCGCAGCAACCACCCGCGTGAAGATATCGAGTTTGTAGAGATCGAGCATCGTTGCTCCTGTATGGATGCATCATTGGTATCGCAGCACGGGTTCATCCTTATTCTTCGCCAAACCCGCGCCAGGCTGTATCCAGATCGGTGTTCACCGATCAGCGAATACTGCTCCGACGCCCAAAAGTATTTATTACTGGATGCAATAGACGACATACTCCCAAGCTATAAGTTGTCACTTAGAGATAGTATAAGCATGTTTCGGCTTCTGGCAAGTGGCATTTCTGCGTACCATATAAGTACGAAAACTCCCAACACTCTCAATAAGCAGTTGGCGCCAATGCTGCGATGTACGAGGGAAGCTGCTGATTAACGGGACAAATGAAGAAAGGGACGTAGAGCAATGTTGCTGAAGTATTTCTACGACGAGATGCTAGCCCAGGCTTCGTATCTGATCGGTTGCGCCAAGACTGGCGAAGCGATGGTTATTGATCCGATGCGAGACGTTGAGCCGTATTTGCGGGTCGCAGCCAAGGAAGGATTGCGCATCACTCACGTGACCGAGACCCACATTCATGCCGATTTCGTAAGCGGTGTTCGTGAACTGGCATCGCGTACCGGTGCCCAAATGTATTTGAGCGACATGGGCGACGCCAACTGGAAGTACGCTTACCCCGAAATTGAGAAGGCAATTCTGGTTAAAGATGGTGACACCTGGATGGTTGGGAATATTAAGGTGCAGGTGATTGCCACTCCAGGACACACGCCAGAGCATATCGCATTCATGATCACCGACACTGCCGCTGCCGATCAACCAATGGGTGTATTCACCGGTGATTTCCTGTTTGTGGGTGATGTAGGCCGACCTGACCTGCTGGAAGAGGCTGCTGGGATTGCCGGAACCAAAGAACCCGGTGCGCGCAAGCAATTTCAATCGGTACAGCGCTTTAAGGCATTGCCCGACTATTTGCAAGTCTGGCCGGCCCACGGCGCCGGTAGTGCCTGTGGCAAGGCTTTAGGCGCAATTCCGTCGAGTACGCTGGGGTACGAGAAGCGCTTTAATCCGGCGTTCCAGTTTGATGATGAAGATGCGTTTGTGCACTGGCTGCTGAAAGGCCAACCAGAACCACCACGCTACTTTGCCCGCATGAAGTATGTGAACAAGGTCGGACCGGCTCTGTTGCACGATCTGGCAACACCGGTTGAGATCGAACGTCCGCTGCTCGACCAGGCGCTGGCGGAAGGTGCGCTCGTTTTCGATCTGCGGAGTGCCGCCGAGTTTGTTGCCGGTCATATACCGGGGAGCATCAGTGTCCCGATTCGGAAGATGTACAGCACCTATGTTGGCTGGTTTGTCGATTTCACCAAGCCAACTTACCTCGTGGTACCTGATGATGCTGACATAGAGCAGATTCTGAAAGACCTGCGGGCAATCGGTGTCGATGATATTCCGGGGTACCTGCCAGCATCGGCGCTTGGTGATAACCTTGTGAAATTGCCGACCGCTACTGTGAAAGACCTTAGTGCAGCATTAGCCGACCGTTCGGCAGTGATCCTCGATATGCGCAATCTGACCGAGTACGAGGAGATTCACCTGCCCGGTGCACTTCACATCCCGCTCGGTTATCTGCCACGCCACCTCGACGAGATTCCACGTGATACGCCAATCATTGCCCACTGTGCAACCGGGTATCGCTCGCAGGTTGGTACAAGCCTGCTGCGCCGATTTGGTTTTACCAATGTTGCAACCCTGGTTGATCCGCAGGGTACCTGGCGTGAATTAGCTTCGGCGGTTGCGGTATAGCTTCTGGGTTCCCTCACCCCACAGCAGAAGTGGCCGTGCCTGCTGTGGGGTGAATGGCATCGAATGAATGGTTTTTGCCCGACACCTGCCGGGCGCAACACGTAAGGAGAGCTATGACATACGCGCATACCAACAGTGGAACAACGAGCGAGGTGCATGCCCTTGAGGCCGGTCACGTTGCTGAACTTCTCGGTCAGTTGCTCGAACGAATGGATCGGATCGAACAGCACCTCGCGAAAGCTGATGCGCTGGCCAGTGAGGCGCCAGCGCTGCTGGCCATGGCAACCGATACGGTCGATGGATTGTATCGGGATGCGGCGAAGGCGGGTACCGACATCGACGAGCGATTGAAGGTTGGCTTGCATGCCCTTGAGCGCTTGACCGAGCCGGCGACTCTCCGCGCCCTGGCCGGACTGAGTGAGCAGTTGGTAACTCTCGAACAACTGGCTCGCCAGGCCCCCGGCTTTGCTGCAATGACCGTCGATATGATTGATGAACTGTACGCTGCGGCCAATCGACAAGGTGTCGATATCGAGGGTACTGTTCGCCAGGGATTGACTGCACTACGCAATCTCCTCATCTTGATGCAGTCAGATGAAATGAAGGCATTGATGAGTTCAGGCGTGCTTGATCCGAAGACGCTTCAGGTGATGGGGGCGGCAGCACATGCGCTGGTGAGCGCCCAACGAGAGCCACGACGGGCCGGTCCAATGGCATTGTTGGGAGCACTCTTCAACCGTGATGTGCAACGTTCGCTTGGCTTTGCCCTCAATTTTGCCGAACGATTCGGGCAAAAACTGCCGGGCTAGGATGGTAACGTGCCGGAGAACAGGTTGTAAACAGGGAGTATCACGACTAGAGAGGAACACACTATGGCAAAGAGCCACTATCAGGTTGTCATTGCTGGCGGCGGTACGGGTGGTCTGACCGTTGCTGCCCAACTTATGGGTCAGCCAAATCCGCCGGAGGTTGCGCTGATCGAACCGTCAACTGTACACTACTATCAGCCCTTGTGGACGCTGGTTGGGGGCGGAGTCTTTCCTCGTGAGCAATCGGCACGCCCAGAAGCTGATTACATCCCACCAGGAGTCACGTGGTTGAAGGAGGCGGTAAAGGCATTTGACCCCGATAATAACAGTCTGACCTTGAGCAACGGTGAGACGATCACCTACGACTATCTGGTTGTGGCGCTGGGCATTCAGATTGACTGGCATAAGGTGAAGGGACTGCCAGAAACGTTGGGTAAGAATGGGGTCTGCTCGAATTACTCGTATGACACGGTGGAGTATACTTGGCAGAACATTCGCACCTTCCGGGGCGGAAATGCTGTCTTCACCCATCCAAGCACGCCGATCAAGTGTGGTGGTGCGCCGCAGAAGATTGTCTATCTGGCCGACGATTATTTCCGCCGCTCCGGGGTACGACAGCAGAGCCAGCTCAATTTCTATCACGCAGGTGCGGCTATCTTTGCCGTGAAGAAGTATGCTGATGCGTTGAATCGTGTGGTCGCACGCAAGGGGATTAACGTTCATTTCCAGCACGATTTGATCGAGGTACGCGGTGAGGCGCGTGAGGCCGTCTTCCTCAATCTGGCTACCCGCGAGACGGTGACGGTTCACTTCGATATGTTGCATGTATCACCGCCAATGAGTGCGCCCGACGTGATCAAGAGCAGCACGCTGGCTAATACCGGCGGTTGGGTCGATGTCGATCAATATACCCTTCAGCATAAACGCTATCCCAACGTATTTAGTCTCGGTGATTGCTCGAGCTTGCCCACCTCGAAAACGGGAGCTGCCATTCGTAAGCAAGCGCCGGTGCTGGTAGCAAACCTGATGGCGGCAATGGCTAAAGAGACGTTACCGGCCACTTACGATGGCTACACCTCTTGCCCATTGGTGACCGGCTACGGCAGCCTGATTCTGGCAGAATTTGATTATACCAATCAACCAAAGGAGAGCTTCCCCTTCGATCAGTCGCAGGAGCGCTACAGCATGTATGCGCTAAAAGCCTACGGGTTACCGGCGATGTATTGGAACGGGATGCTACGCGGTCGGATGTAACGTCTATTCCCTCTTCACCGCCAGACATGAAGCAGGGGCGACCAGTTTGTCGCCCCTGCGCTTTACTACGAACGATTAGTATCGTTGATCGCTCACCGAAATTCGCAAGAGCAACGCTACAATCAAAAAGTTAATGACAATTGATGAGCCACCATACGAGATAAACGGCAGTGTGATGCCCGTCAGGGGAATGAGGCGTAGATTACCGCCTAGAATAATGAGCGTCTGCACAGCAATGATTGAGGTCAGGCCGATCACCAGGAGTTGTTCAAAGCCGCGAAAACGACCGGGTATTGCCAGCGCCAGATGGTAACCTCGAAAGATGAGTAACATATAAGCGATGAGTACCGCTAAGGTTCCGGCCAGGCCCATCTCTTCACCAATAGCGACGAAGATAAAATCGGTGTGCACCGCCGGAACGTACTCTGGTACACCTCTCCCCAATCCTGCCCCAAAGACGCCGCCTGAAGCGAGAGCGTAGATAGCCTGAACGATCTGGTACCCTGAACCCTGAGCGGTAGCCCATGGATCGAGCCAAACCGATACGCGCAGGCCAACAATTGGTAAGAGACGGTAGAGTATATAGGCGCCACCGGCAAAGGCAGTGACACCTGCAATAACATAGAGACTACGCCTGGTGGCAGCGTAGAGCATAATTAAGAAAACCCCGAAGAGTAACAGTGCCGCACCCAGATCGCGTTGAAAGACGATTGTCATCATTGCAATGCCCCACATCCCTATCAGTGGCACAAGGTAGGGGAGAGGGGGTAATGTAAAAGGGCCAAGTCGGTAACTTGATTGTACCGCCTCGCGATATTCGTTGAGGTAGGAAGCCATAAAGATAACCAGAATAATTTTGAGCAATTCTGAGGGCTGAAAGTAGAAGAATCCCAGGTTGAACCAGACCCGTACCCCACTGGCGTTTGGATCAACGCCGAAAATAAATGTTGCCAGGATAAGGATCATACCGAGGGCCAACCACATGTAGCGATAGTGATCGAGCACATCGATAAATGAATGGCGAAACCAGCGGATGCAAATCTGGTCGAGTGGTGTAAAGAGGATGGCGGCCATGATCAGCGTACCAAGCGTAACCCACAGGGTCTGTTTGGTGGCAATGCCTTCATAGCACGGAAACCGCTCGCCGGCAGCATTACTGCAAAACGCGATCTGGTTCAGCCCTGGCTCAAGACGGGCAGTCATCATGAGGCTCAGGCCGCCAAGGAGCGCAACCAGCGGTAAAATTAACTGATCGGCAGTTGGGCTGCGGAGCGAAAGACCCAGGGAAATGGCGAGAAAGAGCACGAGTGGTAGGCTTGATGGCCAGAGAATGTGCAACAGGCCCTGGAAGGTGGTCTGGAGTTCACTCTGCCCAGTCGCTACCACAACGAGGAGATAGCCCGCGGCGAAGAAAAGGAGCACCGTGATCAGAAGCTGCAATTCTACCAGACGCAGACGCCGAAGCTGACCAAAGGCGTCACGTAATGTTGTCATGGCGTATTCCTCTGTGCGCGTAAGGGCAACGCATACATCGCCCTTCCTCAAGTGCCTGTGCATACTCGGCATGTACAAGCATGTGAACAGGCGTCAAATCGGCCAATTCGGCTCACGTTCGCAGTGATAACCGGCCCGCTCAAGCGATTGAATGACCATCTGAGCATGTTCTTCGTCACGCACTTCCAGAATTAACTCTACACCGGCCCGGTCAATCGGCACACGCCACATGCCTCGTCGGTGGAATAAATCCATAACGCTGGCACCGGTAGACGCAACATGATTGACCAGCCCGGCCAACCCTCCCGGACGATCATCAACACTGGTGCGCAACAAGAGATAACGCCCCTGACGCACCAGCGCATATTCGATAACGCGCATCAGCAAATTGGCATCAATATTGCCACCACAGAGGATCGTGGCCGTTACCTGCTGTGGTTTGACCGGTACTTTGCCGCTCAGGAGAGCAGCAACACCAGCAGCACCAGCGCCTTCAACGACCAGCCGACTGTACTGCAAGACGTGGGCAATAGCCATAACGATCTCGTCATCATCAACCGTCACCACCTCATCGACCAATGCCTGGATCATTGGCAAGGTCAGATCGCCAGGACGCTTGACCGCAATTCCATCAGCGATAGTACGAGCGGTTGGTGCGGTAACCGGATGACCAGCAGCGAGCGAGGCCGGTACCGGTGCACAACCAGCCGCCTGAACACCTACGATCCGCACGTGGGGCAGGAGAGTCTTAACTGCCAGGGCAATTCCGCTGATCAAGCCTCCGCCACCGATCGGAACAACCAGTTGCTGGAGATCAGGCAATGCCTCTACCAGCTCCAGCCCAATCGTCCCCTGACCAGCGATCACCCGTGGGTGATCAAAGGCGTGTACGTAGGTCAACCCGCGCTCTTCTTTGAGGGCGTGGGCATAAGTAACTGCATCATCGAAAGTTGCGCCGTACAAAATCACTTCAGCGCCCAAACGTCGGGTTGCTACAACCTTAGTCAGTGGCGCCCGTTCGGGCATCACGATGGTTGCTTTGACACCCAACAATTGCGCTGCCTGCGCCACACCCTGCGCGTGGTTTCCAGCAGATGGCGCAATCACCCCTCGTTGCTTTTCTTCAGGTGAAAGGTGAACAATCGTGTTATATGCACCGCGAATCTTAAACGATCCACTCTGCTGGGTATTTTCTGCCTTGTAAAAGATCGGCCCGCTTAGCTCAGCGCTCAGACGGGTCGCTGGGAGCACCGGCGTTGGGAGAATAATGTCACGCAGTGCCCGCCGTGCCGACTGAATATCAGCCAGTTCAATTGCAAATCGACTCATGGAACGTCATTGCTCCCCAGACTTATGGCCAACGTTGGCCTAATCTTCACCAGCGATAAGTTCTTGGGCATTGGCGGCGCGTGCAGCGAGAATCCGAAAGCGCATTGCCGTTTCACGGTCGCGGGCGTGCTCGGCAGCCCGCATCAACACCCCAATTGCCAGTTGCAGGTGCCGCAACTCTTCGCGATCACCGGCCAGTTGTAAACGGGCAATTTCGTGTTCGCAATATTGGGCAATTTGTTCGACGGTTACCATGCTCGTCCTCCTTCGGCACGCCCGGCAAAACCCGTGTATTCTCAGATATTGTACCATTCTTGCTCTACAATGAAACAACATGATCGTGATGAAAGGAGATAGTAGCGATGGCAATGAGTATTGCAGAACTGACCGATGCAATCAACCGATTTGTGACCGACAAGGGGTGGTACGCACCTGACAGTATCTTCCCGCAAACACCGCGTAATATCGCGATTTCGGTTGCGGTGGAAGCGGCAGAGATACTCGAACATTTTCAGTTCCACGAAGAGCCGCGTGATCGCGAGGCGCTGGCCGGTGAACTGGCAGATGTCGCCAATTATCTCTTCCAGTTGGCGTATCTGTTAGGGATTGACCTTGAGCAGGCGATCCTGAACAAACTCACCGAGAATTATGGTCGAACGTGGGAAGGGTAATCTGTTCTTCGCGTCACATTTCACAAGCATGTAACTACAGCGTAACGCAAGGTGTTATACTGCTCACTATCAGTAGATTTTTGACCACGTTTGTCATGTTCAGTGGAGAAACTGGAGAACGCACATGGATCGTGCCGCACAAATCAAACAGATTGCCGACAGTTGGAATACGCCGCGCTTTGCCGGTATCGTGCGTCCGTACACACCCGAGGATGTCTATCGCTTGCGTGGTTCGGTGCAGATTGAGTACACGCTGGCCCGGATGGGGGCTGAGCGATTGTGGAATCTGTTGCATACCGAGCCATACATCAATGCGCTTGGCGCATTAACCGGTAATCAGGCAATGCAGCAGGTCAAAGCTGGCTTGAAAGCAATTTATCTGAGCGGCTGGCAGGTAGCGGCTGACGCCAACCTGGCTGGACAGATGTATCCAGATCAGAGCCTCTATCCGGCCAACTCCGGGCCGCAGTTGGTACGCAATATCAACAATGCGCTCCGCCGGGCCGATCAGATTTATCACAGTGAAGGACGCAATGATATTTACTGGTTTGCGCCGATTGTTGCCGATGCCGAAGCAGGCTTTGGTGGCCCACTGAATGTCTTCGAGATTATGAAGGCGTACATCGAAGCCGGTGCAGCAGGGGTACACTTTGAAGATCAGCTCGCCTCAGAGAAGAAATGCGGTCACATGGGTGGTAAGGTCTTGATCCCAACCCAGTCCGCGATTCGTAATCTGGTCGCGGCGCGTCTGGCAGCCGACGTTATGGGAGTGCCGACTATTATTATCGCCCGCACCGATGCCAATGCGGCGACACTGCTGACCAGTGATATTGATGAACGCGACCGACCCTTCTGCACCGGTGAACGAACCAGTGAGGGTTTCTACCGGGTACGAGCCGGGCTAGATCAGGCCATTGCCCGTGGCCTGGCGTATGCGCCCTACGCCGATATGATCTGGTGTGAGACAAGTGAACCCAATCTTGAAGAGGCTCGTCGCTTTGCCGAGGCGATTCATGCCCAATTCCCTGGTAAGCTGCTGGCCTACAATTGTTCGCCCTCGTTCAACTGGAAGAAGAAGCTCGACGATGCCACCATTGCTGCATTCCAGCGCGAATTGGGCGCGATGGGGTATAAGTTCCAGTTTGTGACGCTGGCCGGTTTCCATACGTTGAACTACAGCATGTTTGAACTGGCACGTAATTATCGTGATCGAGGGATGGCTGCCTACAGCGAGTTACAGCAGGCTGAGTTTGCCGCAGAAGCCTACGGCTATACGGCGACTCGCCATCAACGCGAAGTTGGGACCGGTTACTTCGATGAAGTGGCTCAGGTGATTGCTGGTGGTGAGATCAGCACCACGGCACTGACCGGAAGTACCGAAGAGGAGCAATTCCATTAAAGCACGCCTGGCCATTTCTTCCCCCTTCCTCTCTCAACATGGGAGAGGAAGGGGAAAACGTTACAGAGGCTGCATCATCACGTGGTAATGAGCGTGAGCACATGTCAACCTATCATCGTACCTGAACCTACGCAACACCGACTGCGCAAACATCTTTCACCATCCACACACAAAACGATGGTGTAACCAACCAGCGAACGTCGTCGCGTGCGTAGCGCGCATCTCAACCGGCCACTTCTGTCCGGCGGGAATCTGACCTTTCAGCGCTTCGGCCAGAAATGCGCGCAACACCTGCCAGGCATCACCGGCTGCACCACCGGCGTTAATCGAATCGATACCACCAACAAAGGCATGCGGCTGATCGGGAAAAATCACAAAGCGAGTTGAAACCCCCGCCGCCCGTAAATTGCGCTCAAGCTGTTCTACTTCGCTCAGCGGAATAGACGCATCGGCTCCGCCAAAGATACCGAGAACCGGCCCCCGAATCTGACGCAGTGCCGATGGCTCAACCGCTGCCATTCCGTAGAAGATACCGGTAGCAGCAACCGCCGGATTGTGTAACGTATAGAGCAGAGAAGTTCGTCCACCATAACAAAAACCGATGATCGCAATCCGGTCGGCTATCACATCAGCGCGTGCGATCAGCCAACTAAAGACAGCATCGAGATCGGCCTGTACCTGCTCTGGCGGGGTCGTAGAAACCTGATAGATTGCCCTTGGAATCCAGGTGGTGCTGGCACCACGAAAGGTATCAGGGGCAACGACCAGATAACCATCAGCGGCCAGCGCAGTAGCCTTTTCGATAATATCCGGGCGCAAACCCCACCACTCGTGAATCATGATGACTGCTGGATGGGGGCCGGGCGTAGTCGGTTCGACAACGAAGGCCCGTATCGGGCCAGCCGGTCCTGGTATCGTTGTATTGGTGAGCGCTTCTACCCGTCCCCTGCCAATCAAGGCATCGATCGGAATGCTTAGCCCTAACCCCAGTATGCCAACCCCGATAACGATGACAATCCAACCTACTACTCGCTTCAGGAGTTGCACAACCTTCCTCCTCACATTGACAGGGAACAGACTATCGAGTATACTTTAGGACGAAATGACTCCGTAGCTCAACTGGATAGAGCGTCAGCCTCCGGAGCTGAAGGTTGGTGGTTCGAGCCCACTCGGAGTCGCCATTTTACCACCCGCTCTGCCAGGAGCGGGTTTTTCATCGCTCGTATCTCCTGTTTCAACTCTGAATGTCACCCGCCGGATGAAATATCAGCAGAATTGCGGCAGAAGGTTTTTGCGCAGAGTATTCCACCTCTGCTCACTTATCGCTATAACGTCCCTGTCAAAATAACCTCAACCGCATCCGGTGTCGGATTAGTTACCGGCTCTACCGTAACCATAACTTCGGTGAAAGCATTCACCTCGCGGGGTGCGGTAATGATCAATGTCGCGAGTCCGGTTGCATCAACCTGAAACGAACCGGCTGCAATTCGCTGGACTCCATCACTTAACCAGAAACGATACACGCGATCAGGTTCCAGCGCAGGCAAGCCACTGAATATCACGACCGCCTGTGTTTCGCCGGGGTACATATACATCTCACCTCGCGCAGCAAGATCACCACGGGTTGGACGCAGCTCGCGGGTTGCCACGCCAGGGGCACTCACGAACGAAACTAATAGCCGTTCCTGAGCGATCTGTTCGTTCAAACGCGCCAACTGCTGTTCGTAAGAAGCAAGTTGTGTTGTCAGTTGGGACTGGCGTTCCTCGCTGGCGGTCACAGAGGCCTGGAGCTGTTCTATTGCTACTAGCAATCGCTGATTCGTTTCGTTTATCGCTGTTACCTGCTGTTGTAAGGTAAATGTGAACCATCCCAATAACACAATGACTACCGTCAGGCTGAACAGTGACGCCAACATTGGCCGGCTGGTGCGACTGGGAGAAGATGCAGATTTTGACGACCGGCGAGCGGCCTGATCGGCTGCGATCCGCTCCATCAACAAGGCGCGCACATGGGCCGGAGGTGTTATCAGTGGTGCGGCATACGGCAGTAAGGCCACAACCTCACGTAGCTGATCCAGTTCAGCTCGTGCGGTAGGCGATCTGACCAGCACCTGCTCTAAGGCTGCCAGATCGGTCTGATCGAGGCTCCCGAGCGCGGCTGCCGCAAGGAGCGATTGTTCTTGCTCTGTGTCGGAGTCGTGCATGCAACTACTCTTCTAGTGATCGTTTGCATCAATGCCGTAGTGAAGCAACGCCTGCTTGAGTTTCTGTAATCCCAGTCGAATACGTGTTTTAATCGTTCCTAGCGGACTTTGCAAATGATCAGCGATTTCACGCTGGGATAACCCCCCAAAATAAGCCAACTCAATCACTTCACGCTGGTCTTGTGGCAGATCGGCTAATGCACTGGTGATCAGCCGGCGCCGTTCAGCCTCAAGGGTTGATTGCTCGACGTTTTGCTGCTGATCGGTCAGCACTGACAGGATTTCTTCATCATCCCCGATGGCTACGGGACGTACCTGTCGCCGACGTAGCTCATCGATACACAGATTACGGGTAATCCCGAACATCCAGGGTAAGAAGGAACTGTTGCGCTGATAGGTAGCTGCTCGCTTCCAAATGCGCCAAAAGGTCTCTTGTACTACCTCTTCAGCCGGTTCAGCCGCCGCTAACATCCTGAGAGCCAACCCATATACAGCGCGTGCGTGGCGGTCGTAGAGTTGTGCAAGTGCTGCACTATCACCGGCAGCCACCAACTCCATTAACGCTTCGTCGCTCAGTCGCTTCAGATTAACCGAATTATCCGGTTGGGCCACAGCCAACCCTCTCGTAATAATACGCACATCACGATCCGTTGGATGCCTATCAATGCTGTGATGTGCGAAGATTCCCAATGACTATTATACACATATCTTCCGTAACATGACGACATTCGACAATCTGTTCTAACCTGTCCTATCACCCCCAGGGATGACGTAATAAGATAATGTCATTTTTGTATTCCGGCGAATGTCTGATATTGTTCCCCCATTCACACTCAATCTGTGGTACATTTATATTGAAATACATTTCACTTGACAGCCGCAGTGAATATGTTATAGTTCAGATTGTGGTGAATATCACAAGGCGAGAATATCTCGTCTTACCTCTGGCAAGATGCGCCACAATCGCCGGATCGTCGTCGCCTCCGGCGCCAGACCGGCTCGGCGATCCTAGGAAGGAACAGCCGCATGGCCGGCTACCAGCTACCGTTCAATCAGTCAGAGACACTCATCTCTCAGGTTCATACCGTACCGACATCGAGTCATCGCATTGCCGGTGACCTTGCGCCACAAATAGCCGGTGGACTGGCCGGTATCTTTCACCGAGCCGACATCCTGGCCGATCTCGGTGCTATCGAACAGCGGTTACTCGAATGTACTCATTCGCGTGTTGCAGTGATCAGTGCTGCTGGCGCCCACACTGTTCGTTCTGGCGGGAAACGGCTACGAGCAGCACTCGCCATCCTGGCTGCACGACTGGGGCAGTATCAGTTGGAACGGGTTATTCATCCTGCTGCGGCTGCCGAACTGATCCATGCTGCTTCGCTTGTGCACGACGACCTGGTCGATCGAGCTAATCGTCGCCGTGGGCAGATTACCGTTCACGCCCGTTGGGATAACGACGTAGCCTTGATGGTGGGTGACTACTTTTTCGCGCTGGCTGCGGCTGAAATGGCACGCGGTCCTGATCCACGTATTATTACCTTCTACGCTGAAGCTGTGCAAACCATTTGCGAAGGTGAACTCAGTCCGGTTACGGTTGCTGAACCGTTTGACCGTGCATTGCGCCAGTATCTCTACAAAACCGGCGCCAAAACCGCAGCACTGTTTGAGGCTTCCTGCAAGGCAGGGATGGTAGCCGGAGGTGGTAATGACGAGCAGATCGCGGCTCTAGGACGCTACGGCTACGATTTGGGCATGGCTTTCCAGATCATCGATGATGTTCTCGACTTTATCGGCGACGAACGCACTCTTGGGAAGCCAGCGGGGAATGACTTACGCCAGGGAACCATTACATTGCCACTCATCTATGCCACTGCTGCCTCCTCCAGTCAACGGTTGCGTGATGTATTAAACTACTCACCACCGCCAGACGCATTAGTAGCAGATGTCATCCAGGAGGTGATTGAAGTCGGTGGTGTGGCTGCTGCCCAGGCTGAAGCGGCGCGTTATATTGAGCAGGCAATCGCCCATCTCAACATCTTTCCCCCAGGACCGGCCCGCCAGGCGTTGATCGAGATTGCACATTTTGTGCTTGAACGGTCAGTATAGCCCTCACCTTCCCCCTAACACCCTTCCTCTCTTCCACGGGGAGAGGAAGGGGGAGGAGGTGTGGTCGGGCGCCACCTTACCCGTCACGTACATCGCCTGACGGTGCTTTACTGAAAGGAAGGCACGGCGGCTATAGAAACAGAACGCTGGTCCATCCTAACGCAATGGTCGCATATGCACGGTACGAGCCTCATGAGAAAGCCGGGGTTTTGAACAAGCTCTCTTTTCCCACTTCCTACCACTCACTTCGCTTCTCGACCTCCTGTCGCATTCGCCGCAGCGCATACTGAATACCATCACGCAAATCAGCGCGTGTAATGATAGTGCTCAGATCAACACCAAGTGCGACTAACGTTTGGGCAACATCAGGCCGAATGCCGGTAATGATGAGTTGGGCGCCAAGCAGACGCAACGAAACTGCACATTGTAGTATCCCATGGGCAACCTGCGTGTCGATCACCGGCACACCGGTAACATCAAGCACGACAAGCCGGGCCTGACGTTGTTGCACCTTCTGCAAAAGTGACTCGATCAGCGTCGCCGCTCGTGAGCTGTCGAAAGCACCTACCATTGGCACCAGCAATACTCGCGATTCCACTTCAAGAAGTGGCGTCGACAACTCGGCCAATAGGGCGGCCTGCGCGGCAATAATCTCTTCGCGTACCGCAAGCTGGCGACGCAGCTCTTCTGCTTTCTTGAGTTCTGTTATGTCAATTCGTAATCCAACTGCGCCACCATCAGGAGTACGTCGTTCGACGATACGAATCCAGCGTCCATCGGCCAGATGCTGCTCGATGGGGGCAAGCTCAGCGTGTTTCTGCAATCGCTCGGCAACCCACTCATCCACACGCCCAATGGCTTCCGCGTATTGACCCCGCTCGGCGCCGATCCGAATCAGCTCGGCAAAAGGCCGACCAGGCGTAACCAGATCGGCGCTGACTGAGTACAATTCACGGTAGCGCCGATTACAAAAGACGATCCGGTCGTCAGCATCAAGAAGTAGAAACCCTTCTTCCAGACTATCGAGTGCGCTCATAATGACTTCAAGCTGCTGTTGGGCGACCCGCTGCGCTGTCAGCAGACCGGTAACCTCCATCGCTTGCGCTGTCAGCGCCGTCTTACTGCGGCGAATAACAACCTGCATATGCCGTGACTGATCACGTCGCAATGGTGCTGCTAATTGCAGCGGCGGATCATCGGGTGAGAGGAGATCAACCCATTGGCGAGCGGCTCTAATCGCTTGCTCATCCCAGGCCAGAATCTGTGCGCAGGCATCAATCAGATCGGTCAAATCAGTCGGTTGTTCAGAGCCATCGCATAGCTCTAACCACAAACGATTACACTGCACCAGGCCACCCTCCGGCGCATAGGCGGTTGGCAATGGCAGCACATCTAGCATAGTTCGTCTCTCGTAAACATGTTGTGTACCATCAAGAACGGAAACTCGCAGTGCATTATAACTCATCTTCTCTTCGCGATTTTCCAACCCCCCATGCCCCCGCAAGCGGGGGGTAGGCGGGTAGAGTAGAACTCACTACCTACTGCTCCGCACGCGCTGCCAATGGGTTAAGGATCCGCCTCTCCTCCGCTCACCTGGCTTTCCCACATACTTTCTTTTCCATCATCTCCACCAGGCAGGTAAACTTTTTGAAAATCCCTACCTCGCTCACTGTTCACTCCTCACGCTCCTCCAAAGTGTGGTATAACCATAGTGTACTGTGCAAAACATTTGCAAATACTCGACGAAAGGACAACTGTGATGACACTAACCGGCATTCATGCACTGGTCACCGGCGGTGGACGTGGTCTTGGACGGGCAAGCGCATTAGCGTTGGCCCGTGCCGGTGCGATGGTCTCAGTTCTGGCACGTAGTGCCGATGAAGTGGCCGAAACGGTGTGGCTGATCGAAGAAAACGGACAGCGAGCCTTGGGATTAACGGCTGACGTGCGTGCGAGTGACCAGCTTGATCGTGCGGTGAGTCAGGCCCGCGATCACTTTGGGCCAATTCGTGTCCTGGTTGCTGCGGCGGGGATTGGGTTACGTGCTCCTATTCAGGAAACGACCGAAGAACAATGGGATGCTGTAGTGGATACGCTGTTGAAGGGCGTGTTTCTCAGCGCAAAGGCAGTGATCCCGCAGATGATTGAAGGAGGTGGAGGCAATATCATCGTGATCGGAGCACCACTCGACCGCATTGCAGTTCCCGGTTTTGCCACATACTACGCTGCAAAAGCCGGTGTTGACGGTCTGGCCCGCGTTATGGCCAAAGACCTGCGTCGGTTTGGGATCAACGTCAACATCGTCCATCCAGGAGGCTTTGCCGATACCCTTATGGTTCGCACGACTGTACCAGAGGTACGTACTGGTCTGCTCAGCCCTGACGAGATCGGACCGGCGGTTGTTGAGCTGGCCGCCCTACCGCCACGAAGTCAGACTGGGCAGACAATAGACGCCCACGCCCGAAAATTGGCGCAAAATTAGCCTGTTCATACCCTTGACAAAATCTGTGCAAAGATCGAAAATATACACATCCGAAATCTTTGAGGAGGCGTATATCCAGATAGAAAACTATTAACGCCTCGCAAGGAATGTTAAGAACATCGTTGCCGCTAACCGGAAGATGTTAAGGAGTACTACCGTGAAAGCCTTCCCTCAGAAGCACGCAGCCGACAGTGAAATTGAACCGGAATTGTCCGCTGAGGCCACCGAACTCGATGCTGAGTGGGATGGCGAAGTCGAACTCACTCCCGAAGACCTCGAGCTTGAAAACCTTGAACAGCTCGATGATCTCGTGGAAGAGGGCGATATTGAGCCGGTCGAAGACTCGGTACAGCTTTATCTGCAAGAGATTGGGCAGGTACCGCTACTTACTGCCGAAGAAGAAGTTGAACTGGCCCGGCAGTACAGTCGTGGTAAAGAGGCGCGGCAACGTTTGAAAGCTGAACAGTTTGCTAACGACCGCGAGCGCATGCGGCTTGAAATGGAGATGGCCCGTGGTGAAGAGGCACGTCGTCGCCTGATCCAGGCCAATTTGCGGCTGGTGGTAAGCGTGGCTAAGAAGTATATCGGCAGCCCGATGGCCTTCATGGATCTCGTTCAAGAGGGCAATATCGGCCTGATGCGTGCGGTCGAGAAGTTTGATTACACGAAAGGTAATCGGTTTAGCACTTACGCTACATGGTGGATCCGCCAGGCGGTCACGAGGGCAATTGCCGAGCAAAGCCGACTGATTCGCCTTCCGGTGCATCTGAGTGAGTCGATTGTTCATCTGCGCCGTGCCATCTACCGTCTGGAACAGGAGCTAGAGCGTGAGCCAACCGCCGAAGAGTTGGCGCATGCCCTGAATATGAGCGTGCGCAAAGTAAAGCGTCTGCTGCGGGCCTCAACCCAGCCTATTTCACTGGAACAACCGCTTAACAGCGAGCAAGAAGGCCGGGTCAGCGAAACACTAGCCGATGAAACAGTGGCTTCGCCAATCGAGATCGCCGAGCAGAAAATGCTGCACGCCGAGTTAACGGCTGCGCTCAATGAATTGCCTGAACGTGAACGCAAGATTCTTCAGTTACGTTATGGCTTGCTCGATGGGCAACGGCGCACGCTCGAGGAGGTAGGGGCAGCGTTCGGTATTACCCGTGAGCGTACTCGCCAAATCGAGGCTGAGGCATTACGCCGCCTGCGTCATCCAAGCGTTGGACAGCGACTACACGCTTATCTAGATTAAAAGAACCTTCTGGATCAAGTGCTCTGTTTCTACACGGGGCGGCTTTTCAAGCCGTCCCGTAACGCTTTTCAACGGCGCAGGCACGGTTCGCGAACCGCACCTGTGTGCCGTACAAAGCCGTGTTACCCTCGCCCATAAAGTGCGGTCAGATAGCCTAAACGATAAGCCAGATCACTATTGATCTGGTCAGGACGCATTCGCCACGCCCAATTTCCTTCGGCTCGCCCCGGCAAATTGAGACGCGCCCACGAACCCAACCCCAATATATCTTGCATTGGAATAATCGCCGTATCAGCAACCGACATCAACGCCGCCCGGATAAAATCCCACGCGATATGTTCATCACGTGCTCCCAGGTAATCCCGCACGTGCTGTCGGGTGCGTTCATCGAGGATTGCCCACCAACCAACTGTCGTATCGTTATCGTGGGTTCCGGTATAGACGACCAAATCACGACTGTAGTTGTGCGGTAGATAGCTGCTTGTGGCATCGCCACCCCAGGCAAACTGAAGCACTGCCATACCGGGGAAGCCAAGCTGCTGACGTAATGCCTCGACATCGGGGGTAATCAGACCCAGGTCTTCGACAATAATCGGTAATGCGCCTAACTGTGATTGCACTGTTGCAAAGAGATCCGCACCAGGGCCAGGCGACCAGCGCCCCTCAAGTGCTGTTTCGGCTTGGGCCGGTACTTCCCAGCAGGCGGCAAAACCGCGAAAATGATCGATCCGTACAATATCAACCAGGCTAAAAAGGATGCGGAAACGCTCGACCCACCAGTCATACTGACGCTCGGCCAACCGATCCCAGCGGTAGAGCGGATTTCCCCAGCGCTGACCAGTAGGACTGAAGTAGTCTGGCGGCACCCCAGCAACAACGGTCGGATTTCCGCTATCATCGAGGTAAAATAGTTCGGGATTGGCCCACACATCAGCGCTATCAAAGGCGACAAAAATTGGTAAGTCGCCGATGATCTGAATACCTCGCTCGTTCGCATACTGGCGCAATTCCATCCACTGGCGGAAAAAGACCCACTGCAAGAACTGCTGGAAGCGAATCCGGTCGGCCAACATCTGCTGCACCTCGGCCAATGCCGCCGGATCACGTCGCGCCAACCCTTCATCCCACCGATTCCACGGCTCGCCGCGGTAGGCCTCCTTCAAAGCGGCAAAGAGGGCAAACGTATCTAACCATGACCGCTGTTCCGCGCAGAAGCGTGCAAAGTCGGCCCGCTGCCCGGCACCAGCGTGGGCAAGAAATCCGGCAAATGCCCATTCCAGGCGGATCTTCTTCCAGGGAATAATTGCTCCGTAATCGATCCAATCACCATCGCCACCCGGAGCACCATCGAGTGCTCCTTCATCAAGCCATCCATTGCGTACTAGTTGTTCGAGCGAAATCAAGAGCGGATTCCCGGCCAGCGCCGATAAACCGGCATACGGTGAATCGCCATAACTGGTTGGCCCCAGGGGCATAATCTGCCAGCGTCGCTGTTTTGCCATTACCAGCCAATCGACAAACCGGTATGCTGCATCCCCAATATCACCAATCCCACCCCGTCCTGGCAATGAGGATGGATGGAGCAAAACCCCACTGACCCGCCGATGATCCATGATGCACCTCAGCGCTACTCAATCATTCATTTTGTTGTAATCGCAATTATAACACAAGAAACTATCTACGAGATCGTCAACCCAGCGCCTGATCAAAAATCCGGAATTTCCGATCAGGCTCGTCTGTGTACAAAGTGGTCATTCCAAATGCGCAACCATTCGGATACTTCACAATGCGGGCCAGTGGCCCGCGCTCCCAGGCCCTGCACGATGCGGGCCAGTGGCCCGCGCACTCAGGCCCTGCACGATGCGGGTCAGAGGCCCGCGCACTCAGGCGCTGTACGATGCGGGCTCGTGGCCCGCGCATCCAGGCGCTGTACGATGCGGGTCAGTGGCCCGCGCACCCAGACACTGCACGATGCGGGCCAGGGGCCCGCGCACCCAGGCCCTGCACGATGCGGGCCAGAGGCCCGCGCTCCCAGGCCCTGCACGATGCGGGCCAGTGGCCCGCGCACTCAGGCCCTGCACGATGCGGGCCAGTGGCCCGCGCACTCAGGCCCTGCACGATGCGGGTCAGAGGCCCGCGCACCCAGACACTGCACAATGCGGGCCAGAGGCCCGCGCACCCAGGCGCTGCACGATGCGGGCCAGGGGCCCGCGCACCCAGGCCCTGCACGATGCGGGCCAGTGGCCCGCGCTCCCAGGCCCTGCACGATGCGGGTCAGAGGCCCGCGCACTCAGGCGCTGTACGATGCGGGCTCGTGGCCCGCGCATCCAGGCGCTGTACGATGCGGGTCAGTGGCCCGCGCACCCAGACACTGCACGATGCGGGCAAGGGGCCCGCGCTCCCAGGCCCTGCACGATGCGGGCCAGAGGCCCGCGCTCCCAGGCCCTGCACGATGCGGGCCAGTGGCCCGCGCACTCAGGCCCTGCACGATGCGGGCCAGTGGCCCGCGCACTCAGGCCCTGCACGATGCGGGTCAGAGGCCCGCGCACTCAGGCGCTGTACGATGCGGGCTCGTGGCCCGCGCACTCAGGCGCTGTGCAATGCGGGCCAGAGGCCCGCGCACCCAGACACTGCACGATGCGGGTCAGTGGCCCGCGCACCCAGGCACTGCACGATGCGGGCCAGAGGCCCGCGTACTCAGGTGACTGTGTGGCCGGAGACGACCATCGCTCGTGTTTCTTCGCTACCATTGTGATACAATTGATGCAGATACATTATCCACTAGTGGTTCTGTCATGAACACAACTCGACCACTGCTCGTTTTATTGCTTGCTGGCGCCAGCTTTCTCGCCGCTCAGAGCACCGGTCAACGTCTCTTCTTTCATCTCAGCTACATCCTCGCCGCTCTACCGCTGGTTGCGCTAGCGTGGACCTGGCTGAATCTGTACGGACTGAGTATCGAGCGCGAACACAAAAGCCTGCGCGCCAGCGTCGGGGAATACACACGCGAACGGTTGACTATTCGTAACCAATGGTGGTTACCCAAACTATGGATCGAAGTACAGGATGAGTCGGACTTGCCCAACCACGAACCCGGTTTTGTGGCGTATCTAGGTGCTCGCGAGACAACCCGCTGGACGACCCGCACACTCTGTACCCACCGTGGACGCTTTCGACTTGGGCCAACCCGCATTATCAGCAGTGATCCGTTTGGTCTCTTCCGCTTTTCCCGCCTGATCGCTGGCAGTGGCGAAATTATTGTCTACCCGCCAACCGACCTCGTGACCGGTTTTCGACTACCGGGCACCGAACTGGCCGGTGGATCGTCGAGTCTGGTACGAACATACACCACGACGCCCAATGTAGCGACCATCCGCGATTATCAACCCGGTGATAGCCTGAACCGCATCCACTGGCGCAGCACAGCGCGCCAGGGTCGGCTGATGGTCAAAGAATTTGATCTCGATCCGGCAGCGGACATCTATCTCATCCTTGATTGTAATGAGCGCACGGTCGTGCGTATGCCACCTGCTCGACCACCAACCGATGAACGACAGATCGCTCCATGGTGGCAACGTCAACCATCGCTGCGCCAGCGCCCCGCCCTCGACTCAACGGAAGAGCATGCCGTGTACGTGGCTGCTTCCCTTGCCCGCACGCTCCTTTCACAAAACCGGGTTGTTGGTTTACTGGCCTGGAGTGAACGGCTTGAAGTTATTCCTGCCGAGCGTGAAGAGCGGCAACTCTGGAAGATGCTTGAGCTGTTGGCCGTATTGCGTGCGTCTGGTCAACATTCATTGACCGAGTTGTTACTGGCCGAAGGCCAGCGTTTCAGCCGCGCTACAACCCTGGTCATTATCACATCAGATGTTGATCCGCGTTGGGTGACTGCGCTCCAGCAACACATCTATCGTGGTGCACGAGCGGTAATCGTCTTCATTGATCCGCTGAGTTATGGCGGCTGGAACGATCCAACTACACTTCTCCAACATTTAGTCGGGTTGGGTATCGATGTCTACCGTTTACAACGCGATCAAGTCCTTGACGAGGCGCTGCGCCATCCGCTGCAATCGCCAGCTTGAGAGAACACCCACCGTTGAACTCTCTGATAAGGGGAAGTAGCAAGAGAGATAACGTTTACCTAAACGAAAGACGGTACTAATCGTAATCAGGAGTATTGAGCTATTGCCTGCTGAAACTACGTAGTTGTACAATAGACTTGCTATACTATAGGTTGTAACGAAAAAGCACTTGTTGTTAAATGGAAGCACACGCTATGGCTCAACCACCTTTTGTCTTCAAGCGAGGCCCTGCTCAGCGTTCCTACTTCTTCACAGGTTTCATTGTTACCCTCATCCTCAGCCTCCTTTTCAGCGCAGTCATGTCGGTGTTTGCGGCAGGAACTCTCACCGTTCAGGTATATCTTGACAGTAATCGCAACGGCACCTTCGACAGTGGTGAAACTGGGATCGGCGGTATCTTGGTCTCGGTCTATTCTGCTGAAAGCGTGATCGTTGGTCTGAATACAACCGACAGCAGTGGGCAAGTGGTCTTTCCCTCATTACCCGACGGCAACTATCGCATTGAAATAAGTAACCTCGGCGCCCGTGTTGTCTCTGTACCAGGAAATGATAATCCTGGCCTCCTCTCATTTGTGACTATTTCGGGAGGCGCTGTCACCCAACGAATTGGCCTGCGTGAGCTTGACGGTGGTTCGGTAGATACCGGTGCTCCCGCTGGGACTCGTAGTATCTCGGTGCGAGTCTGGGATGACAGTGACGCCGATGGGATTCAGGATGCTGGCGAACCGTCATTCAGTGGTCTGCCGGTACGCCTGGTTGATAGCCTGGGCAATACTGTTGCCGGGCCGGTGAACACCGACGCTCTTGGGCGTGCAATCTTCAACACTGCCCCCACTGGCGCCGGCTACCGTGTGCGTATTCTGGCGACTAACATTCCAGCCGGCTACATTCTAACCCAAGCCTTTGTGAACGATGGCGATCCAAACCCAACCATTCGCGACTCGAATGCAGTATTGGTCGGCGGGAATGTCGAAGCAACGCTGCCCAATACCGGACGCGGGGTCAACATTGACAGTGTTGATATCGGTTTCACCCGCGGGGCAGTAAGTGGCTTCATCTGGCGCGACAACAACCGCAACGGCCTCTGGGAAAGTGGTGAACCAAGATTGAATGGGATCACAGTTCAGTTAGTAGATACGAATACCTCTACAGTAATCAGTACCACTACCACGCGCCAGCGGATCGGATCGACCCAGCCTGAAGAGGGTGGTATTTTTGTCTTCCCCAGTTTGCCGCTGACGACAACCTACCAGGTTGTGATACCCAATAGCCAGTTTGCCAGCGGTGCCCCGCTCTTCGGCGCGGCGAATTCAACGAATGCTTCAGGTGGTGATGTGGGTTCACCAGATGGAATACCCGGTTCAAGTAATGTAACCGGGCCGGTTCTCACTGTAAATGCCACGACGAATGTCTATTCCAACCAACGTTTTGGCTTCTATAAGGGCGTCGTGGGCGACTTCGTCTGGCTTGACGATGATAGTGATGGAAATCAAGACCCTGGTGAACTTGGGGTGAACGGTGTCATTGTCTTTGTTGATAGCAACAGTAATGGCATCCGAGACAGCGGCGAACTCTTTACCGTTACTATCAATAACCCAAACAATGGTCAACCTGGCTACTACCTGTTCGATGATTTACCCCTAGGCAGTAGCTATCGTATTGCCCTTGATCCGGACAACTTCAAACCCGGTGGTGCATTGGTCGGTTTGGGCAATTCGACCGGAACTGCGGCTACGAACGTCAACGGTGACCGCTATGTCTATCGTAACTCGAGCTCACTAAGTGCAGGTTCACCAGAAGATACTGGGGTTGATTTTGGTATGACACGAGCCAGTATCGGTAATCTAGTTTTTGAAGACGCAAATGGCAACGGTGTTTACGATACTGGTGAGCCAACTATTTCAGGTGTTACCGTCAGAGCGTACCGGGCAAGTAATGACACTCTGCTTGGCACAACAACCAGCGGTGCAGGCGGAATATACACTCTCCCTGGAATACCTGCTGAAGAAATCTACGTGACGTTCGATCTCGCAACTGCCGGTGCGGGTTATATTGGATTTGTCGGTAGTCTGCGTCCAACCGGTACTACCGTTGATCCAACTGAAGCAACGTACACCAACTACAGTGATTTGACAGCCAACGTCGGTGGTGATGTCTGGCGTACCGATACTTTTACACCAGTTCTGAATACACCTAACAACGGTATTGATGCTGGATTCTACCGACCGGTGCGTATCGTTGTGCGGGTCTTCGGCGAGACGGTGACGATCAACAATACACGAGATGGTGGCGAACCCGGAATTAGTGGCGTCACCGTTCAGGTCACAGGCACTGAATCCCAGACTCTAACGACGAATGTTGGTGGAGAAGCCATCTTTAATCTGCGCCCCGGTTCATACACAGTGACGGTGACGACACCTGCAGGGTATCAGCGTTCGCCTGGCAATAGTGGTAGTCTGAGCTTCACTAATCTGGCCAGCCAGGCGGTACAAAATGCCGAATTTGGCTACTACCGACCAGGAAGCATTAGCGGTATCGCCTTCTTCGATGCGAATGGTGATGGTCTGGCCAACAGTGGTGAACCACGAATGCGTAACGTGACGGTTGAGTTGATCGACTCTTCAAACACTGTCGTTGACACCAGAACCACAAATACCAGTGGTGCCTATACCTTCACCGGTATTCTACCTAGTAACTATACAGTACGGTTTACGAATCCCGATACGACGAATTATGAATTTATCACCGGCGGTGATAGCGATGTTACGACCGCAGGGAATGTAGCTACCAGTAGCACAGGCACCTTAACGGTACCTTACAACGGTTCACTTACCAACATTGATGCCGGCTTCCGCGGTCGGACAACGGTCAGTGGTCGAATTTTTGAGGATAACAATGCCGACAATCTGCAAGATGCAGGTGATACTAACTTGAGCGGTGCAACCGTTACTCTAACGGTCACTGCTAATCTGACGAACCTGGTAGCGACCTACCAGGCCACTATAAGTACGCCAGCACCTAATTATGCCTTCAACAACCTGCCCGGTGGCAACGGTGTAACCTATACTGTCAGCTTTGCACCACCTTCTACAGCTTATATCGCCAGTGATGCAAATGTGGGCAGCGATGATACTATCGATAGTGATGGCCCGATCGTCACAATCACTAATCCGACTGCTGGTGGAACGATTACTAATGTTGATCAGGGTTACTTCCGGAACGTCACCATTACAGCCCGTGTTTTCCGAGAACTCTCAGCCGGGCGTAACAATCAGTGGGATAGCGGTGAAAATGGGATTGTCGGTGTCCGTGTGTTCCTGGAACAAGGTGGAACACCCGTGCTTACTGGAACAACGACGACTGGTGGCCTGGTCACTTTCACTGCTCGTCCCGGCTCCTACTTCCTCAATGTTGACGAAAGCTCAACCCCGCTCAGTGGTTTGTTGCCTTCTTCGGGGTCAACCGCCGCAATTCCGGTAGTCGGCTCACCTCTCACCAGTGGGGGCAGTTCACTGACCCAAACTAGCCCGCCCGGAACAACCAATGTGTTTGGCTTCTACACTTTTGGAACGGTTAGCGGACGGGTATTCTTCGATGGCAAGAATGCACCGGCTGATAATTCAGCCAGTGGTGAGCCGGGGATCATTGGGGTCACAGTACGCCTGCTGAACACATCAGATGTGCAAGTCGGTATAGCCACAACCGATACCAACGGTAATTTCACCATTAACAACGTTGAAGGTGGAAGTTACCGGCTGGAGTTTGTCAACCCCAATGCAGCTAATTTCAGCTTTGTGGCCGCTAATACGGGTGATAACAACGTTGCCAGCATTGTGAGCAATAATGGTCGAACTGATCTATTTACCGTTACCGACGGCCAAACAACGAGCCGGTCGGCCGCGCTGATTGGGAATAGCACAGTCAACGGGATCACCTTCGTTGACCAGGCCTATGACGGCCAGCGCACCGGCGATCCGGCGCTCGCCAACGTAACCGTCACGCTGACGGCGACGGTCGCGCTGCCTAATCTGAATACCACCATCACGCGCAGCGCCACCACTAACAGTACCGGCAATTACAGCTTTGGCGGGCTACCCGGTGGAACGGGGGCGGTCACCTTCACGCTGAGCTTCACCCCACCTGCGGCAACGCCACCCTACCAGGTAACGCAGGCCGATGTGGGAGATGATGCGACCGACAGTGATAGCCCTGCCGCCCTGACCGATCAGGCGCTCGGCGTGGGAACAACCGAAAGCCGTGACCAGGGCTACTACCAGAACGTGACGGTACAGGCACGGGTGTTCCACGAGACGGTGACGATTAACAATACCTTTGAGACCGGTGAAGCTGGTCTGCGGGCGGTCACCGTGAACGTGAGTGGGCCGGTGTCAGGTTCGCAGGCAACCGACCTCTCAGGTCTAGTGACCTTCAGTGGCCCGCCCGGCATCTACACGTTCAGCGTTCCTACCGACCCATCTGGGTATACCCGTTCGCCGGGGAACAGCGGCACGGCAGCCACGGCGTTGGTGCTCAGTGGTGCAACTGCACCAGCAGTCCCGTTTGGCTACTACCGCCGGGCACAGATCAACGGTACCGTCTGGTTCGACACCAACAGCAACGGCATTTTTGATAGCGGTGAGCCGGGGATGGAGAATGTTTCGGTGCGCCTCGTTGGGAATAATAGCGGCCCCGGCACTCCGGTGACGACCAACAGTAGTGGAGCATTCACTATCACCGGTATTGAGCCGACCGGTTTGACCAATACCAGCTATCAGCTCTGCTTTACTGCACCAACAGGATTTGTCTTCACTACTAAAGGTAGTACGCTGACGACCGATAACAATAGTGATGCCAACCCTAGCGGTTGCACCGATAGCTTTACCATCGCTTCAGATGCGAACATCACTTACATTGATGCCGGTCTGCGTGGCGCCCTATCAATTGGTGATCTCGTTTGGGAAGACACCAATGGCAACGGCATTCAAGATACCGGCGAACAGGCGCTGGAGAATGTGACGATTGTCATCCAGGTTCAAACCAACAGCGGTGTCATCAACAGTACTAATCCATCGTTCACCTTTACGACCACCTCAACCAGTGCCAGTGGCCTATCTCCAAACTATTCAATCGGCAACATTCCACCTGGTAGTACGGTTACTATTCAGTCGGTAAGCCGCTTCGGATATCTCTTAACCACGGCCAATCAAGGTGGGAACCCGGCAACTGATAGTAACGCCGTTGGTTCGTCATTGACGCTTACGGCCAATGATGCAACCATTGACTTCGGTTTGTACCGGACAACGGCGATTGGGAATCTGGTCTGGTATGACGTGAACGGGAATGGAGTGCGTGATACCGGTGAGCCTGGTATTCCGAATTTGACCATCGCTCTGCGCGATGCGGCCGGAAATACGATCACGTCAACGCAGACGCTAGGCGATGGCAGCTATGCCTTTAGTAACCTGGCACCGGGTAGTTACTCGTTGCGTCTGACCATACCTGCCGGTTACGCCACCACTAATAACGGGAGCGGTTCGATCAGTGTTGACGACGACAATGACTTCCGCACCGATGGCACAACTGTCAACTTTACCGTTGCCAGTGGTCAGGCCCTCGGTAGTGTTGATGCCGGACTACGCGGGACTGGGAGCGTGAGCGGTATCGCATGGTTTGACACTAATGAAAATAACGTTCGCGATCCTGGAGAAACGGATCGCGTGAGCGGGGTTCGCGTGACGGTGACCTTCACACCAACCTTGTTACCAGCTTTCCCGCAGACAATTCAGGTCGCGACTGATACGAATGGCGCTTACAATGTAACCAATCTGCCACCCGGTGAGGTTACTGTGACCTTTACCAACCTGGCTGGTTACCTACCGGCGCAGCCAAATGTCGGCGGTGATGATACCATCGACAGTGATGGCCCGGTAGTATCCTTCACGTTGGGAGCTGGACAGAATGCGGTTGTGGACATGGGTTATTACCGACGGGTTCTGGTCTATCTCCCATTAACGATGGTACAGGTACCGCCAGATTTGATCGTGAGCATCCAGGCCACACCGGCCAATCCGAATCTCAACACGCCGGTTACGTATCAGATCACGGTTACCAACGTTGGTCGCGAACCGGCCAGCAACTTCTGGGTAGACCTCTATGTCAATCCGCGACGCCCACCAGAGGTCAACGAGCGCTGGAATGATCTGTCACGGCAAGGATTGGCCTGGTTCTTCGATGGCACGCTCCAGCCTGGCGAAAGTGTGACGTTGAACAGTCGGCCACGGAGTTCGACCAACCCATTCGGCTACGATCCAGCCACCAGTTCGCCAACCTGGAACGGGCGGCTGCCTCCGGGACGCAATACTATCTATGTATACGTAGATAGCTGGAACCGTGACGAGTCTGGTAACGTGCGTTCGCCATTTGGCGCTGTAGAAGAAGTCAACGAGACCAATAATCGGGCCGAAATAACCATCGTTGTTTCAGAGTAGCGCTGCAATAGTGGAAAAACCTGCAATGTAACTTGGTGCAGGTTTTTCCACCTGGACAAGTAAAGGAATTCGCGATATTGTTGTCATACAAGACGTGGCGATGACTGCCTGCGCCAGCCACACCGACAATACTATGAATGGGTAAGGAGTTGCTTATGCAACGACGAATGATCAGCTACAGCATGATGATCAGCGGCCTGATCGCAATGGTGATAGGATTTACCCTCCTGCCGCTCCCGGCTCAATCAACCGCTGCTCCGGCGCTGCAACCGTCGCCACGCCCAACATTGCCACCGCCGGTTCTTGTTCCGGCAACACCAACACCACTGCCGATGGGTCGGGTAACCGGAACAATTATTGATCTGCGAACCAATGCTCCAGCAGCCGGTATTGCTGTTCAGATTGGTGAGGCGTTAGTTTACAGTGATGGCAATGGTAATTATGACCGCTGGGTAGAATCGGGGTATTATCGGCTTGCTCTTAACTTGAACCCAGACCAGGGTTCGCCCGCTCAGCCGCCATTGGAGATTGCAGTCGGGCCTGGCGATACGGTTGTGGTACACCTCTTTTTCACCAGCCCGGCGCCAAATACGGCAGTTTTGCCCGACCTGACAATCGAAGCACCGACCGCAGAACCGGCACCACAACCAGTCGTTGTTCCGGCTTTGCCTGAGCCTGTGCCTGAAACGATGCCACCAAAGTTACCGTACACCGGTATCGCTACAGATGCTGATACTGTACCGGCAACGGCTATCGATCAGCAGCCGACACGGCTGCCGCGCACCGCAGCAACCGCACCATTCAATGCCCAGTTCTGGTTTATCCTTAGCATTATCTTGCTAGCAGGTGGCCTGGGCCTACAGTTCTGGCCAGCACGCCGATCATCACAGCCGGTATCTACTAACGACCGTCTCTTATCAACACTACTGATTACACCTCCGTCTGAGTCTCGTGAAGAGCTGTTGCGTAAACTCCTAACCGCTCCAGAAGATCACTAAGCGGTTACAGGTATTGAATACGAATGAGCCATCGCACGCAGCAATAGAACCTTATGGGGGCAGGTTTTGAACTCGCTCCTATTGGTGCGGCAATAAATAAATGAGGGAAGAGACCGTTGCAGTCTCTTCCCTCACTCCATATCCGCTCATTCCTTATGGTACAATCACCGCCCTGCCAGCAATTCGTCGATGCTTGAAATCGTCAATTGCCTGGTTGATCTGCTCAAGGCGGTATTGTTGACCATAGAGCTTTACTCGTCCTTCTGCATTAAGCTCCATCAGTTCAACCAGCTCGACGTAATTACCGACCAGACTTCCCTCAATTGCAATCTCGGTGATGATCATATGGACAGTAGGTACGTGGATCGCACCGCCATACCCAACGACAAAATGGGTTCCACCCTGACGCAGCATCTGCCATGAGATCTGCTCAGCACCCAATTCGCCGACAAAATCAATTACCACATGGGCGCCACCGTGTGTTAAGTCCTTGACCTCCTGTACGACTGTATCAGTCCCATCGAGGACGTAGTGCGCTCCCAAATCACGGGCTAGTTTACGGGCCGCCTCCGAGCGATCAACAGCGATAATTCGCGCTCCACATAGTTCTCGTACTGATTGCAAGGCAATGTGACCGAGGCCGCCAACGCCAAGGATCACACAGTACTGACCGGGATTCAACTTGCGTGCCGCTTTTTTAGCCACGCGATAAGCAGTGATCCCGGCATCAGCCAACGGTGCTACATCGACCGGAGCGACATTTGGATTGAGTTTGATGAGCGCTCGTTCGTTCGTCAACATGTACTCGGCGAAACCACCATCGCAGTTGAGGCCAGGGAAGCTGCCATGTTCGCAGTACATATCTTCGCCGCGCCGACAGCCAAGGCAGATACCGCATGACCGCAAGGGATGACAAATGACCGGATCACCGACTTTGACCGAGGTCACACCAGGACCAACTTCCTCGACCCACCCTGCATTCTCGTGACCGAGAATGTAAGGCAGCAAAGTTCGTTGTGGATCCTGTATATCCTTCCAGACCCCCTCAATGATGTGAAGATCGGTACGACAGAGACCGGCTGCGCCGATACGGACAATCACCTCACCGGGCTTTGTAATCTGGGGTGGCGGTACCTCTTCGAGCTGAAGTTGGACGTTGAGATGTTCATCGTACTCGTGCAGACGGGCAGCACGCATAGGAATATCCTCTCTATTCAATCATCAGGCGATCACCAACGCTGGAATAGTCGTATTGCCGTTCCGGGAAGAACTGTGTCCTCAGCAGTCCTTCGCAGAGGCTGGTGTTGAAGGCAATATTAAGACGAGCCGAACGTGAGTAGCGCAGGTAAGCCGGCAGATCGGCTTCTGCGATTGGTTGATCTGTGACAGTTGTGAATAGTCGTACATCAACATTCATTGCCAGATGCAGTCGGCGCCGCTTGTGGAGATACCGTTGTAAATCAGCCGCGGCCAATGGAATACGCTGAGGAGGTGTCGCCTGCACAAGCAAGTCTTCCCCAGCTACCATTACATCACCAATACGCAAACCGAGAATGGTTGCATCGCTTAAGCCGACCTGTCGCATTCGACGGATTAAGACATCCTGGCGTGCTAGAAAACCTTTGACGATGAATGTGTAGCGCAACGCCTCAAGATCAGCCTGGTGATCGACATCGTCCGGAAACGTTTCAACAAAACTTCGTCCAGTATTAATCCCGCTGTTTATCTCATCAGCGAGGCAATTGTTGCGAACGAGAACCGTGACCTGATGTACCCCTGGGATCTGCCCGACCTCGTGGCGGATGTCTTGTGACATCATAAAAACGAAGTTGGGCGCGCACCAGAAGGTTGGTACTGTATAGATCACAGTTACATGTCCTTCTGCGATATGCACTTCGTTGACGAACCCCAATTCGGTGATCGGGGTGTCGAGTTCGGGATCATAGACCTCTGACAGGGCGTGATAAATCTCGGCAACCGTCGGCATCTGCAACCCCCTTTCACACCACGGCAGGGGTAGCACCATCGAGCATTACCGGCATGTTCCGAAGCTGCTCCTTCTTTGCTTCGACATCAATGCCATAGAGGCGTGCTGCATTCAGTCCGAGAATCTTCTCTTTGGTCTCGATGGTCAATTTCACACCGAACTCAGCCTCGAGATCAGGCGGGAGTTCAAAGGCCATGAACTTCTCGATCAACCATCCCGGAGTCCAGAGAGCATAGTCACTGGCGAAGGTCAGCTTATCAGGCCCGAGCCAGTAGAGGAGATTGGCCATCACTTCGGCAAAGTAGCGAGGACGCGAGTGAATGAAGGGCATCACTACTGCCAGACCACCCCAAACGTTTGTTTCCTGAGTCGCGATCCAGCAGAAGTCTTCCAGGCGTGGTAGACCACAATGCTCAACAATAAACGTTAGTCCGGGAAAATCGGTTGCCACATAGTCAACATCAGCCACATCAAACGCATCGCGGTCGAGGGGCCAGATGGTAGGACCCTTGTGGACGTGAATGTTGGTAATTCCAAGCCGCTCACACTCTTCAAAGAAGGGATAAGCCGCCGGATCGCTCAATTTCCAACCACGAGAACCCTTGTCCCATTCCGCAGTATACAGCTTCACACCTTTAATATCGTATTGAGCCTTCGCTCGCCGTAATGCGTTCAGACCAAGTGGCCCATCTTCACCGTGACGCGGATCGAATGAACCGTTCAGGATAACGCGCTCTGGGAAGGCTTCCTTTAACTGCGCATTGCGCTCGATAGGATTGAAGCCAGTATGGTAGAACTCAAAAAGGTTCGTTGATTGCAGAATGCACATATCAACATAGCCTTCAACGAACAGGTCGCGGGCCATGTCTGTGACTGAGTAGCGCTCATAATGTTCGAGTGTCCAAACCTTATCGGCTGGCGACAGGTTCTTATGGTATGCGTAGAAACAATCGATCCAGCCTTTGCCGAGCTTCCCGCGCTGATTTTCCGGACTAGCATCCCATAAATGGGTATGTGCATCAATGACGAAGATTTCGCGACCATCATCGGTACGATACATACGAGCCTCCTGTCTACAATGACAACGACCACCAACACCGTGACAGATTGAGAGTGGGATGTATGTATCGTAACGGTTCAGCAATAAGGTGACGGTGAAAAAGCGGTGAAAAAATTGGCAGGGATAGTAGACGACCCTCATTGAGGTATGGTATAACCAGATTACCGCAGTTCAACAGGTGTATGAATATCACGCGCAGGGAGGCGCTATGAATGAATCAGCGCTGGGAATAGCCACTATGGCAGATCTCGACACGCTGGTATGGCGGATTGCCACACTGCGCGAAAAGTTTCTGAGCAATGCCGACGTCGATCTTTCCTCAATGCGCGCTGTCATCCGCGATTCGTGGCAACGCTGCCGGGAATTAGCCGTAAATGCTGATCTCAATCTGGCACGTTTTGCGACAACCAATGATCAGCAGCTTCGCGATCTGTATGAGCTAAATGTAGCATTTCTACGCGCCGCCGGTCCTGTTCTTCTTCGCTTACGAGCGACGCTCGGTAACGTTGGTTACGTCGTTGCAGTAAGTGACGCCGAAGGTACGCTGCTCGATGTCGACGGCGATCCGGAATGCCGACACAAACTAGCACGCAAGGGATTGCTACCGGGGAGTAACTGGAGTGAGGCCGTCGCAGGAACGAACGCGATCGGAGTCGCCCTGGCGACAGGACAGGTTGTACAACTGGTCGGCGCCGAACACTACTGTACCGGTTGGCAAGATGTAACATGCACTGCTGCACCGGTATTCCATCCCGATGATGGTCATCTGTTGGGGGTACTCGACATCACCGGGGATTACCGACTTGTTCGGCCTTTTCTCGCCGGAATTATGGCTGCTGCAGCCGCTGAAGTGCAACGACGTTACCGGTTGGAGCGCGTCACACAACCGGCTCGATCACGGATTTTCAGCGGTTGGACACCACCAGTACCAAGTAATAATGCATCTCCGGTCGCCGGTGACCAACTGGTGCGTTTCGAGCGTCTAGCTGATGTTATGCGCATCGTGAGCAGTGTTCTCGATCCGGTACGTACTCCTTTCGTAATCGCTGAACAAATGGGCCGTCTGCTCGATGCCAGTGGTACCGTACTCGCAGAAGGAACAACTGCTGGCCCGCCGCGTACATATTTCTGGACGGTGTCAGGTGAAGCAGGTCAAAAGGCGTCAGAAATTCTACAGCACGCTATCCATGATCCGACAATTCTCACCTGGCGTTTCTGTGATCGTCCATTTATTATAAGCGGCACCACCATAACCAACTACAAAGAAGAATTGGCAGGCTTTCCACTGCCCGACATTAGCGGTATGATTTTGGTGGTACGTATACCGGCTCGCCCCTGGACGATTGCCGATCAACAAAGTGGTGCGACTCTGGCCGCCCACGGTGCAGCAATACTACGTCATGCTCGCCTCTACACCGATTTGCAGGCATATGCTGCCCAAACTGAAGTTCTCAACACGTTAGCTCTCTTTCTCAGTACACTGATCGATCCAATTCGCCAGATCGATGTGGTTTTGCAGCGTATTCTCGCGCTTACCCACCTTGATATTGGGATGATGGTGTTAAAAGAGGATCGACACCTAGCAATCACTGCGGTGCCTGAAATTGCAATCGATCAAGAGCAGATCCTGGCTCTGGTGGAAACGGTAATGAGTACCGGTCAGCCGATCTGGCTCTGTCGTGAACATGCTGTTGCTCATGAAGGGACGTTACTTCCGTTACACGATTGCTGTGATCTGGTTGTGCTCCCGATCATCCTCCATGCTACAAATGCAGGGGCCTTATTAATTGGTAGCCGTGCCCATCGCCATATCAGTGGTGAAGATTTGACTCTTTTACTAACAATTACGCAGCAATTAGGCCTAACTCTGAGTAATGCCCGTTTGCGACAGGTAGCCAGTGAAAATGATGCGCTGCGGCAAGCCAATCATCTAAAGAGTGTGTTTTTGGCGAGTGTATCCCATGATCTTCGCTCGCCGTTAACCGCTATTCGGGCTTCAGTCGAAGACTTGTTGGAACGTCAACATGAGGTGTCACCCATCGATCATCGAGCGCTCTTGTCGAATATCGCACGTGAAACAGCGCGTTTAAGCCGTTTTGTTGATCAGCTACTCGATCTTTCGCGGATTGAAGCCGGTACACTCCCAATTGATCGTGAGTGGGTTGAATTACACGCATTAGTGCACGATGTTATCACCAACTTCCAGCAACAATACCCTGTATGTCGGATCGAAATCTTCCTGTCGCCAACGTTGCCGCCGTTATATATTGACCCGACGCTCATTACTCAAGTGCTGTGGAATATTCTTGAAAACGCTCAGAAGTACGGTCCGCCCGAAGGTCCTATCACCATAGAAGCATTCTGCACGAATACCGATCTGGTGATAAGTATTAGTGATCGCGGTCCGGGCATCCCCATCAATGAACGACATCGCATCTTTGATCGGTTTTACCGTCTGGAACGTGACCGTCGTAGTCATCGTAATGGGAGTGGGTTGGGGCTCGCAATCTGCCACGGCATTGTTTCCGCACATCAGGGGAATATCTGGGTTGATGAACGACCTGGTGGTGGCAGTATCTTTCGGATTATCTTGCCGTTGCTCAACGAACAACCAACTACCTGGTGTCCGGTAGAGCATTCCAGCAGAGAGTCAGTATGAAGCAGCGTATCCTTATTGTTGATGACGATCCGGGGATTGTGGCCGCAATCACACCCTCGTTAAAAGCGCAGGGGTATGATATTGCGGTTGCGCATGATGGTGATCGCGCTCTAGCCTTGTTCACACAGTTTGCACCTGATCTGGTATTGCTCGATCTCGTTATGCCATCAGTGCATGGTATAGCCGTTTGTCAACAAATCCGGCAGCAAAGCTCAACTCCAATCATTGTCGTCAGTGTGAAAGGTGCTGAAGCCGACATCGTGACTGCTCTCGATAACGGCGCTGACGATTATCTGGTAAAACCATTTCGATTGCGTGAGCTACTTGCACGGATTCGGGCTGTTTTGCGTCGTGGACGGAGTGAGCAGACCGTGATTCAATGTGCTGATTTGGTGATTGATACAAGCCGTCGCCTGGTACAACGGCAGGGGCAAATAGTTAGCTTAACGCCAATTGAATATGCAGTGTTGGCCGAATTAGTGACTCACCGCAATGGTGTAGTTACAGCACGCCAGATCGTACAACGGGTGTGGGGTCCTCAGTATATCGACTCAACTGACTATGTCAAAGGCGTCATTCGACGTTTACGAGTCAAATTAGAGCCAGATCCCTCGCACCCGCGTTATATCCTTACCGAACCACATGTTGGATACCGGTTTAATCACAGTGAATAGTGGGTCGGCTCTCACTATTGTCGCGATGAACTTCTCCTTCCACGATGGCAGGTGGGGAACCTGCTTCTGCTGCGTCAAAACTACTTCGCTCCACTTACGACCTCATGGCACAAAAGGAAAGGGCAAGTTGGGAACCCACCATACTGTCGATTCGCTGCTCACTCCCCGCCTCTGACTCCTCTCCCCTCACTTGTCAATAACACATGCAACGCCGAGTGATCCAGTTCACCAAGACCGCGTTCGACTAGAAGTTCGTAACGAGCAATGGTGTCGGTCAGATGCGGTAACTCAACCCCTGCGGCCTGTGCCATCGCTGCTGCTAACCGCAAATCTTTGAGCTGTGTCGTGACCTTACCGCCCGGAACATAGCGCCGCTCCGCCATCCGTGCGCCGTGAATTTGCAGTATCTTCGAATCGGCAAAACCGCCAGCTAACGCTGTGCGCAAGAGTGCCGGATCGACTCCGTAGGCTTCGGCCAGTACGATCGCTTCGGCGACGGCTTGAATGGTTAGTCCGACGATCAGTTGATTAATCACTTTCGCAGTATGACCGGCACCCGGTGGGCCAACGTGGGTTGGTCGCCCCAATGCCCGCAATATCGGCTGCGCACGACTAACATCCTCAGTCATGCCGCCGACCATAATTGCCAACGTTCCTGCTGCTGCCCCTTCGGGCCCACCTGATACTGGCGCATCGACCCAGCCAACACCTCGTTCGGCCAGCCTTGCTGCGTGCGCTTTGGAGTGCAGCGGATCAGAGCTACCCATATCGATGACCAGTTGTCCTGGCTGTAACAATGGATCGAGGCGGCGCAACATCTCGTCAACCGCAGCCGAGTCACTCAACATCAGAATCAGTGTCTCGGCCTGCGCCGCTTCGGCGAGGGTGGTGGCCAGTGGGATACCTTCGGTCAACGATGGGTCAAGTGGTGAACGATTCCAGCCGATGATGTTAAATCCGGCAGCCAATAATGTGCGCGCCATTGGCCGCCCCATTAACCCTAACCCAAACAGTGCGATCGTCATTGGCTTATCCCCGCAGAGAGTGTCTGAACATTCCTGTCCTGACAGATGTACTGCCAAGCCCCTTTCAATGAAACTCCGATATGCCGCCGTCAGCAGGATGGTTCTGTTCGCCGATCATAGCTGTCGCCGGAGCAGAGATGACCCGGCTGCGTCACAACGACACGGGGCGTTAACCCGCCATCCCCGGAAACGGGGGCATACCTTCAGAAACGCGCCCGGTCATCGTGCGCTCCATAAAGCGGCGTAGACGGACGGTCGGATGGTTGGTTTCGTAATCAACATCATCCCAGCGCACAACAGTACCTGCCGGGATCGGGCGTAAGGTGCGGGTATTGTGGGCCAACCCGATCGGCAATGCTCCCATAGCCACCGAATCGGCTGCTGGCATGAGTTTCCCGTAAACGGTATATCCCCCTTCTCCATCAAGTGCCTCGCCCTCGGCCAGATCACGCTTGGCAACTGCCACCACATCACCGAGAAATGCTCTGGGATAGCCGGTTGGTTCCTGGCGTAGACCTACTCGCAACACCGAAATCGGCAATTCCAGTCCAATCAGGTGGGAAGGACGGTACAGCGCACTATAAACTCCACTGGCATCGGTGACCAGGCCGTATTCGGCAAAACAACGTCGCACATAGTCGTCGGGAGCCGCGAAGACTACGTAGACGCCCCACCGTAGATCGCGAAATACCGGACGGCCATCACGCTCGAGCGATGAAACAACCTCAACGGTACCAGCATGCGTTAGCTGCCCACCGGCCGTTTGGGGTCGTAACACATGAGGGAGATCGTCAACTCCGCAGGGAGGAAATGCCAGCCCATGAAGTTGTGGGCGCAGCAGGCAGGCATTGGCAACTGCTGCCATCTCGATAGCCGATTTGGTTCCGTCGAGAAAGGAATTGAACATTTGTGGATTCATGCCACCCGCCGCTGCCTGCTCGGCGCTCAGGCCGTAATACTGCCAGACGGTATCCGGCGTGCTCTGATGATAATGCGGTAAGTACCGGGTACCCTTACCGGCACAAATAACCTCGAAGCCACAAGCCCGCGCCCATTCTACCTGCTCGGCGATCAGGGCTGGTTGATCACCATACGCCAGCGAGTAGATGACACCCGCCTCAGCGGCACGGCGAGCGAGCAGGGGGCCGAGCAGGGCATCGGCCTCGACGTTGACCATGACCACGTGACGGTGATGCTCAATTGCCAGCAGACAATGCGCGACTCCGGCGGCAGGTGCACCAGTTGCCTCAACAATCACTTCAAGGCCATCTGCGGCAATAAGAGCTGCCGCGTCATCGCCAACGTGGGTTGTTCCATGCCGTAGGGCATCGGCCAGCGAGGTAGCTGCGTATTGTTCAGCAGGCCAACCAGCACGCTCGAATGCGATCCGCGCTCGTTCAGGAGACAGATCGGCTACACCGAGAACATGGAGACCACTTACCCGACGCGCCTGCGCCAGAAACATTGTCCCAAATTTCCCGGCGCCGATGAGGCCTACCCGTAAGGGCCGTCCTTCAGCAACCCGACGGGCCAGGAGCGAGAGCAGGTCATTCATACATTTCCCCTTCTATTAATCAACGTAATCAACGGCAAGGCAATCAGATCGCGAAAAATCATCGGTGATCCATATTGTAATCGATCAGATTGTGGTACACTGCCAATATGCAGGATCAATTGGTAAAACAACTTCGTTCCCTCAAAACCCAACGCTGGCGGCAGCACGCAATCGAGGAGTTGGTTCGGTCTGTCAGTGTTGGGCTGTTGATTGCCTGTATCGGTGCGCTCTTGCCGATCGTTGGTCTCGGTTCATTCCCACGCTATGGAGCAGGCTGGATTATTGCCGGTAGTGTGCTTGTAGGTAGCTTGCGGGCCATGATGTTCCAGTTGTCATTAGCGACGGTGGCACGCCGCCTTGATCGCCGCTTTGGCCTGCACGAACAGGTGAGCACTGCGTTGGAACTACGAGGCAATCAAGTCGGGATCGCGGCCCGGTTGCAGTCACAGGTTCAAGAGAGTTTGGATCGCGTGCAAAATTATGTCAATCGAACCAGGACACCACTCTGGTCAGAAGCACTCACCCCGGTCTCACTCTTCTTCATTCTTATCGGTCTACTTGTGCTGGCAACACCACCAATACCTCCGGCTAGCACTGCCGAACCATTGCCCGATCTAATAAGGCCCGACCCGGTAGCGATGCCATCCGATCAGCAACCAACCAGCCCGGTTTCGGTTCCGGCAGCGAGCAGCGATCCGGGCACACTCTCTGCGCTGGCCGATGCGTTACGTGATCAGGGCATGACCCGACAGATTGCTGAGGCCCTCGATCAGGGAAATGTGGCTGGTGCTGCTGATGCCCTCCGTGGACTGGCCGACCAGATGGGTGAGGTCTCACCGGCTACCCGTGAAGCGTTAGCCGATGCCCTCCGTGAAGCAGCCCGCACGATTCAGCGTAGCCGCCCTGATCTGGCCGATCAGATGCGAGCGACCGCCGATGCGCTGCAATTTGGTGATTCTGTTGCCGGTGCTGCCGGTCTTGAGGCGCTGGCAGATGCCCTTGAGAGACAACCCAGTTCATCTGCATCCATCGCAAGTGGCGGTGGTGGGGAAGGAAACGCACTAGGGAGTCAGCGCCGCGAGCAACCCTTTCGCCCAAGTGGGGTTGAGGGTACACCACTAGAGTTAACAACCGACGGTCAAGGTCAGCTTCCAACCACCGGTACCCCTGGCGAACAGACCACTAACGCTCAGACAGGAACCCCGATCATTCGCTCAGGAGGATTTGGGAACGGTGGACCGGTGCAAGCTGCCGATGATCCACTTCAGATACCCACGGATGTCCGCGATGTGGTTCGCAACTATTTTTCGCCGTAAATCGAGTACACCGCCGCCATTGTTCGACGAAGCATTTCTGCGTCGGCTAGAGCGACTAAGCCTGCAAGCGCAACGTACTTTGCGCGGCACACCGATTGTCGGGCGTTATCCTGGTCGGCAACCAATGCCGGCAACGATTTTTAGCGATCATCGTCCGTATGTTCCCGGTGATGATCTGCGTTATCTCGACTGGAATGTCTACGCCCGGCAAGAGCAGCTTTTGGTACGTCTGGGCGAAACCGAACAAGACGTGGCAGTCAGTGTGATTCTCGACACGTCGCGAAGCATGGCGATGGGTGAACCGGATCGATTGCGGCTGGCAATCCAGCTTAGCGGAGCAATCGGTTATCTGGCACTGGCCCACGGTGATCGGGTGAGTGTACTGGCCGGTGATCGGCCATCTCCCGTTTTTGGTCCGGCGCGTGGCAAGATGCAGGCGGTTGAACTGTTCACTGCATTGCGTGAAGTAACACCGACACTACGCACCGATTTGGTACAGGCAGCCTACCAGATAGCCCAGCGCAGCTCGCGGGGTGGCCTGGTGTTGTTCCTTTCCGATCTGCTCACAGCGATGCCGATGGAACGACTCGCCCTGATTCTACCGGCGCCGCGTTGGCAGGTGATGGTGTTGCATATCCTGAGTAAAACGGAGACAGCGCCGAATCTTCAAGGGCCGCTAGAACTGGTTGATAGCGAAACCGGCGAACGCATGGAGGTCGATCTTGATGCTGAGACGCTGGCCGCCTATCGCACCGCCGTTCAGAACTGGCGGTCGGCAATTACCCGTCAATGTGCTACCTATGGTATAAGGTACGCCGCTATCATGACCGATTGGGTTCTCGAACGCCAGATTATTCCGTTTCTACGGGTTCGTCGTTTTCTAACGTAACGCACTAGCTCAGGATCGGTATGACACTGCTCGTTCCTTTAGCTCTGCTATCGCTCCTCACGCTGCCGATCATCGTTGTCTTGCATATGATGCAGTCGCGCCGTCGGCGCGTTGAGGTACCATCTCTGCTCCTCTGGCGGCAGATTCCACTGCAAGCTACTGCCCACCGCCGTCGGCGCCTCCGCCTGACGTTGCTCTTATTCCTGCACTTGCTGGTTGCTTTACTGATCGGTGTTGCCCTAGCTCAGCCTGAGATCACCTTGCCATGGACAAGTGCACGCACGTGGGCAATTATCATAGATACGTCAACCAGTATGGCGCTGGTGGAAGGTGGCAGCAGCCGTCTCGAACGCGCCCGCCAGCGGGCAGCCGTTTTGATCAGAGAGATGCGTGGTGCTGATCAGGTGGTGTTGATCGGCGCTGGCCCAAGACCACGGTTGATCGACCGTGGTCATGTTGCCGATAGTGCGCGGCTGTTAGGGGCACTCAATACTCTCGATATTGAGGGAAGCGGGAGTGATCTGGTTGGCGCATTCACCATCGCCGAAACGTTGCTTTTCGACCAACCAGGAGCCGAAATATTTGTACTTACCGACGGGGCACTACCTCCGCCCAATGTCAGCAATATCCGCTTTCCTATACACATTGAAGTAATCGGCACTGAACAACCGAATCGGGCAGTAGCGACACTGGCTGCTCGAACAGATGCGGCTCAGGCCATTCATATCTATGCCCGGCTCGTCAATGCCGGTAATCGCCTATTTAGGGGGCCGGTGCAGCTCTGGCTTGATGATCAACTGCAATTGACTGAGCAGGTCAGTATGCAACCGGGTGCTGTGCTCGAACTAAGCTGGACTCTTCCGGGGCCAGCGCAGCAGGTGCGGTTAGCGTTCGATGGCGCTGATGGCTTACCGCTCGACGATACTGCGACTGTTATAGTGAATAACCGGCGCCCCATTCGGGTACTCTTGGTCGCCGACGATTCACCGGCGCTGGTACGGGCGTTGCAGGCCATGCCAGACGTTGTCGTAACAGCCGTGACACCAGCCGCCTACGTTGCCGAGCAATCGACTACTGCCGATGTCACCATCTTGGTACAGACATTGCCGGCACGCTGGCCGACAGGTGGTGTGCTCGTCATCAACCCGCCCGCCGGATCACTGCTCGATGTACGAGGAACAACAACCGCTATTCCTTCGATTACACTCACACCTGCCGGAGAAACGCTCTTGCGCGACGTTAACCTGAGCGGCATTGACTGGGGAGCAATTACCGTTATTGAACCTCCAGATTGGTTAACACCGCTGGCGTTCAGTGGTGATCACCCGCTTATCCTGCGTGGTCGGGTTGAACGTAGTGAGGTGGCCGTTTGGAATGTTGATCTCACCGATCATCCCCTGACCCGACGGCTGGCGTTTCCGTTACTGGTAGCGCGTACTATTCGTAGTCTGGCGCCACCGCCACTGCCGGCTGCGGTCATAACAGGGGAAACCCTACTCTATCAGGCCGATCTGCGGACAACCCAATTAGAGATCACTGCTCCTGATGGTAAACGTGATGTATTCGATGTTCAACCGGCTCTTCCGGTTGCTATCACCTTGACCCAAACCGGTCTCTTCCGCATCCGTGAATGGGCTGACGATCAGGCTATCCACGAGGCGCACCTCCCCGTCAACGCCGGCACGCTTGCCGAAGCTGACCCGACGCCACGGATGTCAAACACAACGATCAGCCCTGCCGTCACACTCACCCAGACCAAACCGATAGCAACACCGCAACCATTGTGGTCATGGTTAATCATGATGGCAATTATCATCTTGGTTGTGGAATGGCTCTACATTCAGCGCCGATCTGTCCAGGAGGTACGATGATCTGGCAAGCACCACATATGTTCTGGCTCCTGTTGACGCTCCCAGCGCTGGTCTTAATCTGGCGACGTACCAGAAGTCGATTACCCTGGTCGGTGGTAGGGCTACGGCTCGTCATCGTTACCTTCTTGATCGGCGCGTTGGCCGATCCGGTACTACCGAAGGCCGGCAAACCGGGTAATAGCCCGCTGATTGTGCTGTACGATCAATCAGACAGTCTGACTGCTGCCGGTCGCGCTGCGATTCGAGCTGAAGCAGAATCAATTGCCACTGCGGCCGGCCCAGAAACGCGCTTGCTGGCATTTGGGGCGACAGTCGTGGCAGGTCGCGACCGACTACCAAATGGCGCAGGGAGTGATTTGGCAGCAGCGATCACGACTGCTCAACAACTGTTGCCCGGCGGGGGGAGAGTGATCGTGATCAGTGACGGTCAGGCGACCGGTGGCAATGCTCTGGTTGCGGCACAGCAGGCAGCACAAGCCGGTATCCAAATTGACGTGCGTTTCTTTGCTCCACCAGCAATACCAGAAGTTGCGGTGACCCGCATCGATGCCCCTACCCTCTTGCGGAGTGGCGAAACGTTCGACATCGTGATTTCTACCTTTTATCAACCAACAGATAACGCCGATCCGCTATCTGCTCGCCTGAACGTATGGGCAGAGGGTGAATTGCTCACCGCAGAGTCGGTCTTCATCCCACCTGGACAGTACCAGTTTGTCACAACGCACAGCGCAACCAAACCGGGAATCCTCAGTCTGCGTGCCGAAATTATTCCTACTGGGAATGATACCTTTGCCGCGAACAACAGCGCTGCCATGACCGCACTGGTCATACCACCACCACGCATCTTGTTGGTGGAAGGTAGCCGTGAGAGCGGCGCGATACTGGGTGCTACTCTGCGCCAGGCCGGCACAGAAGTTGAACGTATCCCGGCGAGTGCATTTCCCACCAACCTCGAACTCTTGAGTAGGTTTGAAGGGGTCGTCATGATTGACGTAGCGGCCCATCAACTGACGCTCGATCAGATGATGGCGATCCGCGAAGCGGTGCGCAGTGAAGGGAAAGGGCTGACCGTTCTCGGTGGGAGACAATCGTTTACACTAGGCGGGTATGCAGACACACCACTAGCTGATGTTCTACCGCTGCTGATGACACCGCCACCACGTCCGCAACGTGCACCGGTATCTCTCTTGCTGATCATCGATCGCTCGGCCAGCATGAGCGCCTCGTTCGGGGTGACAAAGTTCGATATGGCGAAAGAGGCAGCAATGCTTGCCCTTACCGCTTTACAATCAGAGGATCGGGTTGGTGTATTAGCGTTTGATACCGATACGATCTGGACGATCCCTTTTCAGGAGGTCGGTGAAGGGGCACGGCTGGCCGAGTTGCAAAGCCAGATCGCTCTGATGCCACTTGGTGGTGGAACTAATATCGAACGAGCATTGGCAGTTGGCTTGCCGGCGCTGGCAAACGAACCGTATCGTACCCGACATGCAGTGCTGTTGACCGACGGACGCAGTTACAGTAATAATTATCCGCGTTACCAACAATTGATTGAAACGGCTCGTGCGGCCCAGATAACCCTTTCGACGATAGCTATCGGTACCGACGCCGACACGGAATTACTAGATCAGTTGGCTCAATGGGGAAATGGACGGTACTACTTCGTGGCAGATGCCACCGATCTGCCACGGCTCACGTTGCAGGAGAGTGAGATTGTGGCGGCCGAGCCAACGGTTGAGCAACCGGCGCCGGTACTGGTGAATCAAGCGCACCCCCTGATACGCAACCTCGATCCCCGTGAACTCCCTCTGATCGACGGATACGTTGCTTTGCAACCACGCAACGAGGCTACTGTTGTCCTCAAAAGCCCGACAGGAGACCCGCTATTAGCCGTCTGGCAATACGGTTTAGGCCGGAGTGTCGCCTGGACAGCCAGCGCTGCCGAGCCCTGGGCTAACGCCTGGCCAGGCTGGCAGGGATACGATCAGTTCTGGGCGCAAGTTGTACGTTATACCATACCAACACCTGACAGTGGGCCACTTCAGGTACGACTGGAACCGACAACAAATGGGACTCGCCTGGTGGTTGAGGCACAAACAGCGGGCGGCGACCCTATCGATTTAGCCCAGGTTAACGCCCGCATCACCCTACCTGATGGCAGTGAGCAGAGCTTCCGTCTGGAGCAGATGGGGCCGGGATACTATACCCGCGACCTAACATTTACCAGCAGCGGCCCGTATGAGATCACGGTTGCGCTGTTTAGCGGGCAACAAACCCTGCAGCGCAGTATTGGCTATGTTCAACCCCCACCGGCGGAGTACGCTATACACACGTCGAACACAGGCGAAGCACTCTTACGCCAGATCGCTGTCGTTACCGGCGGCAACCTGGAGTTTGATCTCACTACCTCGTTAACATCATCCCCGCAACCGACATCAACGGTCTTGTGGCCGTTGTTGGCCGGGCTGGCCCTTGTGTTCTGGCTGGTCGAGATTGCATTGCGGAGGAATCGAGGCTTAAGGTGATGGATTTGAGACTACAATCATCCGCGGTTAAATCGAGTTTACTATGATAGATGATATTGACGCAATCATCACAACGGCAATTCGTGCACGCATCTTTCCAGGAGCAGTGATCGTCGTAACCCAGAACAATCGATTGCTGCACGCTGCGGCATACGGAACTACAATGTACGATGATCCGGGAACGAGCACAGTCACGCTCGACACCATCTACGACCTGGCCTCACTAACTAAAGTCTTCACCGCAACTGCCGCCTTGCGACTTCACGACGCCGGTCTATTACCTCTTGATCGACCAGTTCAACACTGGTTACCAAACCTGCACGCTGCTGATATTACCATTCGACACTTGCTCAGTCACCGTAGCGGGCTGGCAGTACAACTGGCACCGCTGGCGCGTAGTGGAACAGCAACGATCAGAGAGGTGGTATACGCAACTCCACCCACCCATCCTCCTGGTAATGTCACCAGATATGCGAACGTCAACACACTCCTCCTGGGTGACGTGATCGCAGCCGTGTACGGAGGTTCGCTGGTTGATGCGCTCAGCGAACTGGTTTGCCAACCACTCGGCATACGGACAACCCGCTTCTGTCCACCGGTAGAATGGCGAGCACGCATTGCTCCTACCGAATGGGATGAGGAGTGGCGTGGTGGGCTGGTACACGGTATCGTTCACGACGAGAGTGCCTATGCCTTAGGGGGTGTTGCCGGTCACGCCGGTCTCTTCGGTAGCGCAAGTGATGTGCTGCGACTGGTGCAACTCTTCTTGCAAGAGGGATGGTGGGATGGACAGCAACTGCTGAAACCGGCAACTGTCCGCATAGCGCTTCAGCCACGACCAGAGCCGGATACACATCCCGCGCATCCGGCAAGCGGTCTGGGCTGGATGTTGAACCGACCGTATATGGGTGCGGCAAAGGCTGAAGGGTTTGGGCACAGTGGATTTACCGGCCCGATCATCATCGGCGTTCCGTCACAGGGCCTGGCAATCGTACTGCTCTGCAATCGAACATACCCCAAACGTACACCACCACCATACCGTCATCACGAGGTTTCGGCAGCAGTCGTGGATAGTGTATTGCAGAGCATCGGGAATGAAGTGTAAGGTTTTTCAATGTGTCCGGATTCCCCTTAGCTGGGAGTGCGGTCCTCCGGCTTCTACGCAGAATGAGCGCTCCCAGCCCCATTTGTGGAGGACGAAGGGTGGAACTTGCACCGACCGCTTATTCCTAGATCCAACTCCTCTCTCCTTTTTTGGATCGGAAAAGAACGTTGAAAAGCCCCGACCGACGTGTGAGGGAGACGAAGAGACATTACGAGGTATAATGATAGAGACAATAGCTTAGAGCCTGATCGACAACCCGGGCTGTTGATGAGGCTCGTTATACGCAATAGAGTTATACGCAATAGAGAATGTCGGGGAACGCTGGTGGATAAGGCATACGTCCCCGCAGAATAGGGTGACAA
>NZ_JPIM01000010.1 GCF_000735195.1 Chloroflexus sp. MS-G
TCAGTATTGTCTAAATGTAATGTATTTTTATTTAATCATGAATTCGGATCAGAAGCAACTCGAAAGATACACCATAAAATATTTTAAACAGCAATCAATGAGAATAGCAAAGTAGAGATCGAATTTGAAAGCATAGCCGAATCACCGGTATAGCACGCAAAAATCTTGCCAGTAACGGATTTTTCGTTACCAGCATAGTTGGTTCACGTATTCCAGCCATCCATCTCTGTCAAGCCGAAAAACGCTGCCCCGCATCCTGACGTGAACAGTTGGAAATGATCGCTCGCGCTGACGAGGCGAAGCGCTGCTGCGCCTCGCGCTCACGCCTCGGCGGGTGAACATCATCACCTATACCAACCGGCAGGGTACCTTCCCCCCGTGAGGGAGCGGACGGGGGCCGAGGGAGGGTACGGGGAGCACCATTTCCCGCACGAGCGCTGAAAACGCTCAAAACCCCACGGGCGCAGGGTGCTACACACCACGCCAGTGTGCTAACGAGGGGTGATCCCTCGCCTTGATAAATACAGAAACGGCTATAATCTCCAAACCGATACATCCAGGTAATTCGGTCCTGGTAACATACCGGATATACTAGATAGGGCATTTAAACAATCAATTGAACACATTCTCACTTAGAGTTTCACCGCTTCTCCCCACAACGAGCGTTGAAGGGGAGCTATGAATGCTGAGTATGTTCAAGCCCACGTCGATTGCGGTTGTTAGACATGTTTTACCCACTGCCAAATTTACTCTGCTGGCACGTCTCTATATAGAGAACCGATAAAGAATCGGCGCAAGATAGTTGGTAATAGCAAATTGAAACGTGTGGATTACATTTCCCGTTCGACTCGCATCAGTTCAGAATTCAACGGAGGATCGCAGTGCAGTCGAGGTATCGTTTCATGATCACTCTCGCCATCATCGTGTCAGTAGTCGGGTTGGGACTGGGTAACTCAGGAATCACCTCAAGATCGAGCGCTGATAATGGTATCGCTGCCGCCGCACCTGCTGGCGGTGTCACGACACAGCAGACGCAGCCCTACCGCGTCTTCCAGTTCGCCATCGGCGCCCATGCGACCGTGGGGCAATTCAACATTCCTTCCGACGTGGCCGTGGCGCCCGACGGCACTGTCTATGTGGCGGATCAGGACAGCCATCGCATCCACCGCTTCAGCGCCACCGGCGAGTTCCTCGGCGGGTGGGGAGTGTATGGCTATAGTGACGGGCAGTTCTACAATCCTCGCAGCGTGGCGGTGGCACCGGACGGCACGGTCTACGTGGCGGATACCGGCAACCACCGCATCCAGCGTTTCAGCGCCAGCGGAACCTTCCTCGGCGCGTGGGGGGCGCAGGGTTACAATGACGGGCAGTTCAGCTCTCCCGGCGATGTGGCGGTAGCGCCGGACGGCACGGTCTACGTGGCGGATACGGGCAACCACCGCATCCAGCGTTTCAGTGCCGACGGAACCTTCCTCGGTACATGGGGAGTGTCGGGCAGTGGCAACGGGCAGCTCTCTTCGCCGTCCGGTATAGCTGTGGCGTCCGATGGCACCATCTACGTCGCGGATAGCGGCAACCACCGCATCCAGCGCTTCAGCGCCAGCGGAACCTTCCTCACTACATGGATGGCATATGGCAGTAACGAGGTGGCAGTAGCCTCCGACGGCACGGTCTACGCCGCGGATTCCTGGAATAACCGCATCCTGCACTTCAGCGCTACCGGAGCCTTTCTGGGTACGTGGGGGGCTTCTGGCAGTGGCGACGGGCAGTTTAACAAACCTTCCGGTATGGCGGTTGCATCCAACGGTACGGTCTACGTCGCAGATAGCGACAACCGCCGCATCCAGCAATTCAGCGCTACCGGAACTTTCCTCGGCAAGTGGGGAGCGCCAGACAGTAGCGACGGGAAGTTCGGATCTCTTTCTGACGTGGCAGTGGCACCTGACGGTACAGTTTACGTGGCGAATAGTAACCGCATCCAGCGCTTCAGCGCCGACGGAACCTTCCTCGGCGCGTGGGGGCATTCCGGCAGTGGCAACGGGCAGTTCTCTTTTCCGTCTGGCGTGGCAGTGGCACCTGACGGTACGGTGTACGTGGCGGATTGGGGCAATCACCGCATCCAGCGTTTCAGTGCCGATGGAACTTTCCTTAGTGGATGGGGATCACGCGGTCAGAGCGAAAGTCAGTTCAGTTATCCCTCTGACGTTGCAGTGGCTTCCGACGGTACGGTCTATGTAGCAGATAGCTTGAACCACCGCATTCAGCGCTTCACAGCAACTGGCACTTTTCTCAATGCATGGGGTGAGTATAGCAGCGGCAATCGTCAGTTCAACAAACCCTCCGAGGTGGCGGTGGCGCCTGACGGCACGGTCTATGTGGCAGACGATGATCGCATCCAGCGTTTCGATGCCAATGGAAACCTCTTAAGCAACTGGTGGATGAGAGCTGCTGGCATAGCAGTTGCACCCGACGGTACGGTCTATGTGACTGGTGGAAACCACCAAATTCTGCGCTTCCACACCGACGGAACTATTCTCGACAAGTGGGGGTCGTATGGCAGCGGCGACGGGCAGTTCAGCAATCCTTCCGACGTGGCCGTCGCGCCCGACGGCACAGTCTACGTGGCAGATTACTACAACTACCGCATCCAGGTGTTCGGAACAGACTACCCAAATGCCTGGCGCGGCGAGTTCTTCGCCAACGACTGGCTCGCCGGGCCGGTGTTGCACGTTGAAAACGTTTCCGACCTGTTTCTGAACCGGTCGTGGGCCAGCCAACCGGCGGCGAACATCCCCGCCAACCATTTCACCAGCCGCTGGATGCGCTACGTGAACTTCCCGACTGCCGGACGCTACCGCTTCACCATCCGCGCCGACGATGGCGTGCGTTTCTGGGTCGATGACCGGCTGGTGGTCGAGTCCTGGCAGCCGCAGTCGCCCACCCGCGAGGTCACTGTTGAACTGTCGGCGGGCTATCACAAGCTGCTGCTTGAGCACTGGGATCAGCAGGGCGTGGCGACGCTGGCGCTGGAGTGGACGAGAGTTGCTGCTACTCCTACGCCAACAATAGAACTACCTCCTACAGTAGCACCACCTACACCAGAGTCGGGTGGTGCGGGACAAGCCAACCCGACGGCCATCCCCACGCCGACGGCCACGGCCATCCCAACAGCAACTCCATCCCCGACAGCCACGCCTACGCCGACGGCCACACCCGCGCTACCCCAAACCCCCACCAACCTGCGCCAAACCGGGCGCACCACCACCAGCATCACCCTCACCTGGCAGGACAATGCGGTGAACGAAACCGGCTTCCACCTCTATCGCAACGGCACTCGCATTGCCACTCTGGGCGCGAATATCACTACCTACACCGATACCGGTCTGACCTGCGGTCAGAGCTATCGCTATCGGGTTAGCGCCTACAACACCGTTGGCGAGTCGGCAATGAGCGAAGAGCTAACCGCCACCACTGCCGATTGTTCGCACTTCCTCTTTATGCTCTACCTCAACGGTGATAATGACCTTTATCGCTACGTAGAACGTGCGCTTCAGGCCCTCGAACGAGCAGCAGCGAACCCCAATGTTCTTATCGTGGCCGTGGTCGATGGTCCCCGAAACGGTGACACGCAGCGCCTGGTATTTGGGGCAACAGGGGTACAGCGCGAGCCGCTGGGTGAGCTTAATATGGGCAACCCGCAAACCCTTCAGGCGTTTGTTCAGTGGGCGCGGGAGCGCTACCCGGCCCAATATTCCTACCTGGCCCTGGCCGGACACGGCAATGGCCTGGTCGGCATCGGGCCGGATTGGAACGATAGGGATGATGTTCTTGACGCCGAGGAAATCCGGTTAGCTTTACGCGAAGCAACGAACAATGGGCAGCGCAAGATTGATATTGTTCATTACGATTCCTGCTCGATGGCCCTGTTCGAGCATGCGTATGAGATACGCGACTACGCCCATTATCTGATTGCTTCACAGTACTTGGCCTGGTCGGTCTTTGCCTACCGCGATTACGCAGCGCAGGTGAGCATCCAGGACGCCACGATGCTGTCCGGCCTAGACGAGGTGATTGCCAGTGTGAGTGCCGAGAGTACCCCGCGCACCCTGGCGACGCAGATCGCCGAACGCTATTTCAACCATCCTCAACTTACCGATAAGCCACGCACGATCGCGGTGCTCGATCTGGGACAGGTCGAATCGGTGCGTCAGGCCCTCGATCAGCTTGTCATCCTGCTCAAAAATGAAATAGCCAGCGTGCAAACGCCGCTGAAAAACATCCGTCAGCAGGTGCAAACGTTCGATTCGCGCTCACCCGCCTATGTAAACGACCCACAGGATGAGTATATCGACCTCTACCACTGGGCGAGTCTGGTACGGTCGCTCCCCAACGTGTCTATCAGTACTGCCGCTCAGGAGTTGATGGATAAGGTGCGCACGCAGTTGGTGGTCCTTTCAAGGCGAGCAAGTGGTCAGTATGCTGGTAGTGCGATCAATCTCGACCAGGCCTACGGGGTGAGTCTCTACTACCCATTCTGGTCAGGTGGGAGCGGGTACCGAACGTATATGGCCGACCGGATGTTCCAGTTCACGAGTAATAGTCAATGGGACGATTTTCTCGTTGACTACTTTGGCGTGACAGGATTATTCGGTACTGAGATGGAGCCACTGACCTTATTGCTTATGCTTCAGCCAAACGACGTCGTGTACGTGCCCCTGGTCGTGCGTGGGCTCTAGCCGCAGGGCGCGATCCTCTCTGGTGAGAGCGGACGGGATCTAGGGGGAAGGTGCGTGGACGCACTCCCCCTTCCTCTCCCCATGTGGGAGAAGAAGGGGGCTGGGGGAAGGTGAAGGCACCAAATGTCCCTATCTCTCACTCTTCACTCCTCACTCCTCTCCCCTCACTCCTCACCATTACATCCCCTTGCTCGGCCAGAGCCGCAGCAACCCGCTCAGCCGCTTGCACGCCGTTGGCCCACGTCTTCGGTACGCCAACACCGTCGCGGTAGCTGCCGGTCAATTGCAAGGTCGGGAGACGCTGTTCAAGCCGTTCCAACGTTGTGATTCGTTCACGGTGACCAAACGTATATTGGGCGATGGCATGACGCCAGCGTGTGACGTGCGTGAGGATGGGTTGACCGTTGATCCCCAGAAGTTGCTGATGATCGCGAATGGCCGCCTCAATCAGCGCTTCTTCGCTCTGATCGACCAGCTCTGGCCGGATTGCACCACCACTCAGAGTTGTTGTGAGCACTCGATCAGGTGGCGCTACGTGCGGGAAGATGCTCGATGTCCAGAGGATACCCAGAAATTGTCGCTGTTCGCTCGATGGAGCTAACACACCAAAACCGCACAACTCACGACTGAGCTGAGACCGCCGAAAACCGAGATGGACGACTGCAACTGGCGCATACGGGATCCCGCGCAGGGCAGCGGCGGCTTGTGCATCAACTGACTCGATCAGGTTGGCCGCAGCGTATGCGGGGGTAGCAATGATCACACTCCGACTGCTGATCGTCTCCAGACCGTTTGCGCCATCAACGGTCACTTCCCACAGCGAGCCACGTTGCTGTAGGCGAACTGCTTGCCGCTCAGTCCAGACATTCCCTGCGCCTAACGCCCGCGCCAGAGCGAGCGGCCATTCCGCCAACCCGCCACGAAAACTAAAGGTACGGCTACGCATCTTCGGTTCGCTCAGGCGAGCTTTATCCTTCGGTTTCCTCAGCATGCCCCGCACGATGCTGCCACCCCGCTGCGCTGCTTCCCATAACGATGGAAAGACGGCTGCAACCGAGAGGTGCTGTGGATTACCGGCGTATACCCCGGCAACGAAGGGGTCGATCAGATGGTTCGTAGCTTCAGGACCAATGCGGCGCGCAAAAAAGGCAGCAACACTCTCATCACCACTGCCTGGTTTGAGGTTAACAAATGGCTCCGCCAGGACACGCGCTTTGCCCTGCCACGAGAGTAATGACGTGCCGATCAGGCCAATCGGTGAGGTTGGTATCTCGATTGGCCGGCCCTTAATCAAAATGAAACGACGTTTACTACAACGCTCCGCCAGAGTAATCCGTTCACGAAGCCCTAAATCAACCAGTTCTTGCCATAACCGTACATCTTTCGTCCCTAGCGTATTCGGCCCGCAATCGAGTGTAAAACCTTCCGGCGTCGTGATGCTATGGATCACCCCACCGACCCGATTGGCGGCCTCGATAACCAGGACACGGTACCCGCGCTTATAAAGGGTATAGGCTGCTGCTAAACCACTGATGCCGCCTCCGATTACCACACTGTCATAGGCCGCTATCATGCGTAATCCTCCTTATACTGTGCTCGAGAAGATCGGTCGTTCTGTTGCTTGCTGGAAATACCGGTCAAGTTCCATCGCCAGGTTTCTGACGAAGAAGCGACCGCGGTCGGTTACTCGTAAGCGGTTCGGCTCGACCACCACCAGATGATCATCGGCATACGCCGCTATTCGTTCAATTTCAGCCGTAAAAACCTCACCCAAGCGCCAACCGTGGGGTGGCAGTGGTAGATCAAACGGAACTTCGAGATTGCACATCAAATGCATAATAGCATGACGCCGCATAAGATCGTCGTCGCTGAGCCGCATTCCTCGTGTAATCGGGAGACAGCCCTCGTCGATGGCACGCTGGTAACGTCCTAGACCGGAGTCGTTTTGTACATACCGTCCGGCAAGATCGCCAATTGCACTCATCCCGAAGCCGATCTGGTGGGGTGCCGGTAAGACGGTATAACCCATAAAATTGCGCTGTAACCGCCGCTCGCGTGCTGCTATCGCCAACTCATCGTTCGCCAGGGCGAAATGATCCATCCCGATCCATTCATACCCGACGGCGGTTAAGGTTTCAATTGCTTGCCGGAACAGTTGAAACTTATCGTAACCGGTCGGCAATTGACGGGCATCCACCCGTTTCTGATTGGGGCGAGCTTGCGGTAGATGGGCATAGCTAAAACAGGCAATCCGATCAGGGTGAAGATCGATCATCGCCTGGAGGGTCATAGCAAAGCTGGCCGGGGTTTGATAGGGTAAGCCGTAGACAAGATCGATGTTAATGCTGCTAAATCCGGCGTCACGCGCCGCTCGCACCACGTTCTCGGTCTGCCAGAGAGGCTGAATGCGCCCAATTGCAATCTGTACTTCCTGAGCAATATCCTGTACCCCGAAGCTAATGCGGTTGAATCCTAGCTCGCGGAAGAGAAAAACCTGTTCACGACTACCGATCCTCGGATCAACTTCGAGTGCGACCTCGGCGTCGGGAGCAATGGTAAAGGCGGCTCTCAACAATCCCATCAAGCGTCGAGTCTGTGCTTCATTCAAAAAGTTGGGTGTGCCGCCGCCCCAATGCAACTGCACAACTCGGCGCCCAGTACTCAGATGCGCCGTAATCATCGCTAGCTCATGTTCGATCCGATCAAGATACTGATCAACGACCGCGGGCCGCCGTGTCGATGTGGCATTGCACCCACAGTAGGCACAACGTTCAGCACAAAAGGGCAAGTGAACGTAGACACTGATCGGGTCGTTCGTGACTGCAACATCGTGCAGTGCAGCCAGATAATCTTCAGCGGTAAACGTGTTGCTCCAATGGGGAACGGTCGGGTAGCTGGTGTAGCGCGGGCCGGGTCGATTGTAGCGATCAATCGTTTCGCGAGTAATCTCGACAGTCATAACAGCCCCTCTTGTCGCAGAAATGATGTAGTTCGGTTTTCAAACTACAGGCCCAGAAAAAATATGATCACCAGGTTTTTCTCAAAAGCACATGATTAGTCTGATTGTAGCATGATAGTCAATCATTTGAACATCTGAAAAAGATATCTCTCAGCGTGGCATGATCGGCTTTTGACCGATAGTAGTGCGCTAGAGGGCCAGTATGTGACGCTGGTTTTCGTTATCGAAGAACAACGATGATAAATATTTTTTCTTTTAATGAGGTAATTGTCAACCGCTCATCATCGAGAGTCGGCTGTTCTCGTGCTATACTGTGATGCCGCATTCAGGCGGAACAATAGCATAATGGTGATGTTCATGAAACGTTCACAACAACGACCGATTCGTTTGAGTGCGCTCCGCTGTATTATCTATGAAGTGGCGCTCAACGGCTGGCGTATCCTGCGTCGCACGGTTAACGATTTTAGTCTCTGGCGATTAATTGAATATCCTTGGGCCACCAGAGCACTCGATGTTCGTCGTGGTGATCTGGTTGTCGATATTGGATCGGGAACTTCCTCCTTTCCACATATGCTGGCGAAAGAGGGAGTTGATGTTGTTGTCCTCGAACTCGATCCGGATCGGGTACGCTGGCAACAGGCCAAACGAGTGGCCACAGCGCGCCCAGGTGATGGTCGCTTCTTCCCACTGGTCGCCAGCGCCACAGCGATGCCTTTCCGATCTGATACAGTATCCCGCATTGCGGCTGTCTCGACGCTCGAGCATATTCCCGATGATGAAGCGGTTGGCCGTGAAATTGGCAGAGTATTGGCGCCTGGTGGTATTGCGGTCATCACGATTCCCTACACGAGTAGCGAGCGAACCGGCTTTTTCGAGGGTATTCGCCGTTTTAAGCGGGTAGCTCGTAATGCCTTTGTCCAAGAGGGGAAAGCCGGTTCCTTCTTCCGTTTCTACACTGACGACGACATTCAGCGTGTGTACGTTCAGCCGGCAGGTTTACAGATCAGTCCGCTGCGTGGATTCGGTCGCTCGATCCTCAACTGGCGCTACCACGAAACCAGGCTGACCCGCTTCTGGCGCACCTTTATTCTCAAAGATTTGCTGCTGGCCTGGATCGTTCATCCGCTCGAAGAGCGGTTTGATCGCAGCGATCCCCTCTATGTGATGTTTACGCTGCGCAAACCTGATATAAGGTCGCGATCGTGATCTGCTGGTTCGGAACAAATTTCCTCAAGCATACGTCTGAGTCATGGTAGGATAGGTCTGGGATGGAATCGACCATGCGAGTCATCTACATATTACCGCGCTACGATAGTGCAGCGATGGGCAATCGGATTCATACTGAGGTCATTCATGCCTGGCGCGAGTTGGGGATCACCGCCGAAGTCCTCAGTCTGGCCCCGGCGCAGTCCCAACCTACTTGCACGGTAGAAGATGGGATCGTTGTTCATCGCTTGCCTTCGCGTGGTCGTTTCACAACGCAGCTTGCCAATCGTGCGTTGGCTGCACTCTTTTTCTACCCCTATCTGACAAGTGCGATTGTTGGGATGCGCCGTTTCTTTGCAACCAATCCAACTTATGATCTTTGTCACGTGGAAACGGCATTTCCACTCGGCTTCGCCGCACTGCTTGCCGGTAGACGGGTACCACCGCTGGCCGTAACCTTACCCGGCGCCGATGTGATGGCCGAACCTGAATATGACTATGGCTATGCGCGCTTTCCGGCAGTACGTGCTGTGTTGCCACTGGTGTTTCGGCGCGCACGAGTGATCCGGGCCGACTCACCACAGATTCGGGAGCTGGCCATCGCTCGTGGTGCACCACCGGCTAAGGTAACGGCCATCCCATATAACATTACCGCCGATAGCTTTCCGCCGCACGATACGCCGCTGAGTGCGTTTCGTGCCCACAGTCGGGAAATTATTGTTGCTCGCCATCGTCTCGATCCATCCCGCCCCATCATTGTCAGTCTCAACCGGCTCCATCCCTTCAAAGGAATTGCCTACCTGGTTGAAGCCATCCCCACCATCCGCACTGCCGATCTTTCACCACAAGTAGTCATTGTCGGACCGAATCGCTCAACACCACGTTTCGGCGATTACGGTGCATTTCTCCGTCGCCGGGCACTGGAATTAGGGGTTGCAACTGATGTGATTTTTACCGGTGCTATCCCGCACCACGAAGCCCGTACTTATCTGGCCGGTGCAGATGTCGTGGTTGTCCCGTCGGTCGCCGAGTCGTTTAGTCGGGTGGTAATTGAAGCCTGTGCAGTTGGTACGCCGCCGGTCGTTACGCGCACGACCGGTGCGAGTGCCTATGTGGCAGCAGCTCAGGCTGGTCTCGTTGTTGAACCACGTTCAGGACCGGCCATTGGTGAGGCAATTGTGTCTCTCCTGCGAGATCCGGGTGTATGGCAAACCTATAGCGAACGGGCAGCAGCATTGGCGCCGCAGTTCTCATCAGCGTGCATCGCAGACGATCTGGCTAGTCTGTACCAGACTGCCTTGCACGTTCAGCCAATGCCAGCACCGATGCTCGGTCAATAACTGTCGATGTTGTTATACATCTGTTAAGGAGGAATTTCATGCCGCGAAGAACCAGTGTTGTACCCACCATTGCGCTGGCGGCTACGCTACTGGCAATAGGCGTAGCCCTCTTCCTGGCCTTTCGTCCCGGTCAGGCCGAAGAGGGAGGGCCAATCTTGCAGTATCCGCCCGAACCACCAGCCCCCACCATCGGCCCCAACCCGACCGTCCCCGCCAGCCTGGCCACCGGTCCGCAGTTCGTGGCCGATTTCGCTACTGCCGACAGCCTGACCGTCTGGCAGTCCGTCGAGCTTGATTTCGTCTTACCTGAAGACCGTGCCAACTGGGTCATCGACAATGGCCGCTTGCGCCAGGATTTTGCCGGTGAATTGCGCAACAGCTCGCTCGCCCAGGTCACGCTGCTGGCGCCCACCACGTTCACCGATGGTGTCGTGCGGGTGAGTTTCTACGATGAGTTTAACGGGATTGCCGGGGTGGTCGCTCGCTATCAGGGTGAGGTTGGCTACGAGGCGAGCTATTATGTCCTACGCCTGCTGAAGCGCGAGTACGAGGCAACGCCGAAATACGCGCTAGAAAAGGTGGTGGATGGGGTAGTGACGCCGCTGGCAACGGTGGAGGGGCCGGGCTTTGCCCCGCGCCAGTGGCACGTGATCGAGCTGGAGGTGCGCGGGAACACCCTGACCGCCCGTCTCGATGGCAAGCTGCTGATGCAAGCCAACGATGCCCAACCGTTACCGGCAGGGCAAGTTGGGGTCTACACCCGTGCCATTGGTGGCATCCTGTTCGATGATTTCATCGTCAGCCCGTGAGTGAACTCCGAGGAGCAGATCCATGAAGATACTCTTCCGCACCGTGTTTGTGCTATCCGCACTTCTGACCTTGCTCATTAGTACGCTGCCATCTGCCATCCCGACGGCAGCTCAAGCTCCGCTACAATTACTGGTTGAGACCGTTTTGCCTAACAGTGCAAACCTCAAGCTGCCCCAAGCGGCAACTTTCAATGATCAAGTGCATTTGATAGGGATTGCGGAATCGAGCGAAGCTTCCGATGGCAAAGCTCGGGTCTGGACAAAGACGGAGACCGGCACGGCATTTCCAAGTCCCTTTACGTTAGGTACCACAACCACATCCCGCACATCTCCCGAATACATCAACAGTGCCATCGCAACCTCACCCTCCGGCGAGGTCCTAACGCTCTGGATCGATCAGGCAGCAAAGATTATGCGGTTTCGCAAGCGCGATACCGCCGGAAATTGGGGCGCAATCTTCGAGATAACTCGCAACCTTGCTTTTCCGGTGCGACCTGCGCTTACCGTGGTGAATGGCGGTCCCCAGAATGGGCGCATTATCGCTGTCTGGCGCGATGACTTTACCGGTGATGATGCCTCTATCTACTACTCGTATTCTGACAACGGTGGTTCCTCATGGGCGCCCGTGGCGCGTGCTTTTGGGATGAAGGCGTATCGCGCCGTCGTGCAGTTAGCTTCAGGCACCAACGGCGAAGTCGCGCTGACCTTTACGCGCGACGCACCACGTCCGCTGCACGTGATGGTTTCATTGTGGCAGGGCAATGGCTTCAGCGTACCGGTGGATGTCAATCTCGGTGATAATAACCACTACGCTGATAGTAGCGTTGCCATCTATAATGGCAAAATCTATGTCGGTTATCGCCACGCAGATAGCGGTGTATTCTACGCTGAAAAAGACATCAGTAACTTTTTTGACAATCAGGTGTGGCCCCGATCACGCCTGACCGGTGATAAGGGAGATGGTCAGGTTTCGGTAAGTATCGATCCGTATGGCAACTTACACATCTCGTGGATTCGTACTCCAGGGAGCCGGAGCCAGAATCGGCTTAACTATGCGTTCCGGTTCGCCAACGGGACATTCCTCGGCCCGATAGAGTCGGCGACGTCTGGCCCCCTGTTCAATGCCTGGGGCGTTAACAGTTCAGGCAGTGGCTTCTACATGCATGTAGCCCATGAATTGTTTAACGGTGAGACACCGTTTCTCCGTTATGCCCTCTTCAAAGCTCCTGGTTCGCCATTTGGCTCCGATCCCTTGATCGAAGGCGGCGCTGCACGGGTTGGCGGTGATGGTCGTACCTCGATTAAGGTGACTTTCCCCGGCCTTGGGTCTACGCCGCAAGATGTGAGTGTACGCTGGCGGTGGGGTGCGCCACCTACCGATACCGAAAACGACTCTGGTGGTTGGGTACCATTGGCATCTAATGCCACTGCTACCACCGAATTGACCGTGCCTATTCCTACAGCTTTCCTGAATGTCAACGATTGTACGCCACGCACGTTGTACACGCAGTTGCGGCGAAATGGAACTGCGCCTGTTGTGGAGACAATGGAGCGCAAGGCAAGCGTAATCATTGACACCAATCTTGTAGCGACTGTTCAGGTTGCCAATCCGCTGTTGTACGATACGGCGAGCTGGTATGCTTCCAACTACTCGGTGCGCGATCTCGACCCCGGTAGTACACCGACGATGCAGGTCTGGCTATCGGTTAGCGATGGTGGTGATTGTTCACAGGTTTCACGGGTCAGAGTGGCTGCCAGCACGGCTGAGTTGGCTGTCACAAGCGATCTTGATGTCGAAGGTACGCTGAATGCTATCGTTCCTTTACCTGGTACTACCTTCTCACCACCATCGCCGGATGGTGATTACCCGGTGGTGGTACGAGTGTACGACCGGCTGGGGAATTCGCAAACCGTTATCAGGACAATCCGCCTTGACCGTACTCCACCGCAGATGACGCTCAGCGGAAGTGAGACCATTACGGCAACCGATTCACCGTTAGGCGATATTCTTCAGGATTTCACCTTTGATCTCTCTACGGCAACAGTGACTGAGACCAACGGTATCTTAGGTGTCTTGATTGCCGTAAGTCCGAACGCAGTCTCTAATCCGGCTACTGCATCTACGCTGCGCTGGATTGCAACGAAGGTTGATTTCAACGATGGCCAATTTACCGTGCCGTCCTGGAGTATGGCGAATGCACCTGGGGTCACGATGGTTACGACCAGTGCACCTGAGCAGACCTTCTATATCTACGTTCGCCTCATTGATCGTGCCGGTAATATTGGTGATACAGTTCTGGAGACGACGGCTACCAGTACGCTTACACCGGTGCGTACCTATATCCCATTAACATCACGCTGATGAAGTACATGTGGGGCACAGGGCTGTCTGTGCCCCTTTCAAGCAGAGCACAAAGGCAGGAAGGTGGAGTGTTGGGTAGGTGCCAGGTCTGACATTGGAACAGTAGGTGGTTCCCAAACTGATCTCATACTCATGCGGTGGTATTCTTCCCGGCAACACATGGGTGCGGCAACACTACGCTCCTATGTAGCACCTGCATCATCACGACGGCCCCGCGATAGCGTTGCTCTGTAATCGTAACCTTCTCATGCATACCGGTAGGGGCGGGTTCCCAACCCGCCCTCATTGTATGTCGTTGTCGCCCGCAATAGATTACGACAAATAATGATGACTGCCATCCACCTGACCGGCAAGCCACCGAAGCAAGCGAAATATCTCGTTCGTATTTGACGTGACTATGCAGTTCCCCGCTTAATCCTTGTACGGCCATAAGCTGTAGCATACAGGTTTGATAAGAACTTATTGCAAAAACCAAACGATTACGTTTGAGCCATTGTGACTATCATTGATTCACCCGACAGACTAAATGTGGGCCAGCAGTACGTGCATCCGATATGATGTATCAGGTTTAGTTTGGTATGAAGACTTGAAAGAGATACTTTTGATAGCAGGCGTATCTTTTGACGCACTCCTGCGTTATATAACTATCAGCAGCTTGTTGCTCCTCATCTGGTATTGCTCCTATGTCCTAACATTACAGTACAGCATCAGGAACATCGACTCTCCTCACGTCTCGCTGCTCGCTCCTCAAATAAATTTAGCGCTAAACTTTTACCGTTTTCAGTACTTTTTCGTTATATGCTGTCTCTATCAATATCGTCGGCTACGTTGTACAATGTCGGTATACTTCATCTGCAAGGAGGATTACGATGTGGAACCGCCGACCTATCCTGCTCATTTCATCACTGTTGTTGGTGGTAGTGGTCATCATCGGAGGCTTGTGGCTGGCGCTCCGTCCCGGTCAAGCCGAAGAGGGAGGGCCAATCTTGCAGTATCCGCCCGAACCACCAGCCCCCACCATCGGCCCCAACCCGACCGTCCCCGCCAGCCTGGCCACCGGTCCGCAGTTCGTGGCCGATTTCGCTACTGCCGACAGCCTGACCGTCTGGCAGTCCGTCGAGCTTGATTTCGTCTTACCTGAAGACCGTGCCAACTGGGTCATCGACAATGGCCGCTTGCGCCAGGATTTTGCCGGTGAATTGCGCAACAGCTCGCTCGCCCAGGTCACGCTGCTGGCGCCCACCACGTTCACCGATGGTGTCGTGCGGGTGAGTTTCTACGATGAGTTTAACGGGATTGCCGGGGTGGTCGCTCGCTATCAGGGTGAAGTTGGCTACGAGGCGAGCTATTATGTCCTGCGCCTGCTGAAGCGCGAGTACGAGGCAACGCCGAAATACGCGCTAGAAAAGGTGGTGGATGGGGTAGTGACGCCGCTGGCAACGATGGAGGGGCCGGGCTTTGCCCCGCGCCAGTGGCACGTGATCGAGCTGGAGGTGCGCGGGAACACCCTGACCGCCCGTCTCGATGGCAAGCTGCTGATGCAAGCCAACGATGCCCAACCGTTACCGGCAGGGCAGGTTGGGGTCTACACCCGTGCCATTGGTGGCATCCTGTTCGATGATGTGATCGTCACACCATAGCCGACCCTCTCATACGTTGATCTTGATGACATACCCACATATGAGAAAGTCATTGCATTCTCTACAGGAGATCACTCCTATGATGCGTCTACCTTCAATCATCATCACCATGTATTGCATCGTTGTTGTCCTGGTTGGCGTATCACCGCTTCCTTCACAGGCACAAGAAGGAGCTAGCTTCGTCCTTGAAACCAATCTTCCGGCCAGCAATACCAAGTACCCGCAACTAGCTGTTGATGCGAATGGCGTGTATGTAAGTGCTACCGACGGCATTTCATCAGAGAATAATGGCACGGTCAAACTTTGGATCAAAGGTGAAGAAGATAATGCCTTTCCAGCACCCTTACCGCTCGGCACTGTAGGCGCTGGGATTGCGCAGGATTGGGTACAGACGGCTGTTACGACTGCATCCACCGGCGAGGTCTATGTGCTGTGGATCGATCAGGTCGCTAAGACGATCCAGTTTCGACGTCGTGAACCAGGTGGTGCCTGGAATCCAGCAACATTTGAAGTAATGCGGGGTCATATCTTTGCGGTCGAACCGGCTTTAGCGGTACGTACAAACGGTCAAATCGTCGCTGCTTGGCGTGACGACAAAAATATCAATTTTGCCTACTCCAATGATCGAGGGACGACATGGTCAGCCGTGGGTTCAGTACCGGGAGCGCTGGCTTACAAGTCACAAACAGCAATGGCTGCTGGTCCGAATGGCGAGTTGGCGATTACCTTCACCCGCGATACGCCACGCCCATTGCACGTTATGGTCGCGCTCTGGAATGGCACCGGTTTTAATCCACCGGTTGATGTAAACGGCAGCACATCAGCAGTCTTTGCCGATGCCAGCGTCTCGTTCAGTCCTGATCCGGCGCCAAATACACGCATCGTAGTCGCCTTCCGTGGCGCAGATGACGGTATCTTCTTTGCCGAAAAGCTGGTCAGCAATTTTAGTGGCCCATGGACGGCAACTCAATTAATTAGTGGTAAAGGTGATGGCCGGGTGAACGTTGACTACGACCAACAGGGGAATCTACATCTCGCCTGGATTCGGCAGGGTACCAATCGTAATGTCAACCAACTGTTCTATGCTGTCAGGCCAGTAAATCAAGGTTTCCTCCCCGTTGTCAGTGCTCCAACCGTTGCACCGGTATTCAATGCGTGGGGTGATGCTCGAATCGGAGTGCGGAGCTATATGCACGTCATCCATGAATTGTTCCAGGGCACCGTACCACTTCCCCGTTACGTCTTATTCCGGGCGCCCGGCGCCATCTTTGGTTCGCGCCCACAAATTGAAAATGATGCTCCGGTCATAGGGGGTGATGGTAAAGTTTCGGTGAATGTCACCTTCCCCGATCTCGGTACAACGAATCTCCCTGATCAAGTGCGCTGGCGTTGGGGAGCACCGCCGACCGATACTGAAAATGACTCGGGTGGCTGGCAGCCGTTTAATCCAACTGGCCCGACCAGTATCCTGACAGTGCCTATTCCTGACTCACTGCGAACTGATGCTGGTTGTGTGGAACGAGTGTTGTATACACAATTGCGTCGTACAGCGAACAATCTCATCGATCAAGTGCGTTCAGATGCAGTTGTGATCGATACCGGTGTGTTAGCCGGAGTGACGGTTGGTAATCCCTTCTCACGCCTGCGAACCTCGCCGTTTACTGCGCTTGCACCGGCCGACCTGATCAGCGAGGGTGGGGCGAATGATGGACACCCCGATTATACTCGCATCCAATCCGTCTACGTCGAAATTCGCAACCTCGGCGATTGTAGCGGTTTGCAAAACTTTGCCCTGGCTCCTAACACGACAGTTCTTAATAGTGTAAGTAATATGACGATTAGCGGCGGTCGGTTTGCGAATATCCTACCTTACCCCGACATAGTGACCGAAGGCTCGTTACCGGTAGTAATTCGGATCCGCGATGCCCTCAATAACTCGATAGTGATTAACCGTACCCTTATTTACGACAATACACCACCTGTACTCAACGGCGGTAGTTTGCAGGTACTGCCAATTCCCGGTAGTGCAACGATTATCGTTAATCTTGAATTTACAAATATCGCGGTAACCGATAACCTCTACCCCGGGCGCGGTTTCTGGGGGGTTTGGCTAGCCAACAGCCGTACTCCGGTTGCCGATCCGGCAAATGATCCGAATCTCGTTTGGTTCCCGGTTGAAGCTCCCGGCGATAGCAACAGCTTCACTATTACGTGGAGTCTGGCCAGCGGTTTAACGGAAGATCAGCTCACACCAGGACCATACTACGTGTATGCTCGTATACTCGATGGCGCCGGAAATCCGAGTGTGAGCGGTAGTGCTGGTCCTAACAGCAGTCTCAGTGCCGCTCTCTTACCGGCAGCCACCATCACCCTCGATCAGGTGACTTTCCCGAAAGTGTATGTGCCACTGCTCCAACGATAGACTGGCGTTCAGTTGGGGGTTCTGAGAGTCGATACTTCCACCAGCTTGAGCGTGCTTGCAGCATAGCTGCGGCACGCTCAAGGGTTTTGCCGCAACTGAGCGCCTATCTGAAGTATACCGAAGGAAGGGGCAGTTTGCGAACTGCCCCTCAGATAAGGTGGGGCACCGTCGTCGGGGTGCAGCGCCGCTGCTCCCGTACATCTATCGGCCTGGTTTCATTCGTTGTGCTGTGACGACGAGTGTTCGGAGAGGCATTGTCGTCGCGACAGGCATGCCCGGCATCACACGGTAGAGAACGTTGGTTACTGATGTAGTGAGCAAGTTTCCAGCCGCACCCGATGAGTGGTCGTTGAAGCTAACTCCCGCTTTGCCTTCCTGCCCAGATGCTGTTCCACTTACGCCTTCCTCGTCCTGTGTATGAGAGGAAGCGGATTAAGGGGAATAAGTGATCACCCTTCGCAATACGCAATACGAAGAACCCTGGTTATCTCTTCTGGCAGTGATAGAACGATCCTTACTCTGATTAGTCACTATACCAGACGACCTTTTCTGTCAGTGGACGGCGGCGACCACGAGGCCATTCATGGTTCACAGGACGGCCAACGTAGAAGAAACCCAGTAAGCGTGTTTCCGGAGCAAATCCTATAGCACCGGCAACATGTGGATGAACCGCACAGCCGCCACTCATCCATTTTCCGGCAAGCCCTAATGCACTGGCTATCAGATGCAGGTTCTGAACAGCACAACCTACAGCAATCAGTTCTTCCCACTCTGGTCGTTTTGGATTTGGCTGCATACCGATAGCGATCCAGACTGGTGCCTGCCATGCCCGTTGGCGCTGTGATTTTTCACCAGAGCTTCCAGGTGGCTGATCTGGATTTAGAAGACGAAATGCCGTACCAAAAGCTTCACTAAGCATATGGCGGGCATCTCCACTGAAAACAGCAAAACGCCATGGTTCAGTTTGACCATGACTTGGGGCCCAGTTGGCGGCTTCAAGCATCAATCTTACTGCTTCCAGATCAATCGGATCGGATGACAGCTCTTGGAGGGCAAAACTGCGGCGTGATGCAATAGCGTTGAGTAATTGCTGAGGAAGTTCTGGCGAGCGTATCGGCAATGGCGACTCTAGCCAAATCTCAGATGATACAAGCTGGCGAGCTTTTTGCGCCATAGCAATGAGTACAGGTCGTAGTTGTTCGGTATCGGTCAGTGGTGGCTCAAACGGTAGAAAAATAGTCGTTTCAAGATCATCACCGATGGCATGAATCTCAATGCCATTGGCTGCAAGACGTGTTATCAATGCCCGTTTAGCCCAAGTGATGCCAGCCAAACCACGGGCATAGTCCAGAACCGCATCAGCGTGATCACTGTTCATATGTTTGATGGCTGCTTCCGCAATTTGTGCAATTGGATCGTGAGATTCTGTCATAGATTCTTCAGCTCAGTTTTTCGCTGTCCGGTAACGTCAACTCGTTAATGTGCCATTCCGTAGCGTTGCTCACGTCGATGCAAATATTCGGCCAGATAATAGCTTCCAATGACGAAGATTGCTGCAGCGGCTTGCAGACCGATACCTTCCCAGGTCGGATATACGCCAAACCAGAAACCAGTCCAGTAAGGTAAGTTTAGCCAACGTATTGGGTGTATCGGTAGCCAGCCGATAACTTGCAATACGTTGACCGTATGTCCGACCATCTGGAGAAGGACAGCACCAATCAAAATGCCGGTAACAATCAACATTTTCTTGTGCGGCAGCTTCATCTGCATGACAAACACCGCCAGTCCAACGAGAGTGGTAAGCGCCAGTCCGATAGCAACACCTGCCAGAACCGTGGTGATCGAATCGCTTAAAATCAACGCCTGAAGAAAGAGCACCGTTTCAAACCCTTCACGATAGATACTGGCGAAACCAAGAGTGATAAGACCGATCCATTGACCAGTTTGCCCACCGATAATCTGTTTCTTTTGTTGATGGAAAGAAGCCATCCAATCTTTCCAATAGACATCGTGAAAGAACCAATTGGTAATCAACAGTAATACAGCAACAGCAATCAGTGAAACAATAGCTTCCAGAGTTTCACCGAAGCGAGCCATCGCCATTAATGTACCCTGCGCTAAAAGCCACGTTAACGCGGTTGCCAGTATTGCCAGGCAAGCACCGATCCAGATGGGACGACGGAATCGTCGTTGAACTGGCGTTCTGAGACTACCCATCAGTGACGCTAAAATAAGAACTGCTTCGAGACCTTCACGAAATACGATCACAGCAGAGTTTATTGTAACGGCCAGAGGTGCATTGCTACCAGCTAAAGCCTGTTCAGCCTCGGCTAGTGCCTTATCGAGGGCAATGCGTGTAGCGGCGATCTCCGATGGTGCGGCCCGTTGTTCTATCAGGTATGCCAGGCCTTTGTGTTCGTTCTGCCCATACCAGAAATAGCCTTCAATAATTGGCTTGTACTGTGGCGCAAAGGCAATAAGCTTCGCTTCCGGTCCGATTTCCATAATTGCGTATGCCTCTAAACGAGCCGATTCAGCCAACGCATATTCGCCCGCACGCACGGCTTGTTCCATCTGGTCGAGAGCGGTACGAATAACATCAAAGTCCGCGTTACTGTTTTGTCGTTGCCACTCTGGCGGCAATAGCTCACGTAGATCGGCAAGAAGCGCTTCAGTAGTCGATTTGATCGTTACCGGATCAGTAACCTGACTACGATTACCAGCGTTGGCCAACGCAGTACCGAGTTCCGCCAAACGATTAGCCACAGTGGCTGCTAAGGCTGGATTCCTCGTTTCCAGGAGATCACGCAGGTCGGTAAACGCTGCCTGTGCGCCGGTAAAGAAGGTAATAGCCTCACGAATTTCAAGATCAATGATTACCTGTCCATTCCGTACACCACGCTCATATTCGATTGGGACGAGCTGCAAGAAGCGTAAAAGCTGACCACTCCGCCGTACTTGTTCAGCAGGGCTGAGTGGTGCGGCTCGAAAACCACGCAACAATTCCTGCACACTTTCTAAACGTAAGGCAACAGGTCGACCGGTAGAAGCTTCCTGCTGCAACTCCGAAAAGAGAGTTTGAGCTACAATGAGCGCTGTTTCGCCCCGCTGTTCGGCATAGGCAGGCGCCAGAATTGTAAAATAGCCAGCAGCGAGAGCCGCCGCTTCAGCACGTCGGCTGACGAATCCTTGCTGATCGGCATTTGCCAGGCTCTGCAGCGCTTCTTGCAAACGTGCCTGATACGTATCTAGCAGATCGGTCTGTACTGCTGCCAGGGCCTCTGCCGGCGACAGAATGCCGTCTACTGCCGCATAGACCGCTCTGGTGGCATCAGCATTGGGTCGAACAAAGCGATTAGCATGGCGAAACTCACGCACGCTCAGCCACCGGCGAGCTGTCGACGTATCACCATGTTGCAATGCCCCTGTGACCACACTATACCCGCCATAGAGCAGACCCGTCCAGATTTGCGCTCGTGCAGCCGCGAAGCCGGACATATCAGACGTTTCCAGTGCAGTCGCGGCTGAGCGAAAACCGTGTTGAATGATGTTGTCGGCAGTGACAGAATAGTGAACTATATCCGACCTGATAGCAGTGTATTGACGATACAGCTCATTCAAGTGAGCCTGAGCTGTGGTTGGATTGTTTGCTTCATTTAATTGAATCTGGATCAGTGAAGCTCGAATATGTTCGGCAATCTGGCCGGGTGATGGAGTCTGAGCGAATGTATCTGGCGTAACCAAAAATACGATAATGCCGATCAAGAGAAGCCAGATGAAGTTCGTGCGTGCTATACGGTAAATTGGCCGATATTCCATACAACAACCTTCATGGTAACACAGGACAACCGGTGTCAGCTTCACTAAGCACTCATTATTCAGCGAGGTTTATCCCGAGTACTCCGGCCATCTGACTAATCTGACCGGTTATCGCTGTTGCAAGGTTTTGCGCTTCAGCACCCAATGTATCAGCTTCTTCAGGAGTAAAGCGGCGACCACTACGCTCTTGGGCGTATATATCAGCAACAAACGCTTTCAAATTGCGCAGGCCATTGGCAATCTGTGCGGCCTGATCGGGATCAACCGTTTCGATTCGCGGTCGAATTTGGGCGTAAACAACTTCAAGGCCACTCAGAATGTCCTGAATATCAGCCAATCGTGAAATAACGTTGAAATCGCGCTGGGTAGACGCTTCTCCTAGTACGAATCGCGAATCACGCCACGAGGCGAAATATTCGCTCATTGTTGGCACCATCACGACCAGAGCAGTAAAGGCGTCAGACTCGGTTGGCGTCCAGGCCCGTGCACTGGCATCAAGCTCTCTGACCATCTTGACTAATAGATCAGCTCCAGCCTTCAAGACATTGGCATCTGGTAGTGTTTCCCCGAATTCGATGGTGCCGTCCTCATTCCAATCAGCCTTTACCTGACTAGCAAAGGCTGTTTCAGTTCCCCAGAGTGTGCTTTCAGTGACGCCAAACAAATTGCCTGGTTTGGGGAGTATGCGACCGTCTGGCAGAACTAAATCAAATGAGACTGCATTTTCTGGATCTTCATCACCCGCAGCTCCTGCATCGAGATCGACATCAAACTGGGCAAGTGAGGGGGTTCCAGCTACAATTCCTTCCATCTTCTCATAGATTGGGCTGGCAATCATCCAGGCTTCCCGGGCTGCATTAATTGCAGCAATAGTATCGTTTCGCCGATCCTGCCAGAGCCTGGCATAGTCAAAATTAACTGATTGGGCAAGTTCATAGTAGCGATTACTGGCAGTCTGTAATTGGGTTGCGGCTGTGACAAGTGCACCGGTGTGATCGAGGAGATACTCTTTAATACCCTGAAGGTTCGTAGCCACGGGAGAAGAGGTAGGAGTGATTGTGGCACTTGTTGCACTGCATCCACTAAGGAGCAAGAGCATCCAGATTAAGAACACGTTGAGATACCGTCGTGACGTCATAATTCCTTCTCAGCAATTGTGCATAGTTATATAGCTTAATCCTAGCCACTCCATGAGCATACTGTAAAACTCTTTGTTAGTATAACCTAATAAATAATGTTTGTCAATTTAAAACATATAAAAATTTTTCTATCCCGCTTCAACGAGCCAAACCCACCATTCGCGATGCGTTTGCCGATTCGTCGTACAATAGCACTGTGCGGAGCAAAGGGGAAGAGTAGCACTGCACGAAACAATTGGTGTGGAGGGATGAGTGCACTGCAAAACTCACCACGGAGCACACAGAGTACACAGAGCGTGTAAGGTTTATGAATAAGAGGATCATTTTTGGCCATTAGGCGTATGGAAGAAAAATGTTCACAACCCTACGTTCAATGAAAGATAAAATTATCTTTAGTCTCTGCGATCTCCGTGGTCTCTGTGGTGGAAAGATCACTGTTTTGCAGTGGAGTCAGGGAAGCTTACCTACCAGCAATGCCCGCCAACGTGAAGGCATCCTACCTGCCTAGTCGAACCAGTAGGTACATGAACCTTCTTTGTACTACCAGGAGTAGCGTGACGTATGCGCGCTTTTTTTGCCAACCGCGACCTGGGACCATTCGTCATCGTCCTGGTCTTTCTTGCCCTCTTGCCGCTGAGTCTGCCGCGGATCGCGCTGAGCGATGAAGTACAGTATTACGCCTATCTACGCTCGTTTTATTTTGACCGTGATCTCGATTTCAGAAATGAGTATCAACATTTCGCCGACATCGGTTTGCAGAATAATGATGATGCGGTGTCTAAAGCTCTTTTACGTCAAGACGATGCTAACCCCAATCCGAAGACCGGCAAGCTGCGCAATGTCGCCCCAATTGGCTCAGCACTACTCTGGGCACCTGGTTTCGTGCTAGCCGATCTCTGGGTGCAGGTGGTAAATGCTACCGGTGCTGACATTCCACGCGATGGTTATAGCCGACCCTATATCGTTGCTGTTTGTACAATGTCGGCCCTGTATAGCCTGCTCGGCTTGTTGCTGACCTATCGCCTGACCCGTTTCTACACCGATCAGGCGCCAGCGCTGATAGCAACGCTGACGATCTTCCTTGCCACGCCATTAGTCTTCTATACTTACCTGGCAATGGCCTGGTCACATGCCGCTGGTTTCTTCCTCTTCACGCTCTTCCTTACGATCTGGATGTACGGTCGTGAGGGATCAATCGGGCGTAGCGATGGCCGACGTCATTGGAGCGTCTGGTTTGCGTCAGGTGTGGTCGCTGGTTTGATGGTGATGACCCGTGAGCAGTTAGGCTTGTTGCTTATCATTCCTGCCCTGGAGGCACTGGCTGCTTATATCGGTGCTCTGCGGCGCTGGCAGTGGTCGGTGGTGCGCGAGCTATTTATCGGCCATATGATCTTTCTTGTTGTGTTTGTGTTATCGATAACACCGCAACTGGCAACCTACTGGGTGCTCAACGGGCGGCCTGGCCCATCGACAACGGTTGGGAGTAAGCTGGCGTTTGTGTCGATCGGATGGTTGTCGGTTCTGGTTAGTCCACACTTTTGGGATACCCTGATTCATCCAGCCCATGGTGCATTGCTCTGGAGTCCGATTTTGGCGATAGCCCTGATCGGTTTGATCTGGCTCTTTCGGCGTGATGGGCCGTTGGCACTACTGCTGTTCGTTGGTTTTTTGGGGCAGGTCTATATCAATGGCGCCTTCGGAACCACCTGGCATCTGAGTGGATCGTTTGGCTTTCGGCGTCTGATCGAGTGTACACCGATCTTCGTGCTGGGGTTGGCCAGCGTGCTGTCTTGGTTGCAGATGCGGGTCGGCTGGAAGCCGTTATTGGCCGGTGCGGTTTTGTTTGTCTTCTGGAATGTGGGACTGATCGCCCAATGGACGTTTATCAGACCAGATTTGCGGAAGGGGTTGATTTGGGATGGGATGCTCTATTATCAACTTCAGGTACCGCTTCAGGTACTGAGTCGCTTGTACGACATCCTGTTCGACCGTTGCCGATTAACCACGAATTGCTAACCAGGTGGGGTGACCACTGGGTCACCCCAGCCTAGTCAGGGCGATCTACAAGGCATGCTGCTGTTCACGGGTAGTTGCTAGGTGGCCCAGATGGCAGGCCTCACTCAGGCTAACCAAGTAAGGTAAATCATCGCCGTACTCGATGACGCTGATACTGGCATTCGTTACCCAGATGCGATTAATGCGATCCATATTCATGCCGAGCGCATCGGCAACCAGAATCTTGACAATCACATCATGCGTGCTGATCAAAACGGTCTGATTGGCGTGAATTTTACAAATCCGCTCACGAAAATCGAGTACCCGCTTGAGAACGTTAGAAAAACTTTCCCCACCTGGCATTTGCGACCGCGTCGGATGCTGGCGCCATTCGCGCAACCCGTCGGCGTAGCGTTCCATGATCTCGTGCAGGTATTTCCCTTCCCATTCGCCGTGGTTGATTTCGAGTAAGGCATCATCGTAAATGATTTCGAGACCAGGATGATGGGCAACGATGGCTTGTGCAGTATGGGCAGCGCGTTGGAGTCGGCTGCTGTATACCACGTCGATCTTTTCGTGTTTCAGCCGCTCACCCAGAGCTGCTGCCTGTTTACGGCCCAGCTCAGAAAGCGGAGCATCTTGCTGGCCCTGATAACGGTTGATTCGGTTCCATTCACTCTCGCCATGACGGACAATAATCAGTCGCATAGGTGCAGTTCCCTCAACACGGAATGAAGCTGGTCATCAGCGCCATTATAGCCGAGATGGTATCATTTGTGATGAAGAGACTTAGCAAGGAAGAGACTAATGGCTGCGCCAATTGATCGGAGCACCCGTCGTTTGATTGCAGCGTTTCGTTATGCCTTTCGCGGGATCGGTCATCTCGTTCACACACAGCGTAACTTTCAGATTCATCTCTTGATCGGTGCGATTGCGGTCAGTCTGGGCGTCGTGTTACGCATAGATCGCTGGGAGTGGCTCGTTCTGACGTTGACGATAGGGTTAGTGCTGGCTGCAGAAGGTTTCAATACGGCTGTCGAAGCCGTCGTTGATCTCGTGACCCGCGAGCATCATCCCCTTGCTCGTATCGCAAAAGATGTAGCAGCCGGTACAGTTTTGCTCTGTGCTTTGACCTCTGTGGTAGTAGGTATTCTGATTTTTGGGCCAAGATTATGGGTACTCCTCACTCTGTTGATCAAATAAATAAGTTTTTGCGTGGAAATTTAAAAACTGCGTTATACTACCTCTGATACTATACCTTTGCTCGATAGTTTACGACGCTTACATTCGGTGCTCACCATGTGGCCACTCGTCCGGCAGGCACGCTATCTCGGTCGCTATCGTGAAATTGCTCAGGTGCTGGTTCACCACGGATTTGGCTATCTGGTCGATCAGCTCGGGCTGAGCGCGCTCTTATCATTGCCGCGACGGGTCATTTTACGAGCACCGGCGCCGCCGCCCCTTGGCAGTGCCGCACGGCTGCGTGAGGCGCTGATTGAGCTTGGGCCGACGTTTGTGAAGTTGGGTCAGGCGTTAAGCACTCGTCCCGATTTATTGCCGACCGATGTAATTAGCGAGCTGAGTAAGCTACAAGATACGGTCCCCCCCTTCCCTGGTGAACAGGCAGTGGCCCTGATTGAGGCGACGTTTCAAGCCCCAATTGAACAAATATTCATTCACTTTGAGCGACAGCCCTTTGCGGCTGCTTCACTCGGTCAGGTGCACGCTGCTGTCTTACCCGATGGTACGCAAGTGGTTGTGAAGGTACAGCGTCCCGATATTGCCAATCGTATTCAAACCGATTTGGCGATTCTGGCCGATCTGGCCGCGCTAGCTCAAGAGCGTCTGCCTTTGGCCGCTCAATACAATGTGTGCGAGATTGTTTGGGAATTCAGTGCAATGCTGCGCGCCGAGCTTGATTATGTACGTGAGGCACGCAACGCCGAGCGCTTTCGGCAAATGTTCTGCGGGAACCCAAATATTTACATTCCGCGGGTGTATTGGGAATATACCGATACCCGCATCCTTACGACCGAGCGTATTGTTGGTATCAAATTGAATGATACTGCCGGATTACGAGCTGCTGGTGTTGATCTGCCACGATTGGCGCGGGCATGCCTCGATATTACCCTGGAAGAGATTTTTGCCCACGGCTTCTTTCATAGTGATCCTCACCCAGGGAACTTCTTTGTGATCAACGGTGATGTGCTAGGGGTAGTCGATTTTGGTCAGGTCGGAACGCTTGACCACGCCACAATGCAGGGTTTGCTCTGGATGATGGGAGCACTGGTCAACCACGATAGTCAGGGCTTGCTACGTGCACTTGAGCGGCTAGGAGTTATTGCACGGCGTTCGGCAACAATGGCATTACGGCGCGATCTGGAACGTTTTGTTGAGGGTTTTGTTGATCGACCGCTGGGGCTGATTTCAGCCCGTGAGACGTTCGAGGGTCTCACCGCGCTTCTACGCCGACATCGATTGGTCATTCCTGGGCCACTGGCCACCCTGCTGAAAACTATTGTGATGATGGAAGGGTTAGGAATGCAGCTCGATCCAGGACTGAATGTCTTTGCCGCAGCCCGTCCGTACATACAACGGGCATTGCGCGAGCAGATCAATCCGACTGCACTCGGTGCCCAGGCACTTGCCGGTGGTCGTGAATTGGGTGAACTGGCCTTTGAGATTCCCATGCAATTGAGCCAGAGTCTGCAACATCTTAACGATGGTGAGCTACGCCTTCAAACCCGTGAACTGGAATTGCGGCGCGTTGCCTCGGCGCTCATCGGCGCGGCCAACCGCCTAGCACTGGCATTGGTTGTGTCGGCATTTATTGTTGGCGTTGCGGCGCTGGTGATTGCTATGCGTGCATTTAACTGGTACGGCCTCTTGCCATGGACGCTGCTCTTCGTTGGAGTCGGCGGGGTTGTTACCGGTGGAATCATGTTGACATTGGCCTTATTGCGCCGTGAATAGAAAGACGACTCTGATTGCTTGTTGACATCCAGCGATACCTCCGGTGTGATCGTAGTTGCTCACCTACAATCATTGCTAGAGGAAGCTGATAGATGCGTTGAGAGAATGCCTACGTACTCCCCCACGACCTTCTTCCAACAGAGGGAGGCTTCCTCCGTTTTCAGTACGGATGGCGATACTCAGCATAAACAGGCCGTGTGCCACCCCGAGCAATGCATCCCGATGTACGGGCGCAGCGGTGCTGCGCCCCAACTGTTGCCCTTAGTCAGTATGGCTGAGCAAACGATTAATTGTGGCAACGATTAATCGCCGCTCAACAGCTTTTATTCGTTCATGGAGAGATTCAACTGTATCATCAGGTAAGATCGGTACTTCAGCTCTCGCCAGAATGGGACCATCATCAACCCGTGGTGTAACCCGATGAATAGTGCAACCGGTGACAGGCAATCTGAGGCGAAGCGCATCGGCGACGACGTGGGCACCGCGCAACGCCGGAATGACCAACCCACTGCTGGTTGTTACGGTATCACCACCATCATCCGGTAAGAGGGCCGGATGTTGATTGATCACCCGCTCAGGGAAGCGTTCTAGAAATGAAGCCGAGAGGACGCGCATAAAGCCGGCAAGTACAATCAGATGCGGCTCAAAGCATGCCACCACTCCGGCCAGACGCTGTTCCCATTGCTGACGTAGTGGTCCCCGTGGCGCTAGTAGCGGAATATGAGCCGCAGCAATACCGGCCTGAAGCGCACGCTGTAGCCCATACGCCTGAGCACGATCGCTCACAACCAGGACCACCTCTCCGGCCAGATCGCCATTTGCCTGCGCATCGAGCAGCGCTTGCAAATTGCTACCGCTCCCACTCAACAAAACGACGATATTGGGCACGGCTTACTCCTGACCAATATCGCGCCGGAAATGTTTGCCTTCGAAGCGGATTTGATCGGCAGCGGCGTAGGCGCGTTCCCTAGCCTGCTTCAGCGTTGAACCGAGGCCGGTCACCCCTAAAACCCGCCCACCTGCCGTACAAAGGCCGTTAGGGCCAATCGCAGTACCGGCATGAAACACCATAACCTGATCTTCATCGAGCGCCTCAACACCACGGATCACATCACCCTTGCGGGGACGACCAGGGTAGCCAGCGGCGCATAGAATGACACAGACAGCGTAACCCTTACGTCGGCGCAGCAGATTGGGCTGTAATTGGCCGGTGGCACAGGAATACAGCGCTCCGAGAAAATCGCCATCGAGCAGTGGTAAGACGGCTTGGGCCTCTGGGTCACCGAAGCGGGCATTGAACTCGAGTACTTTGGGGCCTTCGGCGGTCAGGATTATTCCGGCGTAGAGCAAGCCGCGAAACGGTGTTCCGCGGGCGGCTAACTCTTGTACGACCGGTTGCATGCAGCGAGTAACGATCTCATCGAGGATTGCGGGCGTCACCTCATCAACCGGTGCGATTACTCCCATACCGCCAGTGTTAGGGCCGCGATCACCTTCCTCGAGGCGCTTGTGATCGCGCGCCGTCGGCAATGGCCAGAGTCGCTCACCATCGCAGAGCGCCTGAACTGAAACCTCGCGCCCGTACAGTCGCTCTTCGAGCAAAAGGTGATGACCGGCGGGAATACTGCTCAATTTTGTAATCGCCTCGAGCGTCTCGTCCAGAGTCTCAGCGACAATGACACCTTTCCCTAACGCCAGACCATCTGCTTTCACCACCCAGGCTTTGCCACTAGCGCGGGCAAATTCAGCCGCTTCAGTTGCCGAAGCAAAGACATGGCTCTGCGCTGTTGGAACGCCAACCGCTGCCATAATCTCTTTGGCAAACGACTTACTGCTCTCGATGCGTGCGGCTGCTGCCGTTGGCCCAAAGGCCGGGATGCCAGCAGCCTGAAAGGCGTCAACGATACCGTCGGCAAGGGGGTTATCAGGCCCTACCACCAGGAGATCAATCTTTTCTTGCTGGGCAAGATCAATGAGAGCCGGGTAATCGTTCAGCGGGAAGGGAACATTACGGCCGTAACGTCCGGTACCAGGATTACCTGGAATAGTCAGGAGTTTCGTAAAGCCAGGTGAGCTGGCAATTTTCCAGGCCAGTGCGTGCTCACGCCCACCAGATCCAATCAGTAATACGTTCATAGATTTGTCATTACGATCCATGCTTTCTTGTGTACCAGTGATGACAAGTATAGCATGATCGTCGCCATTGGATGACGGGCAAGAGTCAGATTATGAGGTGGCGACGCCTCATCGTAATCGGTACCGATTACAAGAGTTGATACGTTACACGCTATCAAACAAGCCAGGTGCTCGTGCCAACACCGGATTATCGGGTTTATTGCTTGCTGGTCTATACCTAGCCCGGCGAACCAATTGAAGATTGAGTCCACTGCAAAAACTCACCACGGAGCACACAGAGCACGCAGAGCGTCTAAGATTTATGAATGATAAGGATAATTGTTGACCATTGGGCGCATGTAAGAAAAAATTTCCACAACCCTCTGTTCAATGAAAGATAAAATTGTCTTTAGTCTCTGTGATCTCCGTGGTCTCTGTGGTGAGAAGATCACCTTTTTGCAGTGAAGTCAAGATTGTATAAACGTATGCAAATCACCATCATAAACCTCCTCCCAACAGAGATTGAGCGGTTCCCCGAACTTCGGGCCAGAGGAACCTACTTGTTGCATTTCTGGCTAGAACATCCTCTCGAAGCGATCGCCATCGGTCGTTTTGGAATCTTCGCGTTAATGCCCGGCCATTACTACTATATTGGGAGTGCTTTTGGCACAGGCGGCCTGGCAGCCCGACTTCGACGGCATATGACCATCCACAAACGTTGCCACTGGCATATCGACTATCTACGCCCGTACCTTGAATTACAGACGATATGGGTATCACCAACAAACGAACGTCTAGAATGCGTCTGGTGTACATTACTGGCAACATTACCAGAATTATCACGCCCAATTACGCATTTTGGGGCTTCTGATACAGGTTGTGGAGGGCACCTGTTTTACGCAGTAGATGCCGTCACTGAGGCACGTATACATCACGCATTGCTGGCAGCAACATAACCCAATGTTCATCTTAACCCAACAACAAACAGGTGCAGTACATCCCCATCTGTACCGCACCTGTTTATGTTTGGCAGACGAACAGCTCGACTACACGTAACCTATTCCCGTACCGGCAATCCACGCTCAACGATCAGATCCATTGCCCGATCAATCGGAATGTGTACCTTACCCTCCATCGTGTAGCCATAGCTGTTGAGTAATCTGCGTGTCTCGTTAACGTAGGACTGATACGTGTTACCGGTTACCGGTGCTGGTTGCGGAGTAAAGGGCAACCGTCCGGCCAACAACACGACCAGACTCAGAACGATAAATACCATCAAGCCAGCGATCATCAGCCGACTCAGGGAAGGTTCAACTGCTGTACGGCTGGCCCGCGCCGGTTGTGAAGGTCGAGCAACAGTATAGCGTGGCGCAGAATAGTTCGGACGATAGCTCATTGGTCTCTCTCCTCTACGTGTTAGTGATGACCACTATTCTGTAACTGCTCCATATTCGGATCGCGGAGAGGCAGGAGCGGCGCTTGCTGGACATTGGCAGCAAACAGCGCTACCACCAGACCGATCAAGCCAATCGGTGCAGCAATATCAGTAATGGTAATATCCCACAGATGCTCGCGAAATTCGGGCAAAATGATCCAGGCCATATCGACAAAGCGCATGAGCACAATCCAGCCAGCAATTGTGGCAAGGGTTGTCAGATTGCGCTTCGTACCACGGAAGAGTAATACAAAGAAGGGCAATGCAAAAGCGAAGAGCATCAAAGCCAATGCCACAAATTCCCAACCGTGCTGAGTGCGATGTACATACCAGGGTGTAAACTCCGCGACATCACCTGACCAGATAATGATCAACTGACCATAAGACATGTACGTCCACAACACGGTAAAGGCAAATATCAATTTACCAATATCGTGGATCGGCTTCACCGAGACATACTCTCGGAAAAGAGTCGCATCGCGTACACGGCTCATCATCAATGCCAGGAAAGCCAGGGTCATAAGACCAGCATTTGCCATGTAGTGCGCACCATAAATTGTCGAGAACCAGTGTGGGTCAAGTGACATCGCTACGTCAAACGAGAAGAACGTAACGGTGATAACGAAGAGTGCGGCCCCAATACCGCTTAGACGGCGCATCCGGGTTGCCAACTTCTTCGCATCACCGCCAACATCCTGCTGGCGAGACCAAGCCCGCAGCGTGTACGCCAGGATTGTCCAGATCACGAAGAAAATTGCAATCCGGGCTGTCACCCACAATGGGCTTAGCCACGGCACCTTGTGGGCAATAATCGGATCAAACTCAGCGCCATCAGGTGTCACTACTTCTGGATTTGCCCACTCATACAATGGGTGCTCGAGCCCCAACGCCTTGTACGTATCGAAATAACCGAGGGCAATTGGGATGAACAGCAATCCCATGATTGGCAACGTAGCAGCGCCGGCTTCGAGCATGCGGCGCACCGTAACTCCCCAGGCGCCACCGGTTAGATGCTGTACCATCAGGAAACCGAGACAACCGAGGGGGATTGTCATTGCTACATAGTAGCCATAAATATACGACTCGAAGAACGATGTTGGATTAAGAAAATAACCAGCAACCAGTACGCCGATACCCAGTACAGCGGCCGTCAAACCCAGCATTTGTACCTGTCCAAGCTGTGGGATACGGGTCTGTGAGATAGTTGTTGTCGCCATGGATTCTAACCTTCCCGCCTAGTTACCAAGCCGTGCTCGTTCCTCAGGAGGCACATCATCAATAGTAGCATTTTGGCTCAACTGTAGTGCCCGAATGTAAGCAGCAATTGCCCAGCGATCCTCTGGCGTAATGCGTGACGCATAGCCATACATCGACTGATAGCCACCATTCTGAGGATCACCGCGGTAAACGCCATTCGTAATGACAACGAAAAAGTGGCTCAGCGGCGCTTCACGCAAACGTTGTTGATGGAAATTCGCCGGTACAATACCACCCCGTTCGGCAACCATACTTGCCCCATAGCCAGCCTCGCCATGACATACAGCGCAGTAGATGTTGTACTTCAGTTGGCCACGTAAGAGCAAGTCTTTGGTTACCGGGAAAGGCATCGCATCCACTTCCTTTCCATCGATCAGACCGGTATAGAGAAACTCATCGGTCTTGATAACTTCATACGGGATCGTTCCCACTACATTGGGACGCGATGAACGTCCGTCAGCGAAGAAGCTGCTCGGCTCATAGGTAGTGTACTTCTGCTGATCGTACATGTCTTGATGGCATGCGGTCAGCAACAGCACCAGGAAGCCGATCCAACCGAAGCGAATGATACGTGATGTCAGGCGAGGCGTCTGCATGGGATTCCCTCAGTATGTTACTTCAGAAACCTGCATCGGATTCAATGAGCGCAGGAACTGCGAAGTACGCGAACGATCAAACAATGGATCTGTTGCTTCAATGCACAAGAAGAAAGCATCTTGTGACGCATACTGAAAACGGGGAACGTTGAACACCGGATGGTACGGCGCCGGTAACCCGTTTAACACGACCATTCCAATTGCCGAAGCAAACGAAGCCAGCAGAATACCACTTTCAAAGGTGATCGGGATCATTGCCGGCCAATTGGTAATATCGAGTGGACGACCACCGACATTTAGCGGATAATCGACGATATTACCAATGTATTGTAAGATAAACCCTGCCGCCGCCCCGATCAGCCCAAAGAGAAGGACGAGCCGCGGTACACCCGTATCACCGTGAGCAATTTCCTCAATCACCTCTTCAATCGGGAAGGGTGAAAAGGCATCCATCTTTGTATAGCCGGCGGCTTTCGCCTTGCGTGTCGCTTCAATGAGCGCTTCAGGTGTTGGAAACTCGGCCATGATGCCGTATACGTCGTTACGCATTGCCTTCCTCCTCTAGTCTGCTGTGGCTGCACCATGAGCAGGGCTGTGATCGTGCCCGTGATCGTGGGCACCGTGCTCTGCCCGTCGCCTTGCTTTCTCAGTCTCTTGATACAGGAACATCCGCATCTCAAAGATGTTGATCATCGGCAAGACCCGGATGAAGAGGAAGAGCAGCGTAAAGAAGAGACCAAAGGTACCGATATACAGTGACCAGTCCCAGATCGTTGGGATATATAGACCCCACGATGACGGCAAGAAGTCGCGTTCGAGCGAGATAACGATGATCACGTACCGCTCGAGCCACATACCAACACTGACAATTAGGGAGATGATAAGCAATGCTGGGATATTCTGACGCACCTTCTTAAACCAGAGCGGCTGGATTGCAACTGCGTTGCAGAAGAGCAGACCCCAATATGCCCACGAGCTTGGCCCAAACAAGCGGTTGTAGAGCAAGTATTCCTCATACTCATTACCGCTGTAGAGCGAGGCAAAGACCTCCATGAAGTAGCCGTAGACCACAATCATCCCTGTGGTCAGCATCACCTTCGCCATAACGTCAAGGTGATGCATTGTGATGTAGCTCTCGAAACCATAGAAGGTACGTACCGGGATCATCAGTAGCAGCACCATCGCGAATCCGGCAAACACGGCACCAGCCACGAAGTAAGGTGGAAAGATCGTAACTTGCCAGCCCGGCACTTGCGAAATGGCGAAGTCGAGCGAGATGATAGAGTGTACTGACACTACCAGCGGCGTTGAGAGACCGGCCAGCAAGATTGAGGCCATCTCGTAGCGGTGCCAGTGGCGAGCAGAGCCACGCCAGCCCAGCGCTGCAATACCGTATAGCCGCCTCACCCAGATATTCTTGGCCCGATCACGCAGGGTGGCGAAATCGGGAATCAATCCCACCAACCAGAATATCAGCGATACTGTAGCATAGGTTGTAATTGCAAACACGTCCCACGCCAGAGCGCTGCGGAACTGTGGCCACATCCCGTGGGTGTTCGGATACGGGATCAGCCAGTAGAAGAGCCATGGCCGACCAAGGTGCAGGATCGGGTAAAGACCGGCGCAAGCCACCGCAAACAGAGTCATTGCCTCAGCAAAGCGGTTAATCGAATTGCGCCAGCCCTGATTGAGGAGCAACAAGATCGCTGAGATAAGAGTACCGGCGTGACCGATACCGATCCACCACACGAAGTTGATGATGTCCATGCCCCAGCCGACCGGGATATTAATACCCCAGATACCGACACCACGAATGAACAGCCAGGTTACCGCCACAAAAAAGATCATCAACATGAAAAATGCCACACTGAAGCCAGCCAGCCAGCCTTTAGGCGTCTTCAGCGGCGGCGTGAGGGGAACATCGCCGATCTTAGCAGAGATCGACGAGTAGGTTTCTCCCGGCAACAGATAGGCCTCCCCATCGTCTACTGGCCGGGTGCGGAGTGGTTGTGCCTGTGCCATTGCTAGCCTTCCACCTTTTCTAGTTCCTCTGACGGATTGCGGACACGGGCCAGATATGTTGTGCGCGGAATGGTGTTCAGGAATGCCAGCAAGCTGTAGTTGTGCCCTTCTGCTTTCCACTTCGCGACGCGGCTGTTTTTGTCATTAATGTCACCGAAGACAATTGCACCGGTCGGACAGGCCTGCTCACAGGCGGTCTGAATCTCGCCATCGTTAATCACGTATGATGACTGACCAGCCTGTACTGCCCGTCGCTTGGCAGCAATCCGTGCGCCGCTAATGCGTTGTACGCAGTAGGTACACTTCTCCATCACACCTCGGACGCGCACCGTCACATCTGGGTTGAACGCGAGCTTGAAGGTCTCGGTTGTCGTATCGCTGTATTGCAGGAAGTTGAACCGCCGTACTTTGTACGGGCAGTTGTTCGAGCAATACTTCGTACCGACACAACGATTATACACCATATTGTTCAGACCTTCGTAGTCGTGAACGGTGGCCGCAACCGGGCAAACGACCTCACATGGCGCTTTTTCGCACTGCATACAATTGACAGGCATCATGTAGATCGAAGGGTTATCAAGATCCTCACCAGCAAAGTATCGATCAATGCGGATCCAGTGCATTTCGCGCCCGCGTGAGACCTGATCTTTGCCTACAACGGCGATATTATTTTCGGCCTGGCAGGCAACGACGCAGGCGTTGCAACCGATGCAGGCATTGAGGTTGATGGTCATACCCCAGGCATTCCGATCAGTGTAGTCATCGCCAGGTTGCAAAGAGATATAATTTGGCGACTCACGTCCATATTCCTCTTTATAGACCTCTTTGGCAATATATTTGGGGTCTTCCTTAAACTTCTTGAACTCGCCAACGCGATAGATGTCGCGGCCTTCTAATGTCCAGTGATCCTGAGTACTTACCAGCAGATACATCCGACCGGTGTTAGTTACTCGTGCACCGGAACCAAACCATGGACTATCACTGGTACGAATCGGGTAAACGTTAACGCCGACACGGTTGCCTACCCGTCCAGCATGAGTACGCCCATAACCGAGATTCAGTGTAATGGAATCTTCAGCATGACCGGGCAACAACCAGATAGGAATCTCAATGACCCCACCACGGTATTCAATACGGGCAATTGTACCGTTGACCTTCGAGAGCTGTTCGAGATACCGCTGCCGCTCACGATCGTCTTCTTTACCGCCAACCAGGCGTTTTGCATCGAAAGGCAACCCCAAGAGCTTGATCGCTGTCCGCGGACTCATCAGTGCTGCATTGTCCCAAACCAGCTTCGTCAGGGGACGAGGCAGCTCTTGCAGCCAACCGTTATTTGCATAGAAGCCATCGAAAAGTGAGGGGTCAGGACGGAAGACAATTTCAACCTCTGTATCAGGCTGCGGAATAGGAGCGGCGCGAATAGCCGCTTCATTGAGTTCAGGGGTAATGACCGGTGCAGCAGTATCAGCAATCACACCCTGAGCGAGTGCAATCTTCCAGTTCGTTTCGCCAATGCGCTCAACCCAGAACGTTCGCACCAGATCATAGCTGTCGGCATCCGGTTGACCGAGCATTGCTGCCAGCAGTTCGTTTGCCGTCTTCCCGCCGTAGAGTGGTTCAATCAGCGGCTGGATAATACTGGCCGTACCGTCAAAGGCGCGGGCATCACCCCAGCTCTCAAGCGGGTGAGCCTGTGGAATGTGCCAGGTGGCAAGAGCTGAGGTCTCATCGACAAACTGACTCAGGTGGATCGTCAATGGAACACCCGCCATACGGTTGGCAAAGCGCAGATCGCCAGGCGCATTGTAGACAGGGTTTCCACCGATGATAATTAACGTCTCAACGCGACCAGCGGCCATCTCACTAACCAACGCGACCAGCTCTTCTGTCTGATTGGTCGGACGCGCTTCTACCGGTTCGTGATAGAACACCGTCTTACCGACATTGCCTAGTTCAGCGTTAATCAGATGAGCAAGGGCGTGAACGACGGCAGGCTGCTGTTCGCCAACGAGCACAACCGACTTCCCGCGATGCTCTTCCAGATCGCGGACGATGGCTTTCAAGAACTCTTCTGCCTTCGGACTGAGATTCGTTGGTGCGCCACCTACTCCTAGTTCGTGGGCTAGAGCACCCGTAAAGGCCGCAACAGCATCAGCACGCAAGGGTAAGCGATGATCGGCAGCCGTACCGGTTGTGGATGGGCTGGCTTCAACCACGTACAACCGGTTCATTGTCTCACTACCCTTCCGCACCTTCCGGCCTTCGGCGAAAGCGCGTGCATACGGAATGAACCCCGGTCCGGGCGCCAGAAAATCGGCATCAAGACTGACAATGATCTGTGCTGCGGAAAGATCGTAGCGGGTCGTAATATCGCGACCGAAAGCCAACCGTGCTCCGGCCACAACATTATCGCGATTGATCGGCTCGTACTGATACCAGCGCGCTTGTGGGTACGCTTGTAAAAACTGCGCAATCTGCGCTGCCAGCGACGGCGATGTTACAGTTGTCGTCAATAAGCGCACACCGGCGCCTTGCGTTGCGCGAGCAGCGGTCAGCGCATTTTCCAGGGTAGTGGTAAACTCAGCCCATGTACTCGGCACACCCTGTCGCAACACTGTTGTCGAGCGATCAGGGTCGTACATCGTCAAAATCTCAGCCTGAGCAAAAAGATCGGTGCTTCCTAGGCTGGCCGGATGACGAGGGTTACCTTCGACTTTCGTTGGACGGCCTTCGTTCGACCGCACCAGCACGCCAGTACCGTACCCACCGAGGGTCAGGGTTGAGGCAAAATACTGTGGCACACCAGGGATCCGACCTTCCGGCTGGCGATCAAATGGGGCAATGTACTCGCGTGGCTGATAGGTGCATGCAGTGACGCCAGCCAGAGCCAGTGAGGCTCCCATTAGCTTCAAAAAGGTGCGCCGACTGATCCCATCGCCCAACTCACTCGCACCACTCGGAAATTCGCGTTCTACCAGCTCGCGGAAAGCTGGTGAGTCGGCTAACTGATCGAGCGAACGCCAGAATTGTGGTCCACGGGCGTCGCGCAACTGGGCGCGAATCGCTTCGAGATCGGATTGTTGCTGTGTCATGGTTTCTACCACCGTTGATAACGCTTCCCAAGAGGCACGCAGGTTTCACCAAACTGATTTAGGCGAATTAGCGATGGCACACATAACAGTTCGTTAGCTGTTCTGGCGGCATAATGCCGTATTCTTCCACTAATTGTCGACCGATCTCCAATTGGTTCGCCGGTGGTACATAGTCCATGTTGTAGACTTCTTCACGTGGGCGAACATACAGCTTAGGATTTCGGTGGCAGTTTAGACACCAGCCCATATAGAGAGCCTGTTGCTGCCAGACCACCGGCATGTTATTGACCTGACCGTGGCACGTTGAACAGCCAATCCCTTTGTTGACGTGGATTGAGTGGTTGAAATACACAAAATTAGGCAGGTCATACACCTTTACCCACTCGATCGGCTTACCGGTGGCGTAACTCTCGCGCACCTTTTCAAGCAGTGGGCTATAGGTCTTGATTTGGGAATGGCAGGTCATGCAGGTTTCAGTTGCCGGAATGTTGGCAAAGTACGACTGATCGACTGACGTATGGCAGTAACGACAGTCTATGCCAATCACATTTACGTGTAGTTGGTGGCTAAACGCCACTGGCTGCTCAATCGCGACATTAACCTGTCGGAAGTAGTTCGACCGGAAGTAGACACCGAGAATGAGAATCCCTTCAACGACGAGCAAGACGAGCGCAAAGATGCTCAAACGAGCCAGCAGGTTGGCGTTACGGGGAAAAATCTGTGCCATGTTGCATTACCCTATCCAGGAAGCGAACTGCACGATGTCACCTAATCGGTATTATAGAACCGTTTTGCTTTTGCGTCAAATACCAGGACGCAAGTTCCTCTACTTTTGCCGTACAGGATGCCAAAAACGCGAAATAGATAGCGTGGTTTAAGTGACAGGTTTTTGCATATTTTGCATAACCCCTCATTCTAGTCACGTTGTCACATTGCCGCCTGGGTCACAGGTTTACCTGTGGCGATCACCTTCTTTTCTAATCATATCACAATTTTTTGTGCAATGAGCGTGCAATCTTGTGACAAATAGTGCAAGGAAATGTTCTTTCTGGTCTTTGCGTGACAACTCCATCTCGGTAGAAGCGGACCTCCTTACGCGGGTGTAGAGGTTTTTTTAGAGCTTGTACTCGACGAGTGACTGACTCCTCGCACTTTCACCCCTCCTGCTCTTCTCTCACAGCGGAAGGAAGAGGGAGCATGCGCAATCATTGCCTCCAACGGACGAGAAAGCGAGGCGAGCCCTCCCGCAAGGCTAGAGGAAGGGAGAGCAAGCGACAGGTTGAAGAGCCATTCCCTGACTTACGGCTCTTCGTATCTTGCTGCGGCCGGCCGATAAATTATGGTATAGTGTGCAACAATGAGATGCGTAGCACGGAGGACGTGCGATGAAAATAGCAATTATCGGTCTGCCAAATAGTGGCAAAACGACAGTTTTCAATGCCTTGACGCGAGGTCACGCCGAGACTGCGGCCTATTCTTCAGGTCAGCTAGAACCAAACCTGGCAACAGTGAAGGTGCCTGATCCGCGGTTAGAAGTATTGGCAAAGATGTTTAAGCCGCGGAAAATTACGTATGCTGATGTCCAATATGTCGATATTGGCGGTTTGAGTGGAAGCGGGCGGGCTGGTGGTGGGTTACCGCCGGTATTGCTTAATTATATTGCTTCGGCTGACGCTCTCCTACATGTTGTGCGCGCTTTTGATGATCCGACAGTGCCGCATCCAAATGGTTCAATTGATCCACAGCGTGATATTGCGGCTGTCGATCTTGAATTGGCTTTTTCCGATTTGGGCATTATCGAACGACGCCTGAACCGACTGAATGCTGAGATTCCCAAATTACCGGCAAAAGAGAAGGAGTTGCGTACTGCCGAACGAGACCTGTTGCAGCGGTTACGTGAAGCGCTCGAAGCAGAAACGCCAATTCGGGCGCTTGAATTAACCGAAGACGAAGCGCGGATGATCCGTGGGTATCAGTTTCTCACGGCCAAGCCGATGCTGATTGCGCCCAATATCGGGGAAGCCGACATTGCCCATCCACCGCAGATTGCCTATCCTCACCCGCGTAGTGCTGTCGAGCCGTTGTGCGGTAAAATCGAGGCTGAGTTAGCCCAGCTTGATGATACCGAAGCACGGGTGTTCATGGATGATCTGGGGATCACGGCGCCGGCCCGTGACCGGGTGATTGCTGCAAGTTATGCGTTGCTTGGACTGGTCAGTTTTCTCACTGCCGGGCCTGATGAAGTACGCGCCTGGCCTGTTCCACGAGGAACGCCAGCCGTAGAGGCAGCAGGCGTGATCCATTCTGATATTCAACGCGGATTTATTCGGGCCGAAATTGTGGCGTACAGCGATCTGATTGCTGCTGGCGGCATGAACGAGGCAAAAAAAGCCGGTCTGGTTCGGATGGAAGGCAAGCAGTACATTATTCAAGATGGAGACATCTGCCATTTCCTCTTCAATGTCTGAACGATTGTGGACGGCGTCGCTGCGTTCTGCGCCATGGGGTGCGGCAGTTACCCACATGATGGCAGCAGCATTGGCAGCGGTTGATCCGGCCCAGGCAACCATTGCCACGCTCCGTCGCGAGGGTGAGTGGTTGCTGGTTGGTGAGCGGCGTTACGACCTGCGAGCGTTCGACCGGGTCTGGCTGGTTGGCGCGGGTAAGGCAGGTTCGGCAATGGCGCAGGCGGCAGCACAGGTGTTGGGGGATCGACTGAGCGGCGGGATTGTAGTGGTGAAGGACGATGGTGCCCCGCTACCGGAGATTCCCGGTGTTACCCTGATGCGCGCTGCACATCCAACACCCGATGAACGGAGCGTGCTTGCCGGTCAACGCATTGCAACGCTGCTGGCTCAGGCATCCGAACGCGATCTGGTGGTGGCGCTGATTTCAGGGGGTGGATCGGCATTGCTCAATCTGCCGGTGACAGGGGTAACACTGGCCGATATTCAGCAGCTTACCACCGAATTGCTCGCCTGTGGAGCGCCAATCGGCGCGATCAACACGATCCGGAAACATCTCGATCAGATCAAGGGTGGCGGATTGGTACGAATGGCAGCGCCGGCGACTCTCGTCACTCTGATCCTCTCCGATGTGGTTGGTAGTCCGTTGGAAGTCATTGCCTCCGGGCCGACGGTCGCCGATCCGACGACGTTTGCCGAAGCGCTGGCCGTGATCGAACGATACGAATTGCGTAACCGCTGCCCACCGGCTATTTTGGCTTATCTCGCGGCGGGTGCACGCGGCGACCACCCTGAAACCCTCAAACCGAACGATCCCCTCTTAAGCAAGGTTCAGAACGTCTTGATCGGCAGTAATGCTCAGGCCGCACAGGCAGCGCTAGCAGCAGCACAGACGGCTGGATTTCATACGATGATCTTGACAACCTTTTTAGAGGGAGAAGCCCGTGAGGTTGGTCAGGTGCTGTCGGCAATTGCTCGCGAGATTGTAACGTCTCATCAACCACTACCTGCCCCAGCATGTCTTATTGCCGGTGGCGAAACGACAGTAACGCTGCGCGGAACAGGGCGAGGTGGGCGTAACCAAGAGTTAGCGCTGAGTGCAGCAATTGCGCTAGATGGACTTGAGCATGCGGCAGTGATCGCGCTGGCAACTGATGGTGGTGATGGGCCAACCGATGCTGCTGGGGCAGTGGCAACCGGGGCAACGGTGAGACGCGCCAGAGCGTTAGGGTATGACCCGGTTGATCATTTGCGGCGAAACGATGCCTATCCCTTTTTTGCGGCATTAGATGACTTGCTCCGTCCTGGCCCAACTGGTACGAACGTAAACGATCTCGTGTTTATTGTTGTCGGTTGTTGACCATTGAAAACGAGAACCATCGTCGGTTACAACTTGGTGTAATCTGACAGAGCTTTTGTTCCGCAGCGAGAAGTTGCCCAATCCCCGTTGTCGAGCCTTATACGCACGTCGTGCCGGGCGGGTCGGGCACCCGCCCCTACGATGCAACGATAAGTGCTCGACTATATTTATGCACTCACAACTCAGCAAGTGCCTCTTCGACCGAAATGAGATAAGCCGGACCACCAATTGGAGCTGTGACCGTTTCTAATCCCAGACCGAGATCAGTGACGGCAGTGATCACAGCGGGCACGTACTCACGTTCGGTTATGAAGACCACCGTCGGGCCAGTATCGGTACTGGCATAAACCGGTATCCCGCGTGCACGCAGATCGTTGCACAGCCGGAATAGAGTAATGTTTTCCGGTTCCCAGCCAATAATGCGCTGCTCGCGCGACCCCGACATCGTCACGCCATGGAGACGCATGCTATCGAGTTCGGCGAGTTGACCGATGGTTTTCCAATCGCCCCGTCGTACCGCACCAATACACTCACGGACTTCATCGCCACGCGCCAACATCCAGGCGCGGAAGAAGATACTATGCGGCGCATCATGATGCGCCTGTTCGGTTTTCAAGCCGATCCGCGAATCGATAGGTACGGTGATTAACGCGATATTATCAAGTTCGTGGTGCTGATCGAGGCGCACGGCGTAGCTTTCGGCAGGAGGAATGCCAGGATAGCTAAGCCAGAGTGCCAATCCGCCGGCAGCGCTACGACAGCCGGAACCGGCTAGCAGGCGAGCCAGGGTGGAGAGAAAACGAGTATGACCGGCCAGTTCTGGGCCGAAGATCGCACCCACGGCGGCACAAGCTAGCGCTGCCGCTGCCGACGCACTGGTTCCCAGACCCTTACCGGCCACCCGCGTGCGTAGCACATTCCGCGAAACAACACGGGCATGGCTGGTGATACCGGCCAGTGATCGTACGGCATCGAGCACTGTTACTACCCGCTCAAGTTCACGTCCCTGGGCCGGAATACCGCCGATAACAGCACTATCAACCGGTAAGGCAGGATCGAACTCGACCAGAGTCGTTGTGTGGGCAGCAGCATTGTTAAGTGAGATCGATGGCAAAAAGGCAATACGCTGTGCCCAATCACTCAGCCCGTGATATTTGAGCACACCCTGCATTGGGTACGCACGGGCAGCAGCAACACCGCGTGGACGGGCCGGAGGGAGAGATGGTAGTGGTGGGGGGATGAGCTGATAGTGTTGCAAATCGGCCAGGATGCGTTCGTGGGCCGACCGCATTGGGGCCACAAGATCGGCAAATTCTGGTGGAATGGTAGAGGTGTGCATAGACACGAATGTTTCCTGTACTGACGTTACACGAATGCTAAAGGCAAGTCAAAGATTCGCTCTGAGAGAGCAGTGTCCTGCCGAGTGCTACTTTTCTGCCAGTTGCTCATCGTTCGGCATGTGCCCCTTCCTCTCGCACGAGAGGAAGGGGAAGAGCAGGTTGTGAGCAAATCCAGTCGATCTACCTACTGTCGACCACCATAGTTTGGTGCCTGTTTCGTAATAATGACATCGTGCGGATGGCTCTCAATCTGACCGGCAGTGGTAATACGGATAAAGCGTGCATTGCGCCGCAGCGCTTCAATATTAGCTGCGCCAACATACCCCATTCCTGCACGCAAGCCGCCGACTAACTGATAAACGGTATCGCTCAGTGGCCCTTTGAACGGTACCATACCCTCAATCCCCTCAGCTACCAGCTTGCGGGCCTCGGTAACATTGGTCTGGAAATAGCGATCACCACCGCCGCGTTGCATCGCCCCGATGCTCCCCATGCCGCGATAACTCTTATAGCTCCGACCTTCGTAGAGGATCAGTTCACCGGGACTCTCTTCGGTACCGGCGAAAATCGATCCGATCATAACGCTATGAGCACCGGCGGCAATTGCTTTAGGAATATCACCTGAATACTTAATACCGCCATCGGCAATAATCGGAATACCGTATGGTTCAGCGGCGCGGGCACAGTCAAAAATAGCCGTAATCTGAGGCATACCGGCGCCGGTGACAACGCGCGTGGTACAGATCGAACCAGGACCCTGCCCAACTTTCACTCCATCCACCCCACGCTCGATCAGGGCGATGGTAGCAGCGGCAGTTGAAACATTCCCGCCAATAAGCTGAATCTGAGGGAACAATTCCCGTAATTTGACTACGGCATCGAGCACACCACGCGAGTGGCCGTGAGCGGTATCGATCACTAAGACATCAACCCCGGCGCGTACCAGCTCAGTTGCGCGTTCGATATAATCGCCACTGACGCCAACGGCTGCGCCAACGCGCAGCCGTCCCATATCATCTTTGCAGGCGTTTGGATACTCGATCCGCTTCATAATGTCTTTGACGGTAATCATGCCGCTCAGTTTGCCTCGTTGATCGACGACCAATACCTTCTCGATCCGGTGCCGGTGTAATACCTCCTTCGCCTCTTCAAGTGTCGTCCCTTCAGGAACCGTTACCAGGTTCCGTGATGTCATCAGATCGCGAATCGGACGGTTACGGTCGGTCTCAAAACGTAAATCGCGGTTGGTGATGATACCGACGAGATCGCCATCAGGGGTTGTGACGGGAACGCCGGAAATTTTGTATTCTGCCATTAGATCGAGGGCATCGCCAACAGTACGGTCGGGTGGTAGGGTAATCGGATCGGTGATCATACCACTCTCCGAACGTTTTACTTTGCGCACCATCTCGGCCTGGTTGGCAATCGGCATATTTTTGTGGATAATGCCAATGCCGCCTTCACGGGCAAGAGCAATGGCCAACCGATGTTCGGTGACTGTATCCATTGCAGCGCTCACGATCGGTATGTTGAGGCGAATGTTACGGGTAAGCCAGGTTGAGACATCGACAGTGGCCGGCAAAACATCGGATTCGGCTGGAATAAGGAGAACGTCATCAAAGGTCAGCCCTTCACGCGCAAATTTTTCTTCCCAAGCGATACCCATGCAAACCTCCTCCGGTACTGATTACAAAAAACCCCCGCGGTCAGCGCAGGGGGATGAATGACTGCTGCCTTAGAGCGACGTACAGAATAATCCATGTACAATTGAGGTCACGAGCGTCTTGCCCGCAGAGGCAAATGACATAACCAGCTCAGTGTACTAATGTTATGTGCATTGCTAGAGAACGATGGTCGCACCTTGTGCGTATCGTTCTGCGTGTACTATACTCCGAGCTGCCTGCCTCGTCAAACATGGCGGAGAACGAGAGACAATTCACGGTATAAATTCGATAACAGACATCTTGCCCTGGGCGTGTAACTATTCTCGTTGTCATTGTAAGATGCTATGATTAATCGAGGAACGTGGTGCGTTATCACTAGAGGAGTGATCGTATGGGCAAACGGATCGTGCGCAGTCTTGGTTTTGTTATCGCCAATGTTGTCGTGATGATCATTTTACATGGTAATTCACGACAATTTTGGCCAAAGATTCCTTATCTGAGTTTACGGAATGAGAGTACCGCAGAGCACACACGATTACTGTTCAACACGATGATGGTTGTTACCATTGGGCAGGCCCTGATCGGTCAGTTACCACGTGAACGCTGGTTGCCACGTGGGATTGTACTGGCGGTGCTTCCGGCATTACTGCCAGCCTTGATCTTTTTAGGACGACGAGTGCTCCGCCTACAAGGTGATGCTGGCGAACGTTACAATCTCAGTCTGGTACCACTATTACCGATTGCCGCTTCAGTGCTGGAAGAAATACTTACCGCAAAGCTTAATCCACCTGCGGATGAACCACACGCAGATTACAGCCATCTCGTGTGAAGAGGAGTGTAACTACTCAGCGCCATTCGGCGAACATCACATCATTGCCACGAGTAGGGACACCGACACCACCACGAACCGGTGCACCCTGCTCGTCGCGCACAGTAAATGTCACTTCTTGGCGTGGGCGTAAGCCGCAAATACGGGCATCACCACTCGCATCGAAAACTGCGCCGAGTCGCAGACCATCTACTGAAACGCTCCAGCCACTTGTATCAACACCTCTAATCTGAATGAGCACACAGCGTGAATCTTCAGTCTCACTTAGCTTCCTGAATCGTAACCGGGGAGGTTCAGGTGGAACAGTTGGCGTCGGTGGCGGTGGAACATCGATGTTGTCGATCAACCATCGTTCAATATAGCCACTACGTCCTGCCAGGTTTTGATCGCTGCTGGTACGAATCCGTATCCGATACCAGCCTGCGGGTTGATCACTCAAGACTTCTACTTCATCACCATTCCGAATTGGATCGGTTAGGCTACTGGTAGCTACCGGTTCAGCATACAGACGGGAGAACAGACCCTGACCATCTTCTTCAATCCGACCGGTATAGCGATATTCTGCGCGCACACCGGCAACAGTTCGGATACTGACGAAATCACGCAGGGTCACCGCCGCACCAGGCACCGGTGTACCGTTCAGTTCGAGGGTGAACGGAATTGCCCCAGCGAGGGATGTTTTCAAGTTTGCAAGACGCAGGCGTAATTCACTATCGCTACTACCGGCAATGATTGTCAATGCAATCGGCTCGTAGCCAGCCGCACGAAGGGTTGCCGTGCGTACCGTTGATAATCCTGCGCCCTGCACGGTAAATTCAAGAGGTATTGCTCCGGTGAAGAGTTCGGTTGGCATGATCCGATCAACGCGAAATGCGAGTACCGGAGATGGTGATGGCAAGGGGCTGGGGGTCATTGTCGGCGTTGGCGATGGTGTTACCAGCGGTGTTGCCGGTTCAACAACCGCTGTAGGAGATGTGACAACAAGGTCTGATGGGGGGACACGATTCAACCCAATTGCAGATGCCAAAGCAAGCAAGACAATGATGACGACGCCAATACCGACCGGAACTGCCATGTTCAGATCAGAACGCTGTTTCGTGATCGTCGATTGTGAGAGCTGTCGTTCAAGGGTGTCGATAGTTTGCATGACCTCGCCGACACGCGGATCATGGGCTGGCAATCGTTCAAGCGCACTGCGATACTCATTCAACGCTTGATACGGTTGACCCTGATCGTATAACGTAGAGGCCCTGGTCATGAGCTGCGCAACCGGGTCAGGTAAAGATGGTGTTGGCAACGACGGCGATGGCTCCTCAACCGGAGCCATTGTTGGTGAGGGCAAAATGGCCTGCCAATCTTTCAATGGAGGGCACATCGACGGGCTGGTGCTCTGCCAGAGACGATCAAGCATTTGCGCCGGGCCTAGCCCCCACCGTCTGGCTAATGCCTCGCGGAGAATGTGGTAGCGTTCGGTCGGTTGCAGCAGGTCAGCGGCAGAAAAAAAGCTGTTATCAGCCGCAGCGTTGCGCACGTTTTCATCACACCAACCGAGTAATTCCAAGATCAAGAGTGCACCACTGAAGCGGTCGGCCATTAACCCTTGTGCAGGTGCAGGATGCAGATAGGGGCTAACTGGTGGCGGCAGTGGTAACCGTAACACGCCTGCGCCGTGCACCGTTTCAAGATCAACCAGTGCAACAGATGCCGCAGCCCCCAGATCGATCAGGCCAGGCAGCATAACATTGGCCGATTGCAGATCACCGTGTACCAGTCCTCGCTGCTCGAGGTTAACCAGAACATCGGCCAGAGCATGGGCAAGGTTCAGGCATTGTGATGGCGTGAGTGGACGACGATAGCGTATCAGTTCTTGCCAAGGCGGCCCATGAACCCACGGCATCAGAATAGCGTATTCGAGTTCGGGATAGGTTCTGATCAGGGCGGGTTGATCGGCAGCGGTAAGAACAAGGCGGCGTGCTGCTTGTAAACCGGGAATCGCACTAAGTGGTTGAAGCTGCAACGCATGGGTGCAAAGGGCCTGATCACGAAGCTGTGATTGCACCTTCAAGGCAACAAAACCACTAGTACTGCGCAATTGCACAACGCGGCTGGATTGCCCCTCCTGGATGAAGGGGTAACCAGGGATGGCCGGATGGGCACAGACGTAATAACTGGTTCCCTCGATGATCAATTGCTCGTCAATATTTACCTGAAAGGGCATGGATTTAGTCTCTATCTAAGCAGTGAACGGCTAAACCTGGCATAGCGAGGTTCGTAACTCTGACCCGTTCGTGATTCTGACCTGGATGATATGAGCAGTATACCACCTCGAGATGTTAGCTAGATCAGGTTTGGATGGGCAATGGTCACTGTGGCAGACAGTGATGTGTCCTATGTATGGATTGCATATGTTCAAGCAATATTTGATCTGAACCGACAACTGGCGGATCGGCAATTGCAAGACATTATCTGGGCAAATAGTGAACAATTCTCAATTGTTGAGGTCTTGACGAATTGCGTTATGCACTGTAGGCTATATAGTGTACCCCTTGTTATCTATATCACAACTGATCTGGTATGGTAGCGTTTGCGTCAAGGAGGACTGTCGATGATCGACACTGCGCCCCCCGCCCCATCACGGGCGCCCCGTTCTAATCCAATTCGGAATCGTCAAGATTGGGAAGCTCAGCGTGCTGCTGCGCTGGCCGATCCCGGCGCCTTTCATGGCGCGATTGCTCGTACGGTCATTCACTGGTACGATCCGCAACACAACCGTTGGATTCGGTTTAACGAAGAAATCCAACGCTGGGAAGGGCTTGACGCTGCCACCGGTGCGCCGGTTGCGGTCGATTACCCGGTCGATTATCAGCCTTGGCAAAAGGCGTTTGATGACAGTGAAGCACCGTTCTACCGCTGGTTCATCGGCGGACTGACCAATGCCTGTTTCAATGAGGTTGACCGGCATGTCATGCTCGGTTGCGGCGACGAGGTTGCATACTACTTTGAGGGCGATCGTTGGGATAACTCGCTCAACAATGGTCGTGGCGGCCCGGTGGTGCAAGAAACGATCACTCGACGGCGCCTGCTGGTTGAAGTTGTGAAGGCTGCCCAGGTATTGCGCGATTTAGGTCTGAAGAAGGGCGATCGGATCGCGCTCAATATGCCAAACATTATGCCGCAGATTTATTATACCGAAGCGGCGAAACGACTGGGTATCTTATATACACCGGTATTTGGTGGTTTCTCAGATAAAACTCTGTCAGATCGTATTCATAATGCGGGTGCACGGGTTGTCATCACCTCTGACGGTGCTTATCGCAATGCGCAGGTTGTTCCATACAAAGAAGCGTACACCGATCAGGCGCTCGACAAGTACATCCCGGTTGAAACAGCCCGGCAGATTGTAATCGACACGCTGACAACGCTACCGCTGAACGATGATCAGCGTCAGACAATCGTCAGCGAAGTTGATGCGGCACTGGCCGGCGAGATTACCGTTGAGCGTTCGGATGTGATGCGCGGAGTTGGCGCAGCGCTGGCAAAATTGCGCGATCTCGATGCTGCCGTGCAGGCGAAGATACGCACCACGCTGGCACAGGCGTTAGTTGAGTCTCCGCCACGGGTCGATGCGGTTGTGGTAGTGCGCCATACCGGCCAGGAAATTCTGTGGAATGCAAGCCGTGACCGGTGGAGCCATGAACTGCTCGATGCCGCGCTAGAGAAGATTCTGGCTAATGCCCGTGCTGCCGGTTTTGATGTCCACTCTGAGGCTGATTTACTCAATCTGCCCGATGACAAGCTTGTACCTGCCCTCTATGCCAGTATTCCCTGCGAGCCGGTTGATGCCGAGTATCCGATGTTTATCATTTACACCTCCGGTAGCACCGGTAAACCCAAAGGCGTGATCCACGTGCATGGTGGGTATGTGGCAGGCGTGGTCCACACCTTGCGGGTCAGTTTTGATGCCGAGCCGGGCGATACTATCTACGTGATCGCCGATCCGGGTTGGATCACCGGTCAGAGCTACATGCTGACGGCAACTATGGCCGGTCGCTTGACGGGTGTGATCGCCGAGGGATCGCCGCTCTTCCCCTCTGCCGGACGCTACGCTAGTATCATTGAACGCTACGGTGTCCAGATTTTTAAGGCGGGTGTCACGTTCCTCAAGACGGTGATGTCTAACCCGCAAAATATCGAAGACGTGCGCATGTACGATATGCACTCACTGCGGGTTGCCACCTTCTGTGCTGAACCGGTTAGCCCGGCGGTGCAGCAATTTGGAATGCAGATTATGACCCCGCAGTACATTAATTCGTACTGGGCCACCGAGCACGGTGGTATCGTCTGGACACACTTCTACGGTAATCAAGACTTTCCGTTGCGCCCTGATGCTCACACATATCCGTTACCCTGGATCGCCGGTGATGTGTGGGTAGCTGAAACCGACGAGAGTGGGAACGTTCGGTATCGAGTAGCCGATTTTGAAGAAAAGGGCGAAATTGTCATCACTGCGCCGTATCCTTACCTAACCCGCACGATCTGGGGCGATGTACCCGGCTTTGAAGCATACTTGCGGGGAGAAATCCCACTAACGGCGTGGAAGGGAGATGCCGAACGCTTTATCAAGACCTACTGGCGCCGCGGACCGAATGGTGAATGGGGCTATATTCAGGGCGATTTCGCTATGAAGTATCCTGACGGTAGCTTCACCCTCCACGGTCGTTCAGACGACGTAATCAACGTGTCTGGTCACCGAATGGGCACGGAAGAGATCGAAGGGGCAATCTTGCGTGATCGCCAGATTACGCCCGATTCGCCGGTAGGTAATTGTATTGTGGTTGGTGCACCACACCGCGAGAAGGGCTTGACACCGGTGGCCTTTATTCAGCCTGCGCCCGGTCGGCATCTTACCGGTGCTGACCGTCGGCGGCTCGATGAGTTGGTGCGCACCGAGAAGGGTGCGGTGAGCGTTCCCGAAGATTACATTGAAGTGAGTGCTTTCCCCGAAACGCGCAGTGGCAAATATATGCGTCGCTTCCTGCGCAATATGATGCTCGACGAACCACTCGGTGATACGACAACGCTGCGAAACCCAGAGGTGCTAGAAGAGATTGCCACAAAGATTGCCGAGTGGAAACGAAAGCAGCGCATGGCGGAAGAGCAGCAGATCATCGAACGCTACCGCTATTTCCGCATCGAGTACCATCCACCGACAGCCAGCGCCGGTAAGCTGGCCGTCGTGACGGTGACCAATCCACCGGTTAATGCACTGAATGAGCGCGCCCTCGATGAGTTGAATACGATTGTTGATCACCTTGCCCGACGGAACGACGTAGCAGCAATCGTCTTTACCGGCCAGGGCGCCAAGAGTTTCGTCGCCGGGGCTGATATTCGCCAGTTACTCGAAGAGATTCACACGGTCGAAGAGGCGATGGCCCTACCCAACAATGCGCACCTCGCCTTCCGTAAGATCGAACGGATGAACAAGCCGTGCATCGCGGCAATCAACGGCGTAGCGCTAGGTGGTGGGCTTGAGTTCGCCATGGCCTGTCACTATCGCGTGGCCGATGTTTACGCCGAGTTTGGTCAACCAGAGATTAATCTGCGCTTGCTGCCGGGCTATGGCGGTACTCAGCGTCTGCCACGGTTGCTGTACAAGCGGAACAACGGTACCGGTCTCTTACGTGCGCTTGAGATGATCCTGGGTGGACGGAGTGTACCGGCCGACGAAGCGTTGGAATTGGGCTTGATCGATGCGGTCGCTACTGGCGATCAAGATGCACTTTCACTGGCCTGCGAGCTGGCCCGCGCCGCGATTGGCGCTGATGGGCAGTTGATCGATACGGCTGCCGTCACGCAGGCGTTCCGCCATCGTCAAGAACAACTCGAAGAGTGGCGCAAGCCCAATCCCCGCTTCGCTGACGATGAACTGCGCTCGATTATCGCCCATCCACGGATTGAACGCATCATCAAGCAGGCGCATAGCGTCGGGCGTGATGCAGCTTTGCATCGCGCTTTGGAAGCGATCCGCTATGGCTTTATTCACGGCTTCGAGGCAGGTCTTGAACACGAAGCGAAGCTCTTTGCCGAAGCGGTAGTTGACCCGAACGGCGGTAAGCGTGGTATCCGTGAGTTCCTTGATCGCCAGAGTGCACCGCTGCCGACACGCCGACCGTTGATCACGCCTGAACAGGAGCGAATCTTGCTCGAACAAAAAGAACTTTTACCGATCGGTTCGCCTTTCTTCCCCGGTGTTGATCGGATTCCGAAGTGGCAATATGCGCAGGCGGTCATTCGTGATCCTGAAACCGGTGCTGCTGCACACGGCGATCCGATAGTGGCCGAAAAACAGATTATCGTGCCGGTGGAACGACCTCGTGCGAATCAGGCCCTCATCTACGTCCTGGCCTCAGAGGTAAACTTCAACGACATCTGGGCAATTACCGGTATTCCGGTCTCGCGGTTTGATGAACACGACCGCGACTGGCACGTTACCGGTTCGGGTGGCATCGGTCTGATCGTCGCCCTTGGTGAGGAGGCGCGACGCGAGGGGCGGCTAAAGGTGGGCGATCTGGTTGCCATCTACTCTGGTCAGTCGGATCTGTTGTCACCGATGATGGGACTTGATCCCATGGCAGCCGACTTCGTGATCCAGGGGAATGATACACCGGATGGTTCACACCAGCAATTTATGCTGGCGCAAGCGCCACAATGTCTCGCGATTCCTACCGATATGAGCATTGAAGCGGCGGGAAGCTATATCCTTAACCTGGGTACGATCTACCGGGCGCTCTTTACCACGCTGCGTATTCAGGCTGGCCGGACGATCTTTATCGAAGGTGCCGCTACCGGTACCGGTCTGGATGCCGCCCGGTCGGCAGCACGCAACGGCCTGCGCGTGATCGGTATGGTCAGTTCGGCGGAACGCGCAGCGACTCTCCTTGCAGCGGGCGCCCATGGCGCGATCAATCGTAAGGATCCGTCGGTAGCGAATTGCTTTACCCGTGTACCGGAAGACCCGGCAGCCTGGGCAGAGTGGGAGGCCGCTGGCCAGCCATTGCTCGAGATGTTCCGTGCGCAGAACAACGGTCGCCTGGCCGATTACGTAGTTTCTCATGCTGGTGAGACGGCATTCCCGCGGAGTTTCCAACTGCTCGGTGAGCCGCACGATGGACATATTCCGACGCTGACCTTCTACGGTGCCACGAGCGGCTATCACTTTACCTTCCTCGGTAAACCGGGCGCCGCTTCGCCAACCGAGATGTTGCGGCGAGCCAATCTGCGTGCCGGTGAGGCCGTGCTCATCTATTACGGTGTCGGCGGCGACGATTTGGTCGATGCCGGTGGTCTGGAAGCCATCGAGGCGGCACGTCTCCTGGGCGCACGGATTGTCGTGGTTACGGTAAACGATGCGCAACGCGAGTTCATCCTGTCGCTTGGGTTCGGTGCTGCGCTCCGGGGAGTGGTAAGCCTAGCCGAACTCAAACGTCGCTTTGGCGATGAGTTCGAGTGGCCGCGCACAATGCCGCCACTGCCCAATGCTCGTCAGGACCCGCAAGGTTTGAAAGAGGCGGTGCGTCGCTTTAACGATCTGGTCTTCAAGCCGCTCGGTAGTGCGGTTGGCACGTTCTTGCGCAGTGCCGATAATCCTCGCGGCTATCCCGATCTGATCATCGAACGGGCAGATCACGATGCGCTGGCCGTGAGCGCAATGCTGATTAAGCCCTTCACCGGTCGGATCGTCTACTTCGAGGATATTGGTGGGCGACGCTACTCCTTCTTCGCGCCCCAAATCTGGGTGCGACAACGCCGCATCTATATGCCAACTGCGCAAATCTTCGGCACCCATCTCTCGAACGCTTACGAGGTCTTGCGCCTCAACGATGAGATTAGCGCTGGTCTGTTGACAATCACCGAACCGGCGGTGGTGCCGTGGGATAAGTTGCCCGAAGCACATCAGGCAATGTGGGAAAATCGCCACACCGCAGCTACGTATGTAGTCAATCACGCCTTGCCACGACTCGGCTTGAAGAGCAAAGACGAGTTGTACGAGGCCTGGACGGCTGGTGAGCGATAACGGTGAAGGGGGCGGGTTTCAGAACCCGCCCCCGACTTATTTAGAGCCTATCTGAACCTCACAGTACAGCGGATGAAACCTGATAGATGTACGGGCGCAGTGCCGCTGCGCCCCAACCGATCTTCTTCTGCGACACAGGGTATTCCGTATAGGCTCTTAGTCCGTTTGGTGCTGACGTGGCTGGCCTGAAGGACACACTCGTTCGAGCCAGACAATCCCGGCAAGGGCCACGATCAGGAGACCAGCGAAAACGAGGTACGCTTCTGAAGGGCGGGCCTGGGTAATGTATACGCCAATTAAGCCGCTGGCACCTGCCAGTAGATAGCAGGTCAGAACCGCTTCGCGCTTTGTCATTCCTAATGCGTGGAGGCGGTGTGAAAGATGGTCTTTACCGGCCGTAGTAAAGGGATTTACCCCACGGCGAACACGAGCAACGAAGACCAGGGCCAGATCGAAGAGTGGTAAACCCAGGACGCAGACCGGTACCAGCCAGGTTACCAGCGGAATGTTGTTGAGAAAGCGCAGTTTGATCGCTAGTGCTGCTAGAATGAAGCCGATAAAGAGACTACCGGTATCACCCATAAAGATACTGGCGGGGTTGAAATTGTAGCGTAAAAATCCGATACAGGCACCAATCAGAGCAGCAGCCATTGCGCCGACTAATACCTGCCGCGGTTGATTCATAGCCGCCAGGAGCAGAAAAAAAGCAGCCGCAATAGTAGCCACTCCACCTGAAAGCCCATCCATGTTGTCGAGAAAGTTGATGGCATTGGTAATGACAACGACCCATAGCAAGGTCAAGGCCCAGTTAAGAGCAGGCCACGGCAAGAGTTGTACCTGAGTGCCGGCGAGGAGTAAGACCGTTGCAGCCAACATCTGACCGCCGAGTTTGATTATTGCCGGCATGCCCCACCGATCATCAGCTAAACCAAAGAGTGAGACAATCGTAGCGCCGAGCAAAATCCCAATCAGTTCACGAATATGAGCCAGATCACCGAATAACAGCAGTGCAGCAACAAATGCAGTGTAGATTGCCGCCCCACCAAGAAGAGGGATCGGTGTCGTGTGACTGTCGCGACTGCGTGGGATTGCAATAAGTCCACTACGTAGGGCGGTTCGCCGCGCAATTGGCGTAACCAGGATCGAGAAGGTAAGCGCCGCTACCAAGATCAAGGCAATGTTTGCCATAGCATACATTCCCAGTGCATTGATGATGTTCCAATAACCCTGCTAACCCAGCTAATAACCAGTGTGGTACCGACTAGCGGCGGACTTGTTCCAACACTGCTTTCAACTGCTCCACCTGTGCTACTTCACCGGTACGGCCTCTGTTTCTAAGTACTGCTAACATGCGTTGGGTTTCAGCGATAGCGGCGTCATACTGAAGTGTCTCGCTCAATACCAGCGTGTATTGTTGACTGAGCGCAACGTTTTCGGGCTGAATCGCCACCGCTCGGGCGTATGGCTCTACCGCGCCGGCAATATCGCCAGCCTGAACTGCCAGGTGGGCCACAGCCGCGTATAATCTGCCAGCCTGATCTACCAGCGTCGGTATCTCAATGGCCCGTTCTGGTTTCCCTTTGACATCGGCTAGAGTTTGTTCAGCACGTTCAGCCTGCACCGCAAATGCGCGACGCAGTTGACTCAGCAAATCAGGGCGACTGCTCAAAGCTCTGGCAATGCGATCGAGGTTGTCTACCACCTGCTGCGGTGAACGTTCGATTGCCTGTACGTAGAAGGTCGTTGCTGCATCAAGATCGCCGGTACGGAAGCGTATTAGGTCACCACGTCGTAGTGCTGTATCACCGTAGCGTGGATCAAGTTGGGCTGAGGTCTGCAACAGCTCATCGGCTTGCTGAAAAAAGGTACCTGCCTGATGAGCATCACCGCTGGTAGTAGCGTATTCGGCCAATTGCATCAGAACGCCAGCCCGCTCGTTTATCAAGGTTACATCACGAGGTGCAATCGTGGCGACCCGTTCATACCATTGGAGTGCTGTATACAGCCGTTGCACGTCACCCGTCCAGCCGTACCAAAAGGTATTAACGCGACCCAGGTTTGCGTAGTGATCTTTATTCAACGGACTGATCTGGTGAGCGCGTAACAAAGCAGCTTCAGCATAGGCCAGCAGACGTATCGGTGATGAACGTTGGACGAAGGCCGTAACTGCCGGAATCCCGTCAAGCTGGAGGAGTGTATCGAGGTGAACCTGACCGGCATCACCAAGCGCACCCCCTTGCGCACGCAGCGTATTTGCTAGCGTCATAAGAGTACGGGTGAGATGAAGATAGTAAAAATCCTCACTCGGATTAGCCCGGATCGTTCCAATGTATTCGTTTAGAGCTGCCAGCAATGTTTGCGCTGACCCTTGACCCTGATCGGCATAACTTTGGGCCTGCTGAAAACGCATATCGGCATAAATCGGTTGCAGGTTCAGCCACCAGATGAGAGCAGTGGTACACAATCCAATCAAGCTAGCAACCCCAAGCATACTTTTATCAGCCTGTCGCGATGCAGGGCGTGGCGGATTGCGACGAGCGGCTTGGCGTCCGGTCGGCTTTGCCGGTATCGTTTGCGGTTCGGTAATCGTTACCGATGGCTGCACGCTCTCCATATGGGCTACGGCGACACTCAGGCCCAGCAACATCCAGAACATCATCAGGGTGGCAACAATCGGGATACCGGTCAACCCTTCAACCAGGTGTGCCGTCACTGCGCTAAGAATTGCAATAACGAGCAGTTGATGACGCCAGCTTGTTGCGGTCCGTAATTGATGCAGGCAATACATGGTCAGACTGCCAATCACCCAGAGATACATTGCTAGGCCAAGTAAACCTTTGGTTACAACTTCATCGAGGAGAGCCTGATGCGAGCGATCAGGGGAAGCACCGCGCGCCTCGACATTCGCCAGCGATGGTGGATAAAAGCGATTGAACGCTACGAACATACTTTCCGGCCCCCAACCGATGAAGAGCCGTAGAGGGTCACTCGTGATCAGCGCAAGCGTACCGCCAGCGTGTTCATCACCAAACCAGATCAGCCGTCGCACCAGGCCGGTACCGCTCTCAATCTCAAGCAACCGACCCATCCGACCGATGTAGGGAACATCACGTAGCCGATGGAAGAAGGGGGCGTCTGACACATTAAACACGATCAAGAACCCACCAACCGTCAGCGTTATTGCGACCCAACCTGCTAACAGTTGCCCCAACCGACGACTGTTGCGCTGATCACCATCGGCGGCGAAGCGTTGTTTTCCAAACCAGAGGGCCAGCGAAATGAATAGAAAGAGACCGGCGCCCAACCCGATCCACGGGCCACGGCTCTGACTGAAAAAGATCGTGGTCAGTATCAGTCCGAGCACGATTGTACTGCCTGTCGCTCGGAGTTGCCAGGTAAGACGTGATGGCTCTTGCGGTGCTCTCCCAAGCATACTCAGGCCGTAGGCACCGACCAATGCCACAACAGCCAGTATTAACCAGAGCCACCAATCGAGGGCATTGGCCGCAACCTCAGCCGCAGCAACCTGCTGAATACCGCTAGCTGCATTGACCGCAAACGCAATACCAAAGCCGAGCAGGTAGATTAGGGTCAGCACAAGGGGCCAGCGCGGAAGAGCAGAGCTACCCGATACAGTCAGCAGCCACCAAAGTGCCGATGCACAGAAAATAGCGCCTGGAAAACACCACCAGTACCGGAAATCCACTGTTCGGACTGCTACACTGAACTTGACCGTTGCCAGAATGAGCAAAGCGCCGGCTAGCCACAAGAGCACGCGGATGATCGCCCAACGCCACTCGGCAGATGGCTGAGTCGGAACTGGCGCTGTCCGTATCGCTGCCAGGGCAGCGAATAACCGGTAAAGCGCCAGTGGGACGATCATAATCAAGTATGCAGCAACAAAAATTGAATTCCCCAACGTTGAGGCAACACGCGAGATAACGTCACCTCGCCATGGCAACGGATCGAGCTGGTAGTGCTGCATAATGCCGTAAAGAGCAACCACCGTTGCAGTAGACAGATTGAGCGAAATAAAGCGCTCGCGTTGAGCAGGAGAACGCAGGGTTGTTGCAATCAGCAGAGCAAATACGAGATACGACAGAAACGTGTACAGTCCCTGCATTCGCTGATAAGACCCCCACAGACTGGTAGCCGGTGTTACCGAGGTGATAGTCGTAACAATAAAGATCGTCGTATAACCGGTGATCGGCCAGAATAGAGGATGTTTGCGGAGGGTTGCCCAATCCCAACCAATCCGCTGCGTCGCGGTAGAACGTTGATCGACCCGACTGAGCAACCAGATCAGCGCCGCCGCAGCACCGACAAGGGCCAGTGAACGTAAAACAGCAGCCTTATCAGGTTCAAAATGACGAGCCGAATAGAGATTGAAATAGATTGGTATAAACGTGAGAGCAAGCAACCAGCTCGCCTCGACGATACGAGCACTCCAGCGGCTGATTGTATGTTGTGAGGACATATCGATTCCAACAACCTCTCTGTTCCAACACTATAACGTGGCCGTACCGGAGAGTCATGAACGAGGGAACTTCTGTATGGTGCAACATCACGACCGGGTAAGTTCTGCCTGACGATGCAACTTCCAGGCTTGCGCTCGTTCGAGGATCTGACGAGCATTAGCCCGACTGTGATCGCCAGGAGTACCGTCGAGCATGGCGGCAATCTCTTCAACCCGCTGCTCAGGCGACAAGCGCTCAACACTGGTACGTGTGCGGCCATCAACAACTTCTTTGCGAATGTGATAATGGGCATGAGCAAAAGCTGCTACCTGGGGCAAATGCGTAATGCACAACACCTGATGACGTTGACTGATGAACCACAATTTTTGACCAACCACGTGACCGGCACGGCCACCGACACCAACATCGATCTCATCGAAGACCAGCGTCGGCACATCATCAACTTGTGACAAAATCGATTTGAGCGCCAACAACAGACGGGCACTTTCACCACCCGACGCGATCCGCGCCAGTGGTTTCAGCGGTTCACCGGGGTTCGGCGAAATTAGAAATTCAACCCGATCAACGCCGGTACGGTCGCATGCCAGGCGTCGATCATGAATCAGCGGCCCGTCAGGATCATCTTCCCAGGTAAATTGCACTGCAAAACGGATATTTGGCATTGCCAGATCGTTCATGGCAATACTGATTTGCCGGCTCAGTTCTTCACCGACTCGTTTTCGTTGTTGTGAGAGTTCACCGGCACAACGGGCCAGCTCGTCTAACAATACTCGTTCTTGTTGTTCCAACGCTGCGATCTGAGATGCACTATTGCTCAATTGCTCAATCTCGTGTTCAGCGTTCGCTGCCCGCTCGATCAACGTCGCCAGATCAACCCCATACTTACGCTGCAAATTGCGCAAAACAGTCAGCCGATCTTCAATCGCATCAAGCCGATGTGGATCAACTTCAAGGTTCGAGCGATACCGGCGCAAGGCAACAACCAGGTCTTCAAGCTGATAGTGCAGTTCGGCAGCTTGCCGGGCGATAGGCTCAGCCCGGTCATCAAAACGGCTCAGCTCATTAAGCGCACTCACAGCCAGCGCCATCGCCTCGGTTGCCGGACGCCCTCCACGTCCACCCTCACCACTATAAAGCGCTCGATAGGCGTCTTCTGCCAGGGTTGCAATGCGTGCTGCGTTCTGGACAATACTGCGTTCGCGAAGAAGTTCTTCCTCTTCACCGGGCTTGATTTTTGCAGCAATAACATCCTCACGTAACAGTTGCAACTCTTCAATGCGAGCTTGCCGACGCGCTTCACCGGCGCGTAAATCGGCTAACTGTGCCTGAACTCTGCGCAATGCAGCAAGTTGATCGGCCACCTGCTGACGTAAGGGCAGCAGTTCACCGAAGCGATCAAGCAGATCAAGATGGGTACGTGGATTAAACAGCGATTGACCCTCGTGTTGACCATGGATATCAATCAATCGACTACCAATCTCGCGCAGCGTTGCGCTGTTTACCGCCTGTCCGTTCACACGGGCGACACTACGCCCCGACTCAGCCGAAATCTCGCGTGTCAAAATGAGCTGATCATCGCCCTCATCGAGCAGATCGTATTGGCTCAGCAATGGGATGAGTTGCGGGCAATCATCGAGACTAAAAACGCCTTCAATACGAGCACGGGTAGACCCTGCCCGAACGAATGTCGCATCAACGCGCTCACCGCGCAACGTACCGAGCGCATCGATAATAATCGATTTGCCGGCACCGGTCTCGCCGGTCAGCACGTTAAAACCCTGCTCAAAGCGCAGATGCAGTCGGTCAATAATTGCAAAATCCTGAATCTGCAACTCAATCAACATATGGCAGGTACTACACTATATCTGAGCGAGCGTCTATACGTTGCGAACTTATTTCCTGGCTTCAACCCCTGCTGCCGTGTTAGAGGAGGCAAGGAGAGGAAATTCGTGCACGGCGCCAGCCGCACTTACCAGGAAACGCTTTGTTGATAATGATCACCGTCTTGCATTTTACCATAACCACATGCCCGCGGTTGGTGGAGCTTATACCAATTCTGGCACGAGGAACCGGGTCTTATCGTGCCACTCCTACGCCGCACTGATCCCATCCGTTCACCGCATTCCGTTCGCCAACGTATAAGTTTGGGAGAAGGATACCCGGCTGTCGCAGACAGAGGGAGATGCAGGTCAGCGACGGTTGTCTCCGTTTCGTGCTGCGAAGAACGCAGTGATGCTGGGAGAGGACGATAGCCGCATCGCTAATATATTGCAACAGTGTCGGCATCGGTGCTGCGGAGCACACCTGGCGGCCCTCACCTTCCCCCTGGCCTCCTCCTCTCCCTGTAGGGAAGAGGGGAGGAACGTAGGTCTGAGAGAAAGAACGCTGAAAACCTCTCACGCTGTAGTCGCACGGGCGCCGTACATGCCCGATGAAACGTTTTTGATCAGGCGCTTAGACGTTGCATAGATGACTCTCAATTCTGTCGTGATTAACGCACCGATGAACGGATAGAGTATCGCGGCAATGCGCAGGCGCTAGTTCTCGACATTGAGACGGTGATAATAACAGTTAGTTGTCACCGTCACATATGTTGGCGACTATTGCAAATTGGTCTGTTCAGGTGATGGAATGAGTAAGGCTATCGGTCAATGAAGTGTTAATGAGGCGTGCAATTGTTACCCCCGCATACTGTATGACGCGGGCCAGAGGCCAGCGAAACGGTACAGGTCGGGGCTCGTCGTGAGCAGGAGCATGACATGCTTTAGCGCATCACGTATTGCCGAAAACTGAAAACTTTGCAAAATCCTATGCAGCACAAAAGTTCTTGACAGTCAACAATACCTCTGCTATAATTCCGAACAAGTGAGCTATCGAACCTTTGTTCTATTTTTATAGACACACTCTCTGGAGAGGAGGCCCGCAATGGCAGTGACCAGTCGTGAAATCCGCTCACCACGTCGGATGTCTTCAATTGCCATGCCCAAGCTGGCCCTCAGCAATTCTGCCTATATTGTAACCAGCCTGCTGGCAATTCTCGCTATATACGTTTTGGTGAGTGCTTTTATTAGTTGGGGTCAGACACTGCTCGACGACTGGCAGTATGGTCGGCCACGCACATTTCATCTGATCGCCGAAGTTGGTCGTCCTGAAGAGACTATTGGTCCAACACGCTTAATCGCGATGAATCTTGATCGTCAGGTACTCATTCTAGAGATTCCAGGAGGTGACGTGACTAAGACACGAACCATTGTAGGTCCGTACCTTGTTGGGGCGCATGAGAACCTGACGCCAGTCACGATGCGTCTAACCGATATGAATGGTGATGGAATGCTCGATCTGGTGGTTGGGATCAAGAATGAGGAAATCGTGTACCTCAATCGCGGTGATAGTTTTGGATTGGTGACGGCGGAAGAGCGGCAGCAGCTTCTGCGTCAGTTGAAGAGTCGTTAGATTGTTCGGCGTTGTGGCAGGTAGAGCGGGTATCTAGCGCGCAAGCTTTACGCACGTACACGTAGACGATACTTCACCGGGCTGCGGCCTACTCTTCAGACAGTGATGTAGAGTTGGCAAAGGTATCTAGCTTTTTCTTCCTGCCTCTGGTCGATTGTACTGCTGCCGAGAGAAATGCGCTTCTCGCTAATTATGTTCATCTCTATCGCCGAATCGGTAGAGAAGGAATAGTTTACAAGAGCGCGATCAGAAACCTGAGCTGTTGATGCGCTCGTAGTGCCTTATTTGCCGCACCGCGTCTCTCCGAAGAAGCGGTGCGGGTGTGTTCTACTGTATCGTGGAAGGGATGGTTTGGAGCAGGATTATGCTATCGCCGAGGGTGTAGCGATGTCAATTTGATCGTATCATCATGGTCGATCCTGGTTGTCCAACCCTCATTACCTGTATGGCTGAGATGCCAATAGGGGGTGAAAGGATTTTTTCACTCTCGTCGAACTGATTGTCACTAGCAATGACTATCTACAACACGACAATACGACAAATCCATATCCGACGCGATCTGGGCCGACCATGTGTTACCTTTGCAAGATACTTCCATCGTAGTGTTCTGAGTCGGCTCTCCAAGATCATTGTTTCTGATCACGCTCTGAACTATTCTCTACATCGTAGCGTGCTACACCTGGTACTTCACAAATGAGGTCTGGACCATATAGCCCGCCCGGTGTATGAAATCCTGCTGCAATCTGCCCATTCAACACACGCTGAACGATAAGCACGGCAGTCATAACCGTGAGCGCGTAGCCTTCGGGACCAACCAAACGGCTCATTACCCGTTGCCCACGCTCGTCTCTTGCCTCACCGGCGATGATGCTCTTCCCGGTGCGACGGGTTGTCTCGTCTGGTCCCTCAAGCGTCCGTCTAAACCAGGCTCGCAGTATGTGTCGTACAGGCCTGAGTCGTAGGATTGGCAACAGTGTCCGTACTATTCCCAGCCAGGGCAACATTCGACGCGGGATGGCCACGAAAACCGTTATGTTGGGAATACCGGTCGTATAGTACGCGGTAGCGACATCACCCCACGGGATGCTTACACAGGGCTGAGGGCCATGACCAAAGTCGAACGTTCGCACATCACGAAGCGGTAGAGTCGCTACTAGTCGGCCCTGACGCCGTTCGCACCCTTGCCCTGCCATGGTCAACATCGTGATCGCAGTACCACGAGAGATACTGCCAAGTGCACGAAAGGCTAGCGTCAGTTCGGTTGCACCTGGAAGCCGACGTGCTAAGTGGGCAGATAGACAGTCTGAAGGAACCACATCAAAACCGACACCGGGCATGAGCATTACGCCAGCCTGTCGAGCGGCACGATCTTGCTGCGCGATTGCCTCGAAAACACTGATCTCACCGGTAATATCGAGATAGTGCACGCCAGACTGCAAACACGCCCGTACCATTGGTGCACTGGTTTCCTGAAATGGTCCGGCACAATGGAGAACCAGACGCATACCCTGCAACGCCCGATGCAATTCAGCTTCGTTGTCTAATCGACAAATCGTAAATGGTACGTTCAACTCATTCGCCAAAGCTGTAATCTGTACCGCATTGCGGCCAGCTAATCTTGGGCGCAGACCAGCCTGTACCGCTGCTCGTGCAATCAGTTGACCGGTGTAACCGTTGGCGCCGTAGATCATCCAATCTTCCATTGCTGTTACTCCGGTTTGAGAATGGCCTATCCGACAAACATGCTCACCCGACTTAGTACAGCCCATGGCGGTGTGAGAAGGCGGTCACATCACTACTCTCTTTTGATTTTGTAGTCGAAAGAGAGCGATGCTAAGGCGAGACCAATCTCTTCGCTCGATAGAAATGACTCCGAAAGAGGACAGTCAGAGAGGTAAGAGTCTCAGTCGTGTACTACACGATAAGGGAGGGAACATTTTGGCATATCAATAACTCAGACATCGGCATTGGTTCAATGATACTACTCCCCTACTTTCTTCCATTTGCACGTGTAGTCTGCTCGTTTATACGGTGCTGAACCTCCTTTCTTACGCTTGCATATGATTGGTTTTCAGCTCTCGCCATCCTCCTTTGCGGGGTTCCCAACCTCGCGCCCAGATTGAATACTCTCATACCAACTGGGATGCTCTTTACGCAACCGCTCGAACTCTTCTGATGTATAAACAAACAGATCGATTCCCACTGGAAAGCCAACCGGCAAAAAATCGACGGCTCGTTCATGGAAAGCCTTATCTGTCGAAGCGACGATCACGCATAGATCAACATCACTTTTAGGGGTAGGTATCCCGTTCACCCAGGAGCCAAACCAGATAATACGTTCGATTTCCGCGTGCTCGGCACGCAACCTGGCAGCGTAGTGGGCAACAGCCTGCTCAATGGAGGCACGGTCAATCGATTTGATGACGACAGAACTCGAGGATGGACTCGGCGCATTGAATGGCATATTGGGCCTCCATAG
>NZ_JPIM01000011.1 GCF_000735195.1 Chloroflexus sp. MS-G
TAGAGGCGGGCCGGAGGCCCGCGCACCGAGACGAGCGGTCACATACCGCGCACCGAGGCGAGCGGTCGCGTCCCGCAGAGGCGGGCCGGAGGCCCGCGCACCTAGGAGACCGGTTACATACTGCGCACCGAGGCGAGCAGTCGCGTCCCATAGAGGCGGGCCGGAGGCCCGCGCACCCAGGAGACCGGTCACATACCGCGCACCGAGGCGAGCGGTCGCATCCCGTAGAGGCGGGCCAGAGGCCCGCGCACCGAGGCGAGCGGTCACATCCCGCAGAGGCGGGCCGGAGGCCCGCGCACTTTAACCAAATCAACCAAACATTGATCGTAATTGAGCCAGATTGATACAATCGAGACTGGGTAGGGTGAGATCGGCCGGCGGTAGTGGAACCTGGCTGGAAATTGCCCCTGGAATGGCGACGACCGGACAACCGGCAGCACGGGCCGCTCGGATGCCGTTAGGTGAGTCTTCGAGAACCAGGCATACAGATGGCGGCAGGTTCAGACGCCGTGCGGCGGTCAGAAAAAGATCAGGCGCTGGTTTGGTTGCTGCCACATCATCAGCCGTTACCACGACGGCAAACGCTGATCGTACATTGAGCCGTTGTAACCAGCCTTCGACCCATTGTCGGCTACTACTGCTGGCGACAGCGCATGGTAATCCGCTGGCATAGGCTTCGGTGAGCAATTCGGCAACACCGGGTAACAGTGATTGGCGCGTACTTAACACGTCTTTACGCTGTTGTCGCCGGGCCAGAATGGTGTCTCTGGCTGCTGCCACCTCTTCAGCCAGCCGTGGATCACGCTTACGGAGGAGCGCCACAAGATGAGCGTGCGCATCGAAACCCTTGTTGGCGCCGAGAGTGACTGCCCAGTCATCGACGCTGAGGGTTTCACCGTATTCGGCATAGATCTCTTGCCAGCTTTGCAGAGCCGGTGTTTCAGTATCGACCATGAGACCATCGAAATCAAAAATGAGGGCCTGGATTGGCATAGGACTTTCCTTCAAATGTTTGGTCAAAACCTGACAGATGATATATTAGAGTGTTTCTAAAAAATCCCTTTTCGACGTTATCCCCCTTCTTTCCCTTCCCACGTTGGGCGAGGGTGGGCCAGGGAAACATGAGGAATGCCAGCCGTGCTCCCCCAATGTTAGCACGCCGGCCAGAGGCCCGCGTTCCGGGTAAGAGCTATGTGTCAGCATGATCTCAGAGCCTGATCAAAAACCCAGATTTCTCATTGGGCACGTACCGTATCTGTGCGACCATTGCGTGAGGGGTTTCCAGCATTCTTTCTCTCCCGCTCCCACGTTCCCCCTTCCTCTCCCCGTGGGGGAGAGGAAGGGGCCAGGGGGAAGGTGAGGGCTGCCAGACGTGCTCCGCAGCACCGGCGCTGAAACCGTTGCAACCCGTTTCTATCGCGTCGAGGAGACGCATGCGTTGCCCGCCAACGTTCCCCTAACCATTATGGAGATGCGCCACGGTCGAGCCTCACCAAAAGCCCAGGTTTTTATCAAGCACTCAGGCGCGGGATTGATCATCATGTATTTGCGAGAATTGGGTCAATAGGCTGATGGAATAGTGAAACGAGAGAAATACAATCCGAACAGATGATAGCGTTGCGTGAGGAGTAACGGTATGACCATCAACACCAATCAAGATATACGATTACGACTATTTAGTGGTTCCATTGAGGATTACACGGCGCTTGTCGCTATTGCTCGTGCGGTATTTCCCGATGATCATGACACTGTAGAAGAGATACAGCATTGGGATGCGACCCGACCAGCCCATTGTGTGCAGAGGCGTTGGCTGGTAGAGGTAGGTGATACGATTATTGGGGCAGCCGAATATTTTCAACCGCAGTGGATGTACCATCCACGCAAGTTTTTTATCAGTATTGCGGTGCATCCAGCCTGGCAAGGACGGGGGATTGGCAAATATTGTTACGACATCCTCATGGCCGATCTGCAGCAACAGTATCAGGTAGAGCAGGTTCGTGCGAACTGTCGTGAAGACTACCCCCGCAGCCTTACCTTTCTCTGCCGACGTGGATTTCGGGAGGAGATGCGTACCTGGGAGTCACGACTTGATTTACGTTTGTTCGACCCGATGCTGTTTGCCGAAGCGATTCATCGGGTTGTCGATCAAGGCTTCACCATTTGCAACTTAAACGAGTTACTGGCCCGGTTTCCAGATGCACGCCAACGTTTGTATACGGCAATGATGGAGATGCGCGCTGACGTACCACAGCCAGAGCCATTTACGCCAAGTGATTTTACGAGTTGGGAACGGTCGGTGTTTGAGAGTCCAACTCTCTATCCGGAGGGATATTTTCTGGCCCTCGATGGTGAAGAGATCGCAGCGGTGAGTCAGCTCTGGAAAAGCGCCGATCCATCTGTATTGATGACCGGTTTGACTGCAACGCGCCGGATGTACCGAAAACGCGGTTTAGCGATGGCGCTCAAGGTTCATGCGCTGTCCTTTGCCAAAGCGTTGGGGTATCGTGAAGTGCGTACCCACAACGCGACTACGAATCAAGCAATGTTACGGATCAACGACGCACTGGGATTTGTGAAGCAACCAGCCTGGATTGAGTTTGTGAAGGATGTGAGTATCGTATGATCGTTGTGCGACCGTTTCAGTATGATGAGAGTGATTATCAGGTGATGGCAGAGGTCTACAGCGCGTTGGGGCCAGATGCTCCGCTGTCTGCGGTCGAGTGGCGAATACGTGATGAGCTGCATAATCCGCAGCTTCCACTCTACCGCTTCGTTGGCGAACTTGATGGGAAGGCAGTCGGATATGCCGAATATTACCAGCCAACCTGGTGTGCTGATCCGTGCCACCTGACAATCCAGCTTTGTGTTCACCCTGCGTATCATCGGCGTGGTCTGGGAAACGCGCTCTGGAATCAGCTTCAGCACGCATGGCAACCATTGCAGCCGTACCATATCTGGCTCAACGTGCGTGAAGACTGGCACACCGGATTAACGTTTGCCGGTCATCGTCAGTTTTATGAAAGCCGACGTGTCTGGTCATCACGGCTCGATCTGGCTTCATTCAACCCAGAGCCATTTCATGGCGCAATTGAACGAGTGACGGTTCAGGGGATCGACATTATCAGCCTTGCCCGGCTGGCGGAAACCGGTGAGCATTTCTGGCAGCAATTATACGAATTTGAACGGCAAACAACCAGAGATCTGCCGACAAGTTTTCCGATCACAATTCCGACATACGAACAGTGGCGCAAGTTCTATCAGCCTGAACATGGTATATTGTGGGAAGGTAGTTTTGCGGCGTTGCACGATGGAGACATTGTTGACATCAGTACGCTGGAAACGGTTGATAATGATTCGGATGCCGAAGTCGGCTTTACCGCCGTCCGACGTGATTACCGTGGCCGTGGGATCGCCCTGGCGCTGAAGTTGGCGACCATTGCCTACGGAAAGGCAACGGGAATAAGCGGGATTCGGACAGATAACGATAGTACGAATCTACCAATGTGGCATATTAACCAGCGGTTAGGTTTTCAACGTGGGCCGACGTGGATTGTCATGCACCGGCACGAACAGAATGAGGAGGTGACGTGAACGGCTTGCCGATGATTGAGCTGACGGGTGACGCTTTTGCACAGGGTTGGCGGCACGGACGCGCACTACGTGATGCGATTGCCGCCAATTTGCGTTTGTACACCGATCGGTTTGAACGCGAGCTACGCTTACCTGTACAGGAGGTCTGGCAACGAGCGTTGCGTTACGCCAGAGTCATTGCAGATCAGAATCCAGACTATGCTGCCGGTATGCGCGGCATTGCGGAAGGGGCAGGGGTTGATTTCGCGGCAATCGCGGCGCTGAATGTTCGTTATGAGTTATTCTATCAGTTCTTCCGTGAGTATGATGGAGGCATCAGGAAGCCGGATGGCTGTACTGCGTTTGCGCTGTTGCCTTCCGAAACGAGCGACGGTCATCTGCTCCTTGGCGAAAATTGGGACTGGATCTGTGGAGTGCGGGGAGCGATTCTGCGCACGGTCGAGCCAGATGGTCATCGCCGGTTAGTGTTCACCGAAGCCGGTATCTTCGGTGGCAAGATCGGTTTCAACTCTGCCGGCTTAGCATTATTGATCAATGGCCTGAGCAGTACCGACGATGACTGGTCTCGTTTGCGACGGCCATTTCACGTGCGCTGCTACGAGATTTTAAGCGCACGTACATTACAAGCTGCGCAGGCAGTGATCACGAGCGAAGAGCGGGCCGGTTCGGCTAATTTTCTGTTGGCGAAGACTCCTGATCAGGTAATCAATATCGAAGCCGCACCTGCGGCGCTGGCGATTAGCAGTTGCGCTGGTGGGTGTCTCGTTCATGCGAATCACTTTACCGATCCGGCAGCGTTGGGTATTGTTGAACGACAGATTGAGCGTTGTCCCCATTCCAACTGGCGTGAAGCGCGTCTACGTGAACTGTTAGCCGTTCGTCCGCAGTCGTTAGCGCAGGTGCAGTCAGCGTTGCGCGACCACGTCAACTATCCGTACTCGATCTGTTTTCACATAGATCCAACCGATCCGCCTGAAGAACATTATGAAACCGTGGCGTCGATCATTATCGATCTGACAGCAGGGATATTGTATGCGACGAACGGCCCGCCGTGTACGTATCCGTATTTGCAATATACGCTGGAGGCTGTGCAGTGAGTCACACTGTGCTCTTCGTCTGCACCGGGAACTATTATCGTAGTCGTTATGCAGAGTTACTGTTTAACGCACTACGGGTCAGCGACTGGCAGGCCACATCGAGAGGACTGGCCCTTTCACCGTACAATCAGGGGCCAATCTGGCCGCCGGTGCTGGAGCGCCTGCAACAGCGGGGACTGGCAATTCCAGGTGCGATACGTGCACCGCTGATATTGCAGGATGTCGATCTTGAATGGGCAACCTATGTGATTGCTCTCAATGAACCCGAACACCGACCATTGATGCAACAGCTATTTCCTGCGTGGGTCGATCAGATTACATACTGGCAGATACCTGACGTCAACGTTTTGGCAGCGGATCAGGCGTTTGATCTGATAGAGCGTGAGATAACGGCTTTGGTACGAGCGTTGTGGGAGAGGTAAGCGGTGGAGATAGGGGTCGTTTCGGATACGCATGGTCGTTTGGCGACGGCGGCACTGCACGCATTGGCCGGAGTAGCGCTGATCGTACATGCGGGAGACATTGGGAGCGAAGTTATTCTGAGTCAGTTGGAAACGATTGCACCGGTGCTTGCGATTCACGGCAATACTGACCGGGGAACAGCGCTAGCACGGAACTATCCGGCACATCGTTGGCTTGAACGCGAAGGTGTATTGATCTTTGTGACCCATATTGGTGGTCAGCCCCGCTTACTTGTGCAATCGTTACCAAAGACAGATGACGGGCGTCATCCTCAGGTGTACATATTTGGTCATAGCCATCAGCCCTTGTGCGAAGTGCACAATTCGGTACTCTTCCTTAATCCAGGAACTGCCGGTGCGCCGCGTGGTGCAGGTCTTTCAGTGGCCCGGCTGACGGTGCAACACGGTCAGGCCAGCGCTGTGATCATCCGGTTGGACGAGCACAAGTGACGACACTCAGTTGAAGATGGGATCGGTCGCTATGGATTGGATACGAAAGTACCAATGGCTGGCGGGTATTGCCATCAGTACTGTATTGGTGTTGATCTGGTTGCCAACACTGGCGAATCAGTTGGGGTTAGAGCAGAACCTCTTCTTTGCAGTGCATGGCATTTGTGCACAGAGTCATAACCTGATCATGGGTGACGTGCAGTTTCCGCTTTGTGCCCGTGATAGCGGTATCTATCTCGGCTTGATGACTACTCTGGTCGTGATCGCTGGACGTGGTCGATGGCGAGCGGGGCGTTTGCCACCGTTACCGATAGGTCTAACGCTGGTAGGTTTCGTTGTGATCATGGGGATCGATGGTCTCAATTCAACGGTTGCCGAGCTAGGGTTCCAGGCGCTCTACCCACCACGTAATGATTTGCGTCTGCTTACCGGATTAGGATTTGGGGTAGCAATGGCTGTCGGGTTGCTGTTGGTTGCCAATCATACGCTGCTAGCTCCTGATCTGATTGATACGGAACAAGCACCGATCGCAGGTTGGTATGATTTGGGGTTGGTACTGGGTGCGGTGGGGATGGTGGTACTAGCGATTGCTACCGATCAGGAAATCTTGGCGTGGCCACTGGTGTTGATAAGTGTCATTGGAGTGACCAGTGTCATGAGCTTTGCCATTGCGCTACCGATCAGTGCGATAGCCGGTCTGAATGGTCGAATCCGTCGTCCGCAGCAATTGTTACTACCGGGAAGTGCCGGATTTCTGGTGGCTCTGCTGCTGCTGGCGTTACTGGCGCGCTGGAAGATTGAGTTAGAGGTGCAGGGTCTCTTACCGCCGCCACTGGTGCCGTAAACGCATCGTTGATTCGTGGGTGAGGATCGGCGGCTTTGGAACGTTGAAAAGCCCTGGAATGTCTCTTCAGGAGCGAAGAAGGGGGTGCCGCTAGTATTAGCTCCCCGCTGTCTTATTAAGTACAACAAATGCCAACTTCACTGCCGTAACAGGCTGAGAACGTGATCAGAACTCGTGGTTTTGATCAGGCGCTCAGTAAGGGCGTCGGCTGAAGTGGCGAGCAACGAAGCACCTAAGCTGGGCTGTTGATGAGGCTCGGTATGGCATCTTCAGAATGGTGCGGGGAACAGTGGTGGGCAACGCAGGCATCTCCTCGACACGATAGAGACGGTTTGTACCGGTTGCAGCGCCGGTGCTGCGAAGCACGCCTGGCGGCCCTCACCTTCCCCCTGCCCCCCTTCCTCTCCTCCACGGGGAGAGGAAGGGGGAACGTGGGGGCGGGAGAGAAAGAACGATGGAAACCCCTCACGCAATGGCCGCACAGGCACGGTACGTGCCCAATAAGAAATCCGAGTTTTTGATCAGGCTCTGAGCACACTGCACATCCCGGTGATTATCAGGTTGATTGTCAACCGTTGGAAACGGAAGCGCCAGATACCCTCTCACCAGCACAGGCAGGCAACGATGTGATCTTCGCGCTCGTTGACGAAGCAAGGTTCCGACATGTATTCGATGTTACACGTTGCTGGCAGTTGCCAATTCGTTTAACACGGTGCGAATACGTGCAAGGGCGGCCTGTGCTTCAGGTGAAAGGTTGGATTGGTTGGCAAAGGCTGTCAGGACGTGATGAGCGGCAATTGCCAGGCTATCGAGGTGACCGAGTAAACATCCTGCCTGCCGGGCATCGACAGTGCGCTTTCCGGTCATCGCTGACCAGTATTCGTCGGACGCCAGATAGCGAGTTTCCCCCAACAGCTCGAATGCCAGGGTACAACGGTCGAGTGATCGAATGGCCAGCACGGGCTGATCGTTCAGCGTGATCTGACCAGGCCCTTGTCGGGTCAGGGTAATCTCGTCGTCAATACGACTGGCGCCATCTTCACTCAGTTGCAGGGTGCGGATTTGCATTGCTATGCTCCTTACTTCAAAAGCGACCATGACGTTCCCATACGCTGCGGGGTAATTCGAGCGGACATAAGACCAGGAGCGCCTGGGCTACCGAATGACCGGGATTGTGCCAGCGATGGGGTAAAACGGCTTCAAACAGCAAACTATCACCAGGACCGATAGAGAAGGTTTGGTCGGCAACCGCATATACAATCTGTCCGTGCAGACCAAAGACAAACTCCTGACCGGTGTGAATGATCGCTTCCGTACCACTACCGGCGCCAGGCTCAAGCGTAATTAGCAGCGGTTCGAGCGTGCGGTTGATGAGACCAGGCGCCAGATCGGATAGAGTACCGTGCGGAAACAGACTGGTGACGGCCTGACCTGCCGGAGTAAAGACGATTCGCTTTTTGGGGACATCTGGCGTAAAGAAGGTGCTGATCGGCACTTGTAACGCCATGGCCAGCCGTTGTAGCGTACTGACGCTGGGAGAAGTACGACCATTTTCAATCAGACTGAGCGTATTGACCGCCAAGCCACTAGCTTCGGCAAGGGCACGGATTGATAGCCGACGTCGTTCGCGGAGGGTGCGAATGCGATGTCCCACGTCTATCTGGCTGACTTCGCCTATAGCATGCGCATTCGTAGTGGCTTCGTTATCGGTCTGCACGGTCTGCTCCTCTGGCTATGCTTTCGGGTTCTGATCACTATTATGCGATAATCCTGACCCTTTTGACCTAATAAATTGGTTGCGTTCTGATAACCGGTTGCAACTGCATCGGGTTGAAAGGATATATCCTGACACGGTTGCACGCAGTGAGATCGGAAAAGAAAAAGCCCCTGTCCTATAATGGATACAGGGGACGGATGCAATCAACAAACGCAAGCCGGGAATTAATCGGCAGCCGGAGTACGTTGGCGCTGACGCTCGTACTTTTCGCGTGCACGACGGGCTAACGCCAGGGCACGTCGTTCACCGTGCTTAGCGATTGAGTAGGATGTACGGCGGATGCGATTGCCATCACGCCAGGTCGCCTCATACACCTCGCGGCCATCTTTGATCGTGCGCCGCACACCGACGATACCGGTACTGGTGCGAGCAACACCGATTACCTGTCGCTCGGTGCGTGGCTTACCGAGTTCGCGTTCGGTCGCGTTACGCCATTCGATAGCGGCAGCAAGAGCGGCCAGACGGTCACCGTATACCGAGTCCGAGAAGAACTTGCTCCGGCGCTGCTTATTCCAGGTAACGCGCACGAAATAGCCAAAGGTACGCTTGGCAGGATGATCGATGCGGGTAATTCCTTTGTGTTTCGTCGTTTTGGGGCGGAGACGCGCCGGCAACTTCTTGACGGTGCTGTCATCGGGTGTTGGGGCACTGGTTAGCAATTGGCGCGCCTGATCTGGGTTGAGATCGGGCAAGGGTTCGTAACGCAGTACAGCCAACGGATCGTCTTCGGGGGGTGTTGATGGTTGGGCAGTATCGATGGTTGTTTCAAGGGTTGATGAGTTAGCCGGTCGAACAGCATGTCGGCGAGGCATTGCTGATTGCTCCTTTTGAAAACCTCGAACAACTTGTACCATTTAGTAACTATATCGAAGGTTGAACCTTCCGATTTTTATCATACCATATTTTGCCCGCTAACTGCACAGAAATCCTGGGCAAAAAAGTACAAATTTGCCTGGATAGAGCATCTAATTACGTGCTGTGAAATTTGTGATTTTCGGCACAAATTAAAAGAATTTGTGAGCTTTATCACAAGAATGTTTCGTTTTCAATAGTTACCTGCTGAACAAATGGGTCGGGAAGGTTGTTGTATCAGTCTATTTGTGGATATAGATACTGATATGTTGTTGCGCGAATGGTGATCTGTGTGGTGAAAGTTTGGAGTATATGTTGTCGTTGCAATGTTGAGAGTACTGCAAAAATGAACTACAGAGGTCACAGAGAACACCGAGAGGAGATTTTGTGCAGGACTCTCTGTGCCCTCTGTGGTGAAACATGTAATCATGAGCCAGGCGCGAGTTGGCGCGCTTCCGCTCACCTCCGGCCGTGTTTGCCACGGAGCGCACAGCGTGCACGGAGAAATATGAGGGGAGAACGCGCTGTGACCGCAGCGGGGAAATATGTAATCCTAAGTCAGGAAAGGATAAGGTCACAAATGGGAGAAACGCTCTTACGGTTCCTGGGACTTATGGTGATCGGGTATGTTGGGGTGTGTAGTATGATCTATCTGGTACAAGAACGTCTCATCTTTTTTTCCGAACGTGATCCGCCCGGTACGCGCTATGAGTTTGGTCTGCCGGTCGAGGAGGTATGGATTCCAGTTGATGGCGCAGTACTGCATGCGTTATGGTTTCGGCAAGCGAGCGCGCAGGGGGTGATCCTGTACTTTCATGGGAACGGTGGTACGCTTCGAAGCTGGGGAGAGGTGGCACATGATTTAGTACCGTATGGGTACGATCTCGTGATAGTGGATTATCGTGGGTATGGTCAGAGTACCGGCACTATCACCAGCGAAGCGCAATTACACGCTGATGCGGCGGCTGCGTATCACTGGGTACTGTCTCGCTACCCTGAAGAGCAAATCGTGCTCTACGGACGGTCGTTAGGGAGTGGGTTGGCAACCCGTTTGGCCGCAACGTATCAGCCACGCTTACTGATCCTTGAGAGCCCGTTTTACAGTGTTGAGGCGATTGCACGGCGGCAGTTTCCGTGGGTGCCCCCGTTTTTATTGAAGTATCCGTTGCGTTCACACGAGTGGATTGATCAGGTACGTTGTCCAGTTGTGATTATTCACGGAACAAATGATTCAGTTGTACCCTATGCCGATGGCGAACGGTTGGCCGGCGAAGTGAGGGCACCACTGAAGTTTTACCCGATTATTGGTGGCGATCATAACAATTTGATGACATTTCGTTCATATCATGATGCAATTCAGGAAATACTAGAGCGATGACCGTAGTCTTTTTGGTTGGTTCGATGGCATATGGTTGCAAGGTTGCCATATTATTCGATGTTGTAAACACAAAAGTGAGTGATTTACAAGAAAAGGTTAACAAAACATGTATGGACTTTGCGAAATGATGCTCTTGACAGTATCGTTATAATATGGAAGCGATATAGATTACCGGGGAACACACAGCCTTATCTCAACTCCTTTTTAACTTTAACCCTATTCATTCCTCTTAGTTGTACTCCTTTCCCGGTCTCATTTCAACTTGAAAAGGTACGTCTGCACGTTGTCCGGCAGCAATACGCTTCGTTGAGTCTGCCTGCTCACATGATTGGGGCCTGACGCTGCCTGACAAGATGTAGTATGCCGAGATGATTCAGATAGGGTGAGATGGGTGAATAAAGGAGTAACGGTATGCCGGTTACGCTGTCTTATCCGGGTGTGTACATTGAAGAGGTGCCGAGTGGTGTACGTACCATTACCGGTGTAGCTACATCGATAACTGCCTTTGTTGGACGGGCGCGGCGTGGCCCGGTGAATGATCCGGTGCGGATTCAGAATTTTGGTGACTATGAACGGCTCTTCGGTGGTTTATGGGAAGCCAGCACGATGAGCTATGCGGTGCAGCACTTTTTCCTGAATGGAGGAACTGATGCACTGATCGTGCGACTGATCAACGGTGCGCAGCGCGCTCAATTTAGCCTTTCACCGGTAAGCGGAACCGATAATCTGCGGCTTGAGGCGAGTAGCGAGGGGGCGTGGGGTAATGATTTGCGCATCAGTATCGATCACGATACGCGCCCGCTGAGCAGCAGTGAAACTGATAAGGTTTTTAATTTGACGGCGGTAGAGATTGTGCCGGGGACGAGTCCATTACAGGCGGCACGCCGCGAGACGTTTCGCAATGTTTCGATTGATCCGACTGCACCAGCTTATATCGGGACCGTACTGGCCCAGGAATCGCTGCTGCTACGGGTACCTGATCCGTACCCAGGGACGTTTCCAACGGTTCGTCCGGCAGTGGTTGGTACGGCAGGCGATCTGAGTACCTTTGCCACTCCATCGGGCGCCGGTTCTGATGGTAGTGAGCTGACCGATACCCAGTATGAGGGCAGTTTTGATGATAAAACCGGTGTCTATGCGCTGCGTAAAGCTGATCTCTTCAATCTGCTCTGTATCCCACCGTTCTCACGTAATACCGATGTCAGCGAATCAGTGTGGACAAGGGCATTGCAATTTTGTCGTACCGAACGTGCATTTCTACTTGTTGATGCACCTTCGTCCTGGAAGAGTATTGCTGCGGCAGTGGGTGGCATTGGTACTTTCAGTGCGGCTGTGGCGCGTGATGATCATGCAGCGATTTATTTTCCGCGGGTGCGGATGCCTGATCCATTGCGCGAGAACCGGCTGGAAGAATTTGCGCCCTGTGGTGCGGTCGCCGGTGTCTTTGCTCGTACTGATGCGCAGCGTGGCGTGTGGAAAGCACCCGCAGGGCAGGATGCGACCCTCTTTGGTGTGCGGGCGCTGGCAGTCAATTTGACCGATGCCGAGCAGGGACAGCTCAACCCATTGGGAGTGAACTGTCTGCGCTCGTTTCCGGTTAGTGGCAATGTGATCTGGGGAGCGCGCACATATCGGGGTGCTGACCAGCTTGCTTCGGAATGGAAGTATATACCGGTGCGTCGCCTGGCCTTGTTCATCGAAGAGACGTTATACCGTAGCCTGCAATGGGTAGTCTTTGAACCGAATGATGAGCCACTTTGGGCGCAGATTCGGTTGAACGTCGGCGCATTTATGCAGAATCTCTTTCGGCAAGGCGCGTTTCAGGGGCGTTCTCCACGTGAGGCGTACCTAGTGAAATGTGACCGCGAGACAACGACGCAAACGGATATCAACATGGGCGTTGTGAATATTGTGGTCGGTTTTGCGCCGCTTAAACCGGCTGAATTTGTGATTATCAAGATTCAGCAACTGGCCGGTCAGATTGCGACGTAATGCTGGTGGTGGTCGCGCTGCCTGTTGAGGGGTAGGCAAGGACGGTCAACACGGACTGGTTTGTGCGCCGGGTGAAGAAGACTGCTGCTCAATACAGTTTATAAGGGGATGATCTATGGCTCAGTTCAGCGTAAATGCCCAGCGGTTTGATCCCTACAAGAATTTCAAGTTCCGTATCAAGTGGGATGGCCGGTATGTGGCCGGGGTGAGCAAGGTATCGGCGTTGAAGCGCACAACCGAGGTTGTCGAGCATCGAGAAGGAGGCGATGCAAGCAGTGTGCGTAAATCGCCGGGACGTACCAAGTATGAACCGATTACGCTTGAGCGCGGCGTGACGCACGATACTGAGTTTGAGAAGTGGGCGAATAAGGTCTGGAATTATGGATCGGGGTTAGGGGCCGAAGTTTCGCTGAAAGATTTTCGTAAAGACATCATTATCGAGGTCTACAACGAGGCTGGCCAGCTCGCCATCGCCTATAAGGTTTACCGCTGTTGGGTGTCGGAGTATCAGGCGCTTCCTGAACTTGATGCGAATGCCAATGCAGTTGCTATTCAGAGCATCAAATTAGAAAACGAGGGCTGGGAACGCGACTACGACATCGGCGAGCCGGATGAGCCGAGCTTTACTGAGCCACAATAGCAATGACAACCATTTCATCCACAACGTTGCTGACGATCTGGGAAAACAGTGCAGTGCAGCCACCAGTCAGGCGTGCGTTGTCATTATTGGCACCGTTTTTCAGCGATCAGGAGCTGGCCGAGTTACCCATCGGTACCCGTAACGCCATGCTGTTGATGGTCAGGGAGTGGCTCTTCGGTACGCGGATGGATTGTGTTGTGCATTGTCCGCAGTGTGCGACTCGTCTGGAATTTACGCTGTCTACGACCGATGTGCGGGCGCTGGCGCCGACAACAACTGTACATCAGCTTGAATTTGCGGGGCAGCGATTTACGTTTCGCCTGCCGACGAGTGCCGATCTGTTGGCGTTGAATCCGGATGCTGCTACCTCTCGCCACCTGATCGAACGGTGTCTCCTTGCCGCACCAGCAACGGCGTCTACCGAGGCGCTGGCCGCAGTCGCAGCGGCGATGGTACAGGCTGATCCCCTGCTCGATCTGCAAATTGCTTTGCGGTGTCCTGAGTGTGACCATACCTGGATGGCGCCGTTTGATGTCATGACGTTTGTCTGGCGCGAGGTTGATAGCTGGGCGCAACGGTTGTTGCGTGATGTTCATACGCTGGCCAAGGCGTATGGGTGGTGCGAGCGTGACATTTTAGCGTTGAGTCCTCGACGGCGGGCATGGTACCTCCGATTGGTGCATTATGAACGATCCACTGGCTAACCTGCTAGTTTACAGCTTTGGCGATGGTCTGGCGGATGCGGTGCAGCCACGGCTACCAGCTCGTTTCGAGCCGGTCGTATTGCCAGGGGGCGAGCGTGAGTCGTTCGCACAGGTTTCCGGTGAGACTGGCGAGATACCGGTGTCTGAGCAGGTAGTTTTCCCTGAGATACCATCATCGTTGCCGCCGACTGTCTCGCCTCAATCTGTCATTGCGCCCCCATTCGATGATATGACCTCACACCGCCAGGCGGATACTCAGCCAGTGCAAAGACTGACGCCAACCGTGGACGGTATACCTTCTGCGTGGGGGCAACCGCCAACCGCTTATCCTTTGCACCCGGATGCAACGACATCAGCGGGGTTGACTACTTCCGCACGCGAGGTTGCCTCAGACAAACCGGAGACGGCTGGTATACCGACCGGTGTTGTGCCGGAGGAACGCCAGCCGGTGTTTGTTCGACGCCATACTGATCGTGTTGGTCAAATATCAGAGGAAGTCGTGCCAGATAAACTCAAATCGAGATCCGGGTCGCCAGATATACAGCGCGAGGCTGCATCAATACCGGAGCTAACCGATCCTCCGGTGGCGGCACGGGTGCGGTCTTCGCCAACGGTACAAGAACAGGGAGTACCGAACCATGTCCACCACGCACCACGCATCACGATTAGGATTGGTCGGGTGGAAGTACGGGCAATTCCGGTAACCTCACCACCTCCGGCAACACGTTCTCGTTTGCCAACTCCGGCGCTCAGCCTTGATGAATACCTGCGGCGACGTGATGGGGGAACATCATGAGTAATGCGCTGGCAATCGCTGCGGTAACGGCAGTCTTACGTGATCTGTTGCAAGATGGTCTGATCGACCACGACATTACCGGTACGCTCGGTGATGTGACGGTGAGCGTGCTGTCACCAGCGCAGGCATTGGCAGCGTTCACCGCAGGGAGTGGTCAGCTCAACCTTTTTCTCTATCGGATCACGCTTAACTCTGGCTGGCGTAATTATGGTCTACCTTCCCGTTCGGGGCGAGGAGATTTGATAAGTGATCCGCCACTGGCCCTTGAACTACACTACCTCTTGACTGCTTACACCGATCAAGATTATCTGGCTGAGCTGCTACTTGGCTATGCAATGCAACTATTGCACGAGACGCCGGTACTGGCCCGCGATGCGATTCGTACCGCACTGGCGCCACCTTCGCCGATCAGCGGAGTTAGTCTGCCGGGAACAGCGCGAGCCAGTCTGGTTGCGGCCGATCTGGCCGACCAGATTGAACAAGTCAAACTGACCCCTGAACCGCTGACGCTGGAGGAGATATCGCAGATCTGGTCGAGCCTGCAATCGCCGTACCGACCGAGTGTTGCCTACCAGGCATCGGTTGTCTTGATTGAGAGTCGGCGTCCAACGCGCCAGGCATTGCCGGTGCGGCAGCGCAACCTCTACGTACTCCCATTTCGTCAACCACGCATCACGCAGATTGGTTCACAGCGTAGCGCCAACGAGCCGGTGAACGTTCAGCAGCCAATTCTTCCCGGCTACCGGTTGGCGGTGCGTGGACAGCAGTTGCAGGGTGATGATGTTGTCTTGCGGATTGGTGAGACTGAAGTGGCGCCGGAACAGATGACCGACACCCAAATTATCGCCCCATTGCCGACAGGTTTGCGCGCTGGCGTCCAGTCAGTGCAGGTGATACACCGCTTACCGATCGGGACCCCACCAACGCCTCACCGTGGTGTCGAATCGAACGTCGCGGCATTTATCTTGCATCCGGTAGTGACGGCAGCAGCCGGCCCACGCGATGGAAATGGAAATGTCACGATCACGTTGAATGTCACGCCACCGGTTGGCAAGCAGCAGCGAGTGGTGTTGCTGCTTGATGAAACACCGCCGCCGGTAAATCGCCCTCCGCGCTCATTTGTCCTCACGTTACCGGCGCGAGCGCCTGCTGCGCCACCCAATGACACAGACTCAACATTGACCCTGACGACTGCGATAGTCCCACCGGGAACCTATCTGGTACGGATACAGGTAGATGGAGCTGAAAGTCAGCTTGAGATGACTGGCAGCATCTTTAGTGGGCCAACAGTGAGTATTCCATGAATACCTTGAATACCGTAACGACAGCCGATTGGGTGACGGCTAATCATCGTTATCTGATGGCAGCACTGGCGGTGATACGTTGTCGTTTAACCGGTGCACGTGATACGCAGGAACTCGGTGCGGTGGAACAGGAGCTGGCAGCAGTGCGGACGGCGATGCCAGCATTACCGGCACTCGAACGACTCCAGATGATCTTTGGTCTATCCGAATTCGAGGTCGGATTGGTGTTGTTGTGTGCCGGTATTGAACTGGATAGCAATCTGGCAGCGATCTGCGCCAGTGTTCAGGGTGATCCGCAGCGATTCAGGCCAACAATTGGGCTGGCATTAGCGGTATTGCCGGGCGCCCATTGGAGTGCATTCACACCGACTGCGCCGTTGCGTCACTGGCGGTTAATTGAGGTGGCCGAGGGTGAACCGCTTGTGACAGCGCCACTGCGGATTGATGAACGAGTGTTGCACTACCTGCTTGGGGTTGCAACGCTCGACCGGCGCTTGCAACCATTGTTGCGCCTGATTCAGATAACAACCCCGTTGCCGCCAGCTCATCGCGATCTGGCTGCCCGAATCGGGGCGCTGTGGGAACGTGAGCCTGAGCCGTCGCCAGTACAGCTTTGTGGCGCCGATTCATTGAGTCGGCAGGCAGTTGCGGTTGCGGTAGGTGAGCGCCTGGGGCGGCCGGTCTACGGACTGCGGGCCGAAGACATACCGGTTGACGTGGTAGAGCAAGAACTGCTGGCCCGTCTCTGGGAGCGCGAGGCGGCGTTTAGCGGGGCGTTGTTGCTGATCACCATTTCTGATCTGGAACCACCACGCCCACTGTGGCACTGGCTGGAACGGGTGCAGGGGATGGTGATGCTGGCAAGTGCCGATCCTTTACCGGTTGCCGATAGGTTGCTGGTTCGTTTTGAGTTGCCAAAGCCGGATCGTCGTGAGCAGCGGGTGCTCTGGCAACAGGTTCTGGGTGAACACGGGCCGAACGCTAACGGCCATCTGGAAGCGATGGTAAACCAGTTTACCCTCAATGCCAATGCGATGCGAGCGGTTGTTCTAACCACGAGCGGGGATCACAACATCGACTGGTGGGATGCCTGTCGGCTGCAAACCCGTACCCGGCTTGATGGATTGGCGCAACGGATCGAGACAAGGGTTGGTTGGGACGACCTGATACTACCGGCAGAACATATGACGACACTGCGGCAGATGGTAGCTCATGTACGGCAACGAGTGCGAGTGTATGAAGAGTGGGGGTTTGGTCTCCGTGATGAACGGGGACTGGGAATTAGTGCCCTCTTTGCCGGGCCAAGCGGTACCGGCAAAACGCTGGCCGCCGAGGTATTGGCCAATGAACTGCGTCTCGATCTCTATCGCATTGATCTGAGTTCAGTCGTCAGTAAGTACATCGGTGAGACAGAAAAGAACCTGCGGCGTATCTTTGATGCTGCCGAAGGTGGTGGGGTCATTCTCCTCTTCGATGAAGCAGATGCGCTCTTTGGTCGGCGCAGTGAGGTCAAAGACAGCCATGACCGGTATGCCAATCTCGAAGTGAGCTATCTTTTGCAGCGCATGGAAGCATACCGGGGGTTGGCGATTCTCACCACCAATATGAAACAGGCGATTGATACCGCGTTTTTGCGGCGGATTCGTTTTATCATCAATTTCCCATTTCCCGACGCAACCCAACGTCAGCGTATCTGGCAACGAGTCTTTCCGCCGGATACGCCGCTCGATGGGCTTGATTGGGGGAAGCTGGCCCAATTCCATCTTGCCGGTGGCAATATTCGCAGTATCGCCCTCAATGCGGCCTTTCTGGCTGCCGATGCCGGTGAACCGGTGCGGATGACGCACATTTTAAGTGCGGCGCACAGCGAATATGCCAAACTGGAAAAACCGCTTACCGATGCGGAGTTACGTGGATTTTCGAGTGCGGATCGCGCCCGCCCGGTGCAGATGCACCAGTAGTCTGGTCACACGTCGGAGATGAGTACGATGGCTATCGATATTGAGCTACATATTGATGAGATTCTCTTCGTTGGTTGCCCAGGCATTGATCGTGAGCGGGTCAAAGCAGCGCTGATCGATGAATTAACGCGATTATTGCTTGCGCATGAGGCGGCTGCGTCGGCGTGGCGTCATCGCGAGGTAGAGCTAGTTGATGGTGGAACTCTGCGCTTCACGCCTGGCATGACTCCGGAGGCAATTGGTCGGCAGATAGCGATGACCATATTTCGGGGATTGCCATGAACAAAGTGGTTGTGCGTAAACCGACGCAAGCTGCTGAGGTTGCCCGGCGCACACTGATGCCGGCAGCACCCGCCCGACCGCTGTTCCGACGAACAAGTGCTACCGGTAAGAGTGTTGGTGAGGCGGTATGCCCGCTCTCGCAACCGCCCGATCACGAGTCTGCCGATGTGGCGATGCTGCTGGCGCAGGCGATGACCTTCCCTTCTATTCCATTGCCGTATCGGGCTGAACTGGAAGCACGTTTCGCACAACCACTTGCTCAGATTCCGGTCTATGCCAATCCAATGGCTCAGCAAGCGCTGGCACTGGCGCACGCCGAAGCAATCACGTATCAGGGGGCAATCTTTCTGGCTGATCCCCATCCATCACTCTCGCTCATTGCCCACGAAGTGGTACATGCACTTCAGATGCAATCGGCAGGTGCTCCTGACGTCAACCAACAGGTGGTGGCGGCAAACGATCCGGCTGAGCAAGAAGCAATAACGCTGGCTGATCAGGTACAACGCACCACAGCAGCAGCCCTGACACCACCGCCAGTAGCGGTTACTACCTCGCTCCCTGCTACTGCGCTGGCGTTGCGGCGCACAACATTACCATCGCCAACCGATGAACCCGCGACAACGGCATTTCGTCGTGTCGTTGACCGGGCGCCGCCACCATCGCCATCGCACCACACACCTGAACCGGCGGCGCCACCACCGCAAGCCGCAGCGGTACCAGCGCCAGACCTTGAACCGGATCAACCGCCGTTGGCATTACCTCCGGCTCCGGCGCCTGGGATCGGCGACGCTGAGGTAGCCGCGCAACAGGCAGGCATGGCTGAAGCTAGGGCAGCGCTGACTACAGCCACCGATCCTGAGACACTGATAGCGACATTTGCCGAGGCCTCACCCACACTCAAAGCACAGGCTGTGGCAACGCTGGGAGCCGAAACCGATCGGCTGGCGAAAACTGAAGTAGCCCAACTCAATGCTGAGGTTCCAGTTCTCCATGCTACCCTCAACCCGATGGTTGAGGAGCCGCCACCATTGACGGTAACACCGCCGGACGCACGCTCACTTGAGCTAACGGTTGAAGGAACGTTGCCGCGTGAAGAGCTACCACCGACCCCCGATCCTGGCCGTTACACAGCCAACGACCGACTTACTGCCGATATTTCACGTCTGATGAGCGGTACGGTTGAGGAGCGGGCAGCCAGCATTGCTGAACAGTTGCACGAGGTGCAAATTCACGACAGCGCAGTTGATACCTCTCCCGGTGTCCCACCGCAGATACCGTTGACCGACGGCGCCGATCCGGATCAAATTGATACCCAGATCAGGGAAGGAGTGACCCAATCACGCCAGCTTCGTGATGACGCGGCCCGGGCGGTCATCGATGGCCCAGGTCCCGAGCAGGCGCAGCCCATCGTGCTCGATGAGGCCAACCCTATCGGTGAGTTGGCGCAACCAGAGATTGGTACGCCGTCTATGCCTGAAGGGCCGCAAGCGTATCTTGAGCTGGGTTTGCCCGCAGATGTGCAGGCTGCTTTCGAACAGCAACAGCACGATGTGATGGAGGCCAATCTGACCGCAGCTCAACAACAGGTGGCGGAGGCGAGTGCAGAGCGTGAACGCCAACAAACCACTGTCGTGAGTGAAGCGCAGGCCCAGGCTCAGGCGCAATCGGAACAGGCCGATGAACAGCAACGCGCCGGCGTGATCGAAGCCCGCGAGCGGATTCAAGGCGCCCGCCAGGAGACACTGGCTGCGCAGCATGCAGCCGCTGCCGATGTTGAACAACAGGCAACGGCTGAGCGCACTGCCCGACGGCGCGAGATTGATGAGCGGGTACGCGCCGACGAGAGCCAGATTGAGCAACGGTATGCTACGGCTGAACGTGATGCGCAAGCAGAAGTTGCAGACGGTGAGCGACGGGCAGCAGCCGAACGAGATCGTGCCGCTCGTGAAGCCGAAGAGCAGAGCTGGTGGGATCGGGCGGTCAATTTTGTCCGTGATGCCTTTGCCGCCTTGACCAGAGCGATCGGGGCGATTTTTGATGCGGTGCGGCGGGCAGTGAATGCCATTCTCGATGCCGCAAAAGCGTTTGCTATGCGGCTCATCGATGCAGCCGTGGCCTTCATCAATGGGTTAATCGCTGCATTTGGGGCAATGCTGAAGGGTCTCATTGATACTCTGATCGGCTCCATCTTTCCCGAACTGGCGGCCCGTCTCAATGCAGCCATTGATAGCGCCGTCGCCTTTGCCCAGAACGCTGTCAATGCTGCGGCAGCAAGGCTCAGAGCCGGGATTGCAGCACTCGTGGAAGGCTTACGGGCCAGTCTCAACGCGATCATCAACGTCTATCAGACAGCGATAACGGCGGCGCTGAATGTTGTGCAGGCCGTGCTTGCCGGTGATTGGGCTGCACTGGCCCGTATGGTGCTTGAAGCGGTGCTGAAAGTGGCCGGTATTGAACCAGAAACCTTCTATCAATTTATCGGCCGTGCTCAGGAAACATTCCAGCTTATTATTGATAATCCGGGCAGGTTTGTCGGTCATCTGATTGACGCCTTTCTCAATGGGGTGCGCAATTTTGCCGGCAACTTCCTGACCCATCTTCAGGCCGGGATTATTGGCTGGCTGACCGGTGCGCTCGGTGGAGCAGGTATCACGCTACCTGAACGCTTCGATCTGATGGGTGTGCTGAGCCTGATCCAGCAAATCCTCGGCTTAACCTGGGATCGGCTCCGTGAGCGGGCAGTACGCCTGATCGGCCCACAGGCAGTGGCAGTGATTGAGTTTGTTGCCGGCTATTTGCGTACTCTGATTGAAGGCGGCTGGGATGCTCTCTGGCAGCGTATCCGTGATGATCTGGCCAGTCTGCGCGACATGGTGCTTGAAGGTATCAAGAACTTTTTACTCGAACGGGTGGTAATGGCCGCGATCACCCGACTGGCAACCATGTTTAACCCGGTCGGCGCGATTGTTAATCTGATACTTGCCGCTTACAACCTGTTTACCTTCTTGCGTGACCAGTTATCACGCATCATCGAAGTGGTGCAGACGGTGGTCAACGCCATCGGCGATATTGCCCGTGGTGTCATTCAACCGGCATCGCAGCGCGTTGAAGAGGTACTGGCGCGTTTGTTGCCGCTGGCAATTGATCTGCTGGCGCGCCTGCTCGGTTTGGGCAATGTCGGTAGCAGAGTGCGCGAGATCATCGAACGGGTGCGTGCAGTCGTTGATCGAGCCATCGACCGCTTGATCGAGCGGGTGCGCCGACTATTTCGGGGGGGAGGGACACAGGCGGTGGGGACGAACGGTACACGCAGGCCGGGAGAACTGGCAGTACCGTTCACTGCTGCCGGACAACATCATCTCTATGTGCGTGTAATCAATAACCGGGCTGTAATGACAATTGCCAGCAATGAGCAAGATTTTGATCGGTTTGCCGCCGATCTTGAGCAACGGATTCAGGTTCTGCCTGATAGTAGTCAGAAGCAACAGCTTCTTCAGCAACTTGCCGAAGCTCGTCGGTTATCAACCACCGTTGAGACACAGCACGCGCAAGCCGCCGTTCGCGCAGCTCAAGCGCGAGGGGTTACGAGTCCTGCACTGTCACTTGAACAAAACATCCAGCGTCAACTTGATCGGCTCATTACCGCTTTGCAAGCAATTATGGTTTGGGCCAGCAGTGTTCCCAGGGACTTTACTCCTGGTCGCATTCAGTACAACCCGCAAGGAGATCTTGCTCGACGTGCTCATGGTTGGCTCGGTAAGAAGACGCCGCGCGATCCTGCGGATCAAAACCGCGTTGCAGGACCGATTAATGACCTGATCAGACAACTCGCAGAACGAGGCTTCGAGACTCATACTAGATTTGATGCAGGTCACTTAATTGCGAGTCGCTATGGTGGTGATGGAACCTGGGAAAACCTCGTTCCGATGGAACAGCGGATGAATCGCAGTTGGTTTAGCGCTTTTGAGGCAAAAGTTCAGACCTATGTTGACGCAGGTGAAGCTGTCTATGCTGATGTTCGTGCTGAGTACAGTGGAGATCCGTTCGCTCGTTTGCTCGATGATGCGGTTATCGATCAAATTTCTCGTGATCCTGAACTACAGATGATGGCTGCAACTAAATTCATGCGTATTCCACAGTCCACTAGTGCGACCGTGGGTCGTCGTACCAGTGATGGACGAGATCAGGTTATTTTGCAAGAAGTCTTTGATCCGCGACAACGTCTTGCATTCAGGATTCGTCAAGCTATTCGTCTCGGGTTGATTGGTAGTGATCAACATGCCCGTGCACGTGATGTATATCAGCAACGTTGAAAATAGTTAATGTAGAGAGAACTTATGCACCAATCGCTGTTTCGATCCCAACTCCAGACTGAAAATATCATATGTGCATCGAAGGCCCGCACTCCTCACCCCCTCGACCCAACCACCCGTATCCACTTCGCGCCGTGCTTCGGCTACGACCTCAGCACGGTCCGTATTCATCGTGACGATTCCGCCGCCCGCACTGCACAACACCTTGGCGCGGCGGCGTATACGGTTGGGCAACATATCTTCTTTGCTCCCGGCCAATATGCGCCCCACACGGCTGCCGGTCAACGGTTGCTCGCGCATGAGCTGGCACATGTTGTTCAGCAGGCAGAAGGGGTACGTGGTCGGAGTATGTCTGCACTGGAAGCGGATGCCGAACAGCAGGCCAACGCCGCCGTAACTGCATCATCGCTCCATCGTCTGCGACCACTTCCCGTACCGGCTCAGCCGCTGCTCCAGTGCTATCGTGTTCCTGGTTCGCTGCGCTGCAATGAAGTCGTCGACTGGCTTAATGCCAACTCGCCCTACGCTCCTGAGTGGGCCGAAACCCGTTGTACCTACGAGTTCAATGGCGGCGTCCAGACCCGCAGTGAAACACTTCGTGATGGACGGGTGCGGGTCACAGCGCGAGGAATGCCTTCAGCCACCGTGACGGTTGATTGTCCGATTGACCGACCTGAATGGGAACCAACCGACCGCCCCAACCGTGATGCCGAGGTTGCCGCGTGGCAGGCGATGCGGGTCACACTCGATGCGCACGAGGCTGAACATCGCCGTATCGGCCAACGTTGGCGTGCGATACTCGAACGACGGTTTCGGGCAATCAATTTCACCGTTACCGGCGATGATGCTGCTGATGCAATGCAGCAGGCGCAGGCTCGTGTGGCTGAACTGCAACAGCAATGGCAGACTGAAGCCCAGGCCGCCCAGGATAAGATTGATCCGTTTCGTGGGGCAGTGTTGCGCTGCCCGTAGTTGGACAGAGGATACAGTATGACCACGTTTCCACGTTCGCCCCGTGTACTCAAAGGTGCGCTAGTCAGTTTTGATTTACCCAACCCGCAACCGGCAGTGATCATGTTTCAGTATAACCCCGATACGCTGGCGCGCACCCTGGAAGCGCAAACCGGTAGTGAGGGCGCCGATGCCTTGCGCATCAAGGGTGCACCGGTTGAGACGATCAAACTCGATGTTGAACTCGATGCGACCGATCAACTTGAACAGGGGAGTGCAGCCACCGGTTTGCACCCGCAGTTGGCCGCGCTCGAAGTGCTCATTTACCCGAAGAGCAGTCTGGTGATTGCCAATACCGCCTTGTTGAATGCCGGTACGATTGAAATTTTGCCGCCCCAGGCCCCATTCACACTCTTCATTTGGGGACCTAAACGGGTGTTACCGGTACGCCTCACCGAGTTTAGTATCAACGAAGCGGCTTACGATCCGCAACTCAACCCAATCCGGGCAAACGTTACGCTCGGTTTACGGGTGTTGAGTTATAACGATCTGCCGACCTCTCATCCCGGTTACCATCTCTTTCTTGCCCATCAAATTGTTAAAGAGACGATGGCAGCAACGGCACGTACTTCTGCGCTTGCCGCTACCGGTGCTGGATCACTTTCTCTGTCGTAAGAGGCGCCTATGTTCAACCCAAATAGTCGCTACTATCGCATTGCTACAGCCACCCACACTCCTGCTGATGGTCAGGCGGTGGTCTATGTGCGCCGCCGTTTCTTGCCTGTTGGGGCAACGATGCCGCTCCTGGCTGAAATTGAGGTGACCGGAGCCGATCGGCTTGATCTGATGGCTGCCCGCGTGTTTGGTGATCCCGAACAATACTGGCGCATCTGTGATGCCAACGACGCTATGAACCCCTTTGACCTTACGACCGAAGTCGGTCGTCTGGTGCGCATCGCTGTGCCGACCGTTGAAGGGTAGTGCACTATGAGTCTGCTCAGTACACGCCTGACCATCCTGATCGGCCCAACTATCCCGCTTCCGGCTCCGCCGCCGTTGCTGGCCACACTGGCGAGTGTGGAAGTCACGCATCGTGATGAAGGTCGGTCAGGTTTTCAAGTGATCTTCCAGATCGGACGCGAACGGGGGGACGTGCTTGATTATGCCCTGCTCGCTGGCCCGTTGCTCCGCATCGGTCATCGGATCGTCCTGATTGTCTGGTTTGGTGGCTTACCCCAGGTCTTGATGGACGGACTGATCACCAATCAACAGTTGCAACCCGGTGACCAGCCCGGTTCAGCAACACTCACTATTACCGGTGAAGATGTGAGTGTAGCGATGGATCGGGAAGAGAAGTCGGTAGAGCATCCGGCTCAACCCGAGGCGGTGATCGCACTCAAGATTATCGCCAGTTATGCGCAGTATGGTCTGATTCCTATGGTTATTCCACCGCCAACGGTAGACATGCCATTGCCTACCGAACGCATTCCTGTCCAACAGGCGACCGATCTGGCGTACTTACGTCAGATGGCCGAACGATTTGCGTATGTCTTTTACATTACCCCCGGTCCGGCGCCGTTGACCAATACCGCTTACTGGGGATCGCCGATACGGATCGGCGTGCCGCAACGCGCACTGACCGTCAATATGGGTTCGTCAACCAATGTTACATCGATCAACTTCCAGTACGACCCGTTGACGGCGACAACGCTTACTGGTCAGGTGCAGGATCGGGCTACCGGTCAGCGGGTACCGGTACGTTCGTTTGCCAGTCTGCGGCCACCACTGGCCAGCTTACCGGCGCTTGCCTCCTTTGCGCGCAGCACCATCTTTCGCGGCACAGGTCTGGGTGCAGCGCAGGCAATGGCTCAGGCGCAGGCTGAGACCGATGCCTCAAGCGATGTGCTCACCGTTGAAGGTGAACTTGATACGGCACGCTACGGCAGTCTGTTACAGGCGCGCGGCTTAGTGGGGTTGCGTGGCGCCGGTTTTAGCTACGACGGCCTCTACTACGTCAAACAGGTTAAACACCAGATCAGCCGGGAAGGGTTCAAGCAAAGCTTTACCCTGACTCGCGAGGGTCTTGGTTCGACCGTACCGGTGGTGCTGCCATGAGTCAATTTTTTGGAAAGTATCGCGGCAAGGTTGAAAACAACATTGATCCGCTACAACTGGGGCGTGTGCAGGTGAGTGTACCGGCTGTACTCGGCGAGGGCCGGATGAGTTGGGCGATGCCCTGCGTGCCGTTGGCCGGTAATGGAGTGGGGCTGTTTCTGGTGCCACCAACCGGCGCCAATGTGTGGGTTGAGTTCGAGGGAGGAAATCCCGATTACCCGATCTGGAGCGGCTGTTTTTGGGGGCCGGGTGAAGTGCCTGCTTCCCCAGCGGTAGCCGAGATGAAGGTCTGGAAAACAGCAACCGCTACCATCACAGTGAATGATCTGCCGGGGATTGGTGGAGTTACGATTGAGACAACTACCGGGGCCAAAATTGCGATCACCGCGACAGGGATCGAGATCACCAACGGCCAGGGAGCGACGATCAAGCTGACCGGGCCTCAGATTACGCTGAATGATGGCGCATTGGAGGTGACATAATGCCGGGATTTCTTTTGCATGTGGGGGCTACCGTGCTCTGTGCGCACGGCGGTCAGGCACAGGCGACCGCTCCCAATCCACGAGTACGGTTAAGTGGTCAGCCGATTGTCACGCTGAGCGCACCTCATACGGTCGCCGGTTGTCCTTTTTCAACCCCTAGTGGGCCAATGCCATGTGTAACTGCTCAGTGGACGGTTGGGGCAATCCGGGTGCGCGCCGGTGGCACACCGGTCTTGTTGCAGGATAGTCAGGCGACTTGTGTGCCAAATGGTACGCTGGTCAATATTGTGACCACTCAGATGCGGGTCAGGGGGCAGTGATGCAGATCGCGTTTCCATACAGGATTGACGGCAGTGGTCGAACCGCTCAGGCCAACGAAGATGAACATATCCGTCATCTGATCGAGCAACTGCTCTTCACTACTCCCGGTGAACGAGTGAATCGACCGACCTTCGGCACCGGGTTGCGCCAGTTACTCTTTGCCCCAAACAGTACCGAGCTGGCTACTGCCCTTGAGTTTATGGTTCAGGGAGCCTTGCAAGAGTATCTGGGCGAATTGATTCGGGTTGAGGCGCTGGCAATCACGGCTGAAGATGAGAAGTTGCATGTGACGGTGCAGTACGTGGTGCAACGCACCCAGCAGCGACGTGTCGTCGAGATTGCGAGTTAAGGTATGGGAATGCAGTTTCGTTGTGCCAATGTGCGGCGGGCACAGGTGTTGAGCACTGCGGCTATACCGCTAAACGGGATCGATTTTCTCGAAGTGCTCGACCAGGACGCACCGGCTGGTTCGCCACGCCAGCGAACCTTGTTGGTGCGAATGCTAAAGCCGGCGCCATGGGGGTTGCCAGCACTTAATGTTCGGATCGATGGTGGTGTACGCATAACCGGGATTAACGTTCTGTGGGTGTTGCGTGCCGCTGATGCGAGTCCGGCTGACGTGAGTGCCGGACGGATAACCAACGCCGAGCGGACTTTTTATAACAATCTGCCGGCTGCCGACCGCACGCTGGTAGTACGAGTTGATCAGGCCGGCGATTTTGCGCCTTATACCTTCAGGCTGACGCGTTCAGCGACCGATCCAACCCCACCAGATGGTTTCGATCCTATTCTTTGTACGGTTGATTTTTCCTTCAAGGTCGATTGTCCTGATGAGTTCGATTGTGCTCGCGATCAGGCGTGTCCGCCAGCACCTGAAGGATCGCCCCCCATCGATTATCTGGCCCGCGATTACGCCAGCCTGCGCCAGATGTTGTTTGATCGTCTGGCAGTCGTTGCACCAGATTGGCGAGAGCGTAACCCCGCCGATCTGGGTGTGGCAATTGTTGAGGGGTTGGCCTACATTGGCGATTACCTCAGCTATTACCAGGATGCAGTAGCTACCGAAGCTTATCTCGATACGGCACGGCGACGAGTCTCGCTGCGTCGTCATGCCCGTTTGCTCGATTATCGCCCGCACGATGGCGTGAATGCTCGTACCTGGGTACAGATTCAGGTTGATGCACCGCTAACCCTGCCCGCTGCTACACCATTGTTGACACGAGTTGGTGGTGTTCCTGTGCGTCTGCTGCCTGATTCTGCTGAATTACGTATGGCCCGTCAACAACAGCCGCTGGTCTTCGAGACAATGCATGAGGCGCGACTGTTTCCTGCTCACAACCAGATGACCTTCTACACCTGGGGTGATGAAGGGTGCTGTCTGCCCGTCGGGAGCACGCAGGCGACTCTGCGTGGTGATTTCAGTGCAACCCTGCATCCCGGTGATGTGTTAGTGTTCATCGAACAGCGCAGTCCGCAAACCGGCTATCGCGCCGATGCCGATCCGAACCGACGCCACGCTGTGCGTCTGACCCGGCTCACCGCCGGGCTTGATCCATTGGGTGGACAGTTTGCCGATCCGCCAACGAATGATCCGGTTGCTGTGACCGAGATCGAATGGATGGTTGCTGATGCCTTGCCGTTCATCCTCGATCTGAGTGATGTTGCCGTCCCTGTCGATGATCGTGATGAGACCAATCAATCACGCCAACCGGCCAGTGTGGTGTTGGGCAATATTGTGCTGGCCGATCATGGCGAAACGCTGCCCGTTGAACCGTTACCGGCAGTGAGCGATCCCTTACGATACCGTCCGGTGTTAAGCCGTACCGGTATTACTTTCGTCGCGCCCTTCGTGCCTACCGATCACACGCTCCCGGCTACGCATCTGGTTAGCGATGCCAGACCATCCCTCACCCTACCGGCAGTTTCCTTAACCAGTCCTGCCGGTCAGTGGCAGCCGGTTCCCGACTTGCTCGGTAGCAATCGATTTCAGACTGAATTTGTCGGGGAATTAGAGCAAGATGGTCGTTTGTACCTGCGTTTTGGCGATGGTCGGCATGGGCGACTGCCGCTAATGGGTGAATCCTTTGTTGCCCGTTATCGTGTGGGGAGCGGTACTGCCGGCAATATTGGCGCCGATGCGCTGGCCCATATTATCACTGCCGAGAGTGGTATTCGCCGTGTACGTAATCCACTCCCTGCGCGTGGTGGGAGCGAACCAGAGTCAATCGAGGCGATCCGTCAGTACGCACCGCACGCCTTTCGCCGACAGGAGCGGGCTGTCACGCCCGCCGACTACGCATCGATGGCCGAGCGCCATCCTGAAGTACAACGTGCTGTTGCCACTCGACGCTGGACAGGGAGCTGGTATACGATCTTTATTACTGTTGATCGGCGTGGTGGCTTGCCAGTGGATGCCAATTTTGAGGCTGAGCTGCGCGCATTTCTCGAACGGTACCGGATGGCCGGGCAGGATGTCGAGATCGACGGGCCGATCTACGTTGCGCTCGATCTGGCTTTTGTGGTATGCGTTGCCCCCGGTTTCTTTACCGCCGATGTAAAAGCGGCATTGCTTGAACGGTTCAGCCCACGTAACTTTTTTCATCCCGACAATTTTACGTTTGGTCAGCCGGTATATCTCAGCCAGATCGTAGCAGCGGCAATGGCTATTCCCGGTGTGCGCTGGATTGATACAGCAGGCGGTCCCGGTAAACCGACGCGCTTTCAGCGTTGGGGCCAGGCGCCACGTGGCGAATTGGCAAAAGGACAGATCGCTGTCGGTCGGCGTGAGATTGTCCGCTGTGACAACGATCCAAACCGACCCGAACATGGGCGATTGGAGTTCATCATGGAAGGTGGTCAATGAATACTGATGATCGCTTACAATCCCCTTGTGGCTGCGATGAACGTCGCGCTGTCCCATCACCCCACTACAACCCTCCTGGTCAGCCCGCGTTGCGCTATCGCCTGGGGACGCATCACTCGTTTCTTCAGCGTATGATGGCCCGGCTCTCGCAACAGTCTGACGCTACCGGACGACGACCGCTTGCCACCTTGACCACCCGTGATGTTGCCGATCACTCGCTGGCGCTGCTCGATGCTGCGGCGACCCTGGCCGATGTCCTGACCTTCTATCAGGAACGAATTGCTAACGAAGGTTTTTTGCGCACTGCGACTGAACGACAATCGGTATTATTCCTGGCCCGTGCAATCGGCTATGAACTCAAACCAGGTGTTGCCGCTTCTACCTATCTCGCCTTTACCCTCGACGATTCCCCCGCTGCTCCGGCGCAAACGGTTATTCCCGCCGGAACCCAGGTCCAGAGTATTCCGAGCAAACAGGGTGAGCTACCGCAGACCTTCGAGACCACAGATGAGTTTATTGCCCGCAAGGCATGGAATGCCCTACGGCCACGGTTAACCCGACCTCAAAACCTGAACAAGGGATCGCAAACTCTCTATTTGGCCGGTGTTGATACACGCCTTCAGCCGGGCGACTATCTGCTCCTGGTTGGAACTGAACGTGAACGCGATCCCGGTAGTGAGCGTTGGGATCTCCGGCGCATCCTGTCTGTTACCCCCTATCCCGATTCAACCGGCGGCTATACCGTCGTGACCTGGGAACCCGGTCTTGGCTCGGATCGACCATCAATGCTTCCGGCTGCTCAACCGCAGGTGTTTGCCCTCCGGCGTCATGCCCATCTCTTCGGCTTTAACGCTCCTGATTGGCGCCTTATGCCGGAGACGGTAAAAGGGCAATACTCCGGTCCGAGTCGCCCGCTTCCCGATGAATGGCCGGGCTTTTCAATTGACAGTACCAGGCCGCAGATCGAACTCGATGCAGCGTATCCGAAAATCGTCTCGGGGAGCTGGGTAGCCCTGCTCACTCCCGGCTACACCGAACTCTACCGCGTGATCCGTAACGAGTCGGTCGGGGTGGCGAACTTTGCCCTTTCTGGTCAGGTGACGCGCCTCACCGTCGATACCACCGAGAACCTCAGTCGCTTTGCCCGCCGGGCCACGCTGGTGCTGGCCGAAAGTGAGTTGTTACCGCTGGCGCCTGAGCCAGTTGTGGAACCGATTACCGGTAAGCAGATTGAGCTGGCCGGTGTCGTACATGATCTCTATCAAAATCAACCACTCATCGTCAGTGGAAAACTCTCGCCGCACGATGAGCATCCGACCGCAGTGGTAGTTTTCGTAGAAGCAGTGTATCCCGGTCTCGATTTCACCACCGTCGTATTACGTGACAAGGGTTTAGACTCGCTCAAGCTGATCCGCTCGACAACGGTCATCTATGCGAACGTCGTTGCGGCCACGCACGGTGAAACGACCAGTGCCTCCATCGGAAGTGGCGACGGTAGTCGATCTCACCAACGCTTCAAGCTCAAAAAGGCTCCCTTGACCTATGTCTCCGCCAGTACGCCCACCGGTACAGCATCAACGTTAACCGTGTGTGTCAACGGTGTGACCTGGACCGAAATCCCTTCGCTCTATCACGCTGATCCCACCGATCAAACCTATGTGGTGCGGATTGCTGATGACGGCACAGCAACGGTGCTCTTCGGTGATGGAGTGCGCGGGGCGCGTCTGCCCACTGGCCAGGAGAATATTGTTGCTACCTATCGGTTTGGCATCGGGAGGGATGGAGAGGTAGATGCGGGTGCTCTCAGCCTGCTCAAGACCCGCCCTCCAGGCGTGCGCAGCGTCACGAATCCGCTGCCTGCGACCGGTGCTGAAGACCCGGAAACGCTTGCCAGTGCACGCACAAATGCGCCACAGACGGTCTTAACCCTCGACCGAATCGTCTCCCTGCAAGATTTTACCGATTTCGCTAACGCCTTTGCCGGCATCGGCAAAGCTCAGGCCACCGCATTTCGTCGCGGTGAGCAGATACTGATCCATCTGACCATCGCTACCGCGAGCGGCGCTTCACCACTCGCCAGCGATCCGCTCTTGATCAACCTGCGCACTGCTATTGATTCCGTGCGTGATCCGTCTGTTCTGGTCGAGCTGGCCGGTTATACCCGTCTTACCTTCCGCCTCACCGCAACAGTGCAGTACGACCGACGCTATCGGGCTGAGGATGTGCGTCTGGAAATCGAAAGTAGCCTGCATCACACCTTTTCGTTCGCTGCCCGTGCTTTCGCGCAACCGGTGACCGCAGCCGAAGTCGTCGCGGTCCTCCAATCGGTCCCCGGCGTAGTGGCAGTTGATCTCGACTCGCTAGCTTACGCCAGCGGTCGTACCGGCTCCTCTCCGTCTTTGCTGCCGGCTCTACCGGCCCGTCATATCGGTTCGACCATTACCTCGGCTGAACTTCTCGTCCTCGATCCAGCCGGAATCAATCTGACGCTCTTCGCCGTGACAGCGCCGTAAGTTGCGGTTGCGACCTATGCCAGAGAGCTGCTTTACGAAAGGACTGTTATGGTCATCCATCCTCGTGACCGATTGTACGAACTGTTACCGGCCGTCTATCGGAGTCGTGACGCCGGGCAGGGTGAGCCGCTACGGGCACTCTTGACCATTATCGGTGATGAGTTGGCCCGTATCGAGACCGACATCGCCGATCTCTACGACGATTGGTTTATCGAAACCTGCGCCGAATGGTTGATCCCGTACATTGGTGATCTCCTCGGCGTTCGCCCCCTCCACGAACTAACCGCCGTTACCGACCTGAGTCTGCGGGCGTATGTGGCCAATACCCTGCGCTATCGCCGCCGCAAGGGTACGGCGCCGGTTCTCGAACAACTGGCTCGTGATGTCACCGGCTGGCCTTGTCGCGTGGTTGAATACTTTGAACGCCTAGTAACGACTCAACATCTCAATCACATCCGGCTCCATAGCCCGGCGACTGCTTCATTGCGCGATGCCAATCGCCTTGAACTGACGAACAGCCCTCTTACAACGCTCAATCGCACTGCCGAAGTACGCCGGATCGAGATTGGGCGTGGTCGCTACAACATCCCCAACCTTGGCCTGCACTTGTGGCGCTTACAACCCTACGTTGTTCAGGGTGTCATGCCCCGACCGGTCACCGATCCGCCCGATGGTCGCTACTGGTTTAGTCCACTCGGCAACGACATCCCACTCTTCAACCGACCCCGTACCGAACTCGAAATTACCCAACTGGCAAGCGAACCCGACCTACCGGTACCCTTGCGTCGACGCGCCCTTGCCGACGATCTCACGGCTCTGCGTCGAGGCCTGATCAGCGACAGTACCTACCTCTCGCTTGTTCGTCCTGCATTCCAGATTGCGGTACCTGATGGTACAGGTACGCTGAGACCGATTCCTGCCGCCGAAATCCTCATCTGCGATCTCCGTGATTGGCGCCGTCCACCGACCAGTATAGCCTACGGCCCACAATCATTCCCCATTCGAGTTGCCGTTGATCCGCAACGTGGACGGATCGCCTTTCCTGCTGGTATAGTCCCATCCGATCTGCTGGTCAACTACACCTACGGCTTCGTTGCTGACATTGGCGGCGGCCCCTACTCGCGACACTCAACCCTTGTCAACCCTACCCCCGGTGATTTTGCAGCCACTGTCGCTCGCCGTAGCACCGCCGATGTTACCACTACCACGCTTGCGGCTGCACTTGCCGCCTGGAGCACTTCATCGGCGCCTGTCGGTGTCATCACCATTCTCGACAGCGCCACCTATGCTGAAGACATTACCATCACGATGACTCCCGGTCGCACGCTGGTCATTCAGGCTGCTGACGGTCAGCGCCCTCTGATCCGCCTGATCAACCCGCTACGCATTGTCGGTAACGGCGACCGGGCAACGCTCAACCTAAACGGCCTCTGGCTCGAAGGCGGGATCGAACTTGCTGCAGGTAGTCTCGAACGGTTAGTCATCCAGCATTGCACTCTGGTACCCGGCTGGCAGATCGACGCGACCGGTGCCCCTCAATTTCCTGACCGCCCCAGCATTCAGGCTCTTGCCCCTAATCCGGATCTGCGCGTCGAACTCACACGGAGCATCAGCGGCGCGTTGTATCTGGCAGAGGATGCGGACGGTCTGCTTGCCGACGATTCAATCATCGACGCCTTCGCGCCGGCCAGGCCAGCCTGCGCGGCCGGTGCCAGTGGGGAGAAGATCGGACCGCCGGCCAGTTTTGTTCGCTGCACCGTATATGGCGAAGTGCGGGTTCGGCAAACCGATCTCATTTCAGAAAGCCTGATGCTAGGGCGCGTATTGGCTGCCCGCCGCCAGATCGGTTGTAGCCGTTTCAGTTTTCTGGCTCCCAGATCGCGAGTACCCCGTCGCTTCCGTTGCCAGCCCGATCTTGCCCTTACCGCTGAAGCCGCCGCCCGTGGGCAACCACTCTCTGCTCTGACGGCTGCGCAGCGTCAGGCGATTACGCTCTCAGTCACCCCATCGTTTACCAGCACCCGGTTTGGTCATCCGGCCTATATGCAACTCGCTCGTGCGTGTCCGCTTCCCATTATCCAGGGCGCCGAAGATGGAAATGAAATGGGTGCTTTCTATCTCGTTCAACAAACCTACCGCCTCACCAATCTTCAGATCGCCTTGAATGAATATCTGCGGGTTGGTCTTGCGGCAGGGGTTTGGTTGGTAACTTAGTGGGTACGACGTCACACTGATAACACAAAAGAGACCATAAATCATCAACAATGTCCTATGTCCTGGTTTCTTCTTCCTGCAAGGAGTTTGCCATGCGCGGTGATTTTACTCGCTGGACGTTCAATCGAACCAGGCATTACAGTGGCGTTCTCAACCAACAAGGGCGAGTCGCACTTGATGCTGACTGGAATGAACAGATTGCCATTGATCTCGATGATGACCGCACCTCGCGTAGCGATCTGGTCGGTCTGTGCGGCGGTCCCCAGGGTCAGGCCGGTTTCGACATTGTCATAATTGCTGGTGTGCTCAGTGTAACCGCAGGTCGTTATTACGTGGCCGGGATTCGGGTTGAAAACGAGCAAACAGTTGCCATCACTGCACAACCCGATTTCCCGGTTCGTAGTCTGGCTGAAGTGGCCGGTCTGTCCGCTGATGCATCCTTACCTCCCGGTTCCTATCTTGCCTATCTGGACGTTTGGGAAAGGCACATCACCGCGCTCGATGATCCAGCACTACGCGAGGTTGCATTGGGTGGACCCGATACAACGACTCGTTTGCAGGTTATGGCCCAGGTGAAACTCTTGCGCATTGGCGATCCCAATCCTGCCCTCGATTGTGCTACCTCACCTGCCGGCTGGGCGGCCTTATTGGCTGGCAGTAGTGGTCGCCTTGAAGCCCGTGCCGAACCTGATCCCACCGTCAGCGATCCATGCGTTGTTCCTGCGGACGCGGGCTATCGCGGGCTGGAAAATCAACTTTATCGGGTTGAAGTACATCGCATTGTCTCACCGACGCGCATTGCGCTCAAATGGTCACGTGACAATGGCTCTGTCGTCGTAGGCTGGACTGGACAGGATGCTCTTAATCCAAATCGGCTTACGGTCAGCAGCACCGGTCGCGATGATATATTGGGTTTAGCGCCAAATCAATGGGTCGAGTTAACCGATGATGATCGCGAGAAGCGGGGCGAGTCTGGCCCGCTGGTGAAAATTGTCCAGATCGAAGGCAACGTTGTCACTATTGATCCTGCCGGTCAAACAATTCTGTACAGTGCTTTCTCCCGCAACCCCAAAATGCGGCGCTGGGATATGCCTGATGGCGAACTGGTAGTTACAACTGGCGCGAACGCCTGGACTAATCTCGAACAGGGAGTGCAGATTCGGCTCAAGCCAGGAACCTTCCGTCCCGGTGATTACTGGTTCATTCCGGCGCGGGTCGTGACCGGTACGATTGAATGGCCGCTCGATGCAACTGGGCAGCCGATCCCACAACTGCCGCACGGAATCCGGCATGCGTATTGTAAATTGGCGCTGCTCGATTTTGATGGTAATGTCTGGACGAAACGGAGTGACTGTCGCCGTCTCTTCCCACCATTAACCGAGTCCATCCACTTTTACGGGGTCGGTGGCGACGGTCAATCGGTGTTACCAGGTGAGATGTTGCCTCAACCGTTGCAGGTTGCAGTGACTAACGGCCAGCAGCCAGTAAATAATGCGCGGGTGCGCTTTCGACTGGCGCCTCAAACCGCTGCCGGGCAGCTCATTGCCGGTAGTGCGGCCGGTACGAGTATCGATGTCACGACTGGCCAAAATGGTATCTACTCCTGTCAGTGGCGTCCTGATCCTGCCGTTCAGAGTCAGCGCGTAGAAGCCTTCCTGGTTGAGATCGATGGCAAGCCATTTGTCAATAGTGCTGGCGAACCGGTGCTCCCCCGTGTCTTCTTTAACGCCAGCCTCGAACGGCGTGGTCGTAGTGGCTGTTGCGTGACGATCGGGTTTGACGGCGACTTCCCTGATCTCAACGCTGCGTTGAAAGAATTACTGGCGCGTGGCGAACGTCGCCTCTTGTTCTGCCTGCGTCCTGGTGTTCACGAAGTTGGTGGCCTTCGCCTCGATCCTTCGCTCACCGATCGTCCCTTCCATCTCGAAATAAAGGGCTGTGGTCTCGCTACCGATCTGCGTCTGACTGCACCGCTAGATTTGGTTGGTATCGACACCGTTGTCCTCCACAACCTTGCTATCACCGTTGACTTTATTCCCACACCAGGGACGGCTGCGCTTGCGCTCACTCGCTGCCCACACGTGATCATCACCGACAACTTCATCAGTGGTATGACGGCAACAGGGGGCGTACAAGATGATCGGCCTGGTGGTAGCGCATTGTTGGCCATTGTCGATAGTGATACAGTTCGCCTGAATAATAATACCTTCATGGCAGCCATATCTGCACGCACCTTTCCCCCGCTACGTGAACTCTTTGCAAAGGCTGAATTGGCAACGCTGGCCGATCTCTTTGCCGATGATCAACGGATCATCACTCCAGAATGGCGCGAACTGGCCCAAAAAGTAGTTGAAGAGCTGATCGGTCTCAATATCGACCAGCGCCAGCAACGTTCTCGTGCAGTTGCAGCTCAGGTCTCAGAACGCATCGGTTCTTTATCTTTCGGCGAAGTATTACAGCTTTCGAAACTGATCGTCGCTCTGAACAACCCTCAAGTCAATGCAGCAACGCTCTTCGATATCCTTTTTGATCTGCGCATCGCCGCCGTAAAATCACGCCCCGGTACAGCCATTATGCTTCATCAGCGACGTGCGTTCGTCGCTGAGAGTATCGGTCTGATCGCTGACGTTCTTGACGAAGACGACATGATCCTGCTTGAACACAACCGCATTGCCGGAATCATCAGTCTTTACGGTATGCCGGCGCCAGGCGAGCAAATTGCGAATCTGGCTGAGCGTCTACGTAGTTTTGATCGCCAACCAAACGAACCGGGCGGATCGCGCTTACAACTCAGTAGTGCTCTTATGGGCACGATCCATCTGCGCAGCAACCATCTGGTATCGCTCACTATTGGTGCTGCCCTCCTCACTACATTGCAGAAATTGCTCGATCAGGAGACTCCTGTTCTATCCGAAGACATCTGTGCTCGTCTCTTACTCGATAGCAACATCATTGAAGGAGTGTTCAGTATCACGCTTAGCCGAAACTTGATTATGCAAGCCAACACCTTTACCGCAATGGCTGCCCCCCTCGGCCGTGCATCCTCTGTCAACATAAGTACCGGCGCGGGAGTTGGTTCTGCCGTCAGCACTCTTGGCTGGTGTCTCGCTGATGTTGCCACCTACCTGGGAAATCAGGGGCCTGATCAGGGAGTCTTATTTGACATCGCTCGTCAGAGCGAACGGGTTGCGAACCTGCAATTACAGATTCGATAAATGCAGATTCCAAGGCGGCTCTGCATACCCCAATAGCAGGTAGGTATTGCTAATGGATGTTTCCCGATCATTATGTCCGGTACTGCCTGAGTAGGGGTGGGTCCTACCCCACCTGGCATAGTGGGCCAATAGATCTACGATAGGGATCGCATCGGTATTGTCGTTTCGACAAGGAATGAAACACTATACGGGGAAGGCGTTGCCAATAGTAGACGGCATTTCTCGCCACGCAGACCGGTCACTACGCCAGCGAGTATCTAACCCGCCTCCATCTCCTTCTTCCTCTCCCTGTGTAGGAGAGGAATGGGTCTGAGTGCAGGTGAGTGGGTCCAAGCGCGCTCCGCAGCACGGGCATTGAAAACGCTAACACCTCTACTGGGATCGTGGGCGGATGTGACCCGAATCAGTGGTTGTACCGTATTGTGTTTCAATGCGAAAGAACACCTAAAACCATCAGCGTGACCTTGCGGTCTGACGAAACGTAGGTGCAGTACCGTTGCGCATCCGTGCACGGAATTACTCGCGGTAACGCTCGACAATCCGTTCAATTAAGCGTGTCGTTGCGTGCCCCTCATGAAAGGGCAGAATCCGCACCTCACCACCCAGCGCTTGCACGACTCGCGCTTCTGGTAGTCGTGTTGCGTCGAAGGTTGTGCCTTGCCCGTAGTCACCACCTTTCACGTACAGATCAGGTGCTAATGCTCCTACCACCGTCTCTGCCGTGCGCTCGTGGAAGATGGTAACTGCATCAACACAACGCAGCGCCGCCACGATAGTCGCTCGCTCTGTTGCCGGTACAATTGGTCGCAAAGGCCCTTTCAATTGCCGGGTCGATTCATCACTGTTGATAGCCACAATCAATCGGTCGCCAAGCGCACGTGCCGCTGTCAGATACTGTACGTGACCGACGTGGATAAGATCAAAGACACCGTTGGTCAGCACGACTTTCAGCCCGGCGACCCGCCAACTTGTACGTAATGCTACCAGTTCGGTCAGCGCATAGATATTCATCGTCGTTCTCGAAATGGTGATGTCAGTGGTATGCCGATCCAGAAGAGTATGGTTAATCCGCCGATTACCCCAACGAGGAGCATGAGCTGAGATACATTCAACGGTGCACCGGCTAAGAGGGCCGTTACCAGAAAACCACCCATCGGTGTTACAGTCTGTGGAGGGACTAACCGACTGGCGTGCCACCAATCACCGTAGCGAAGTCGTTCACTGATGCTACGCCCGATCACTGTACCGGTTGTCCCGATCAGTGCCCACAGGAATGCAGCAATAAAGATGCTCCACGCCCGTGATGCCCACCAGAACGCACTACCACCGATAAACCCGATCACAACACAGACTGCGGATGATACCCACAGCGGCGCCGGAAAGAATCTTGCCATCGCATCAATCCTTCTTGCATGGCGGGCGTTAAACGGCGAATCCCCTGGTCGGTTCTTGCCAGTCTTGTTACGACAATGCCAGACGTTTCAGCGTTCTTTCCTCACCCAATAGTTGTGGCGAACAACACAGGGGAAAGAAATGGAGTGGGGCACTGGCTCCCAACTCACCGCAAACACCCCTTCCTCTATCTGTGGAAGAGGAAGGGGATTGAAAAGGTTGAGAAGTGCTAGGCACGCTCCGCAGCACGAGCACTACAGACGTTGCCAGCCCCTACACCTCTCATACCACCCAGCGCGCATCGAGAGCTTGCGCACGAGCCGCAATCGCCGCCCGCCGCTCCTCAAACCCGCGCCGACCGAGCAGGGCGTAAGTGTTGATCTTGCCAGCTTCGACCCCAGGCTGGTCAAAAGCATTAATGTTGAACAATTCACCGGCAATTGCCGTCTGCATTTCCATCAGCATAAAGAACTGACCAAGCGTAAAGGCATTAATCTCCGGAAAGATATGCGTGATATTCGGTTGTCCGGCTTCGCTAAGTGCAATGGCCGTAGCCTGTTGTTCTGCCTGGATCAGCTCCGCCATGGTGTGTCCGCCAAGGTAACTCACACCTTCCAGATCAGGATAGGCTGTTGGGATAGGGGCTGTTTCTGCGTAACGTTCAACTGCGATAAAGTTGATCAACTTATCATACGGCCCCTCCATATAGAGTTGCACTTGCGAATGCTGATCGGTCGCACCTAGTGCCTTGACCGGCGTTTGCCCGACTCGTGCCGGTTGGCCGTTACGGTCAATCGCCTTCCCCAAACTCTCGGCCCACAGTTGTGCAAACCAATCGGCTACATCGCGCAGCCGATTAGCGTAAGGCATCATTACCACAATTGGCTTTCCTTTGCGGAAGCAGAGATAGTTGATCAGAGCGCCCAGTGCTGCCGGGTTTGTCAATGGATCAGGATTGGCTGCCAGTTCGCGACCGTATGCGGCGCCGGCTAACAACTCACGGATATTCACCCCCGTCATTGCTGCCGACAACAACCCCACTGAAGTCAACACCGAGAACCGCCCACCTACCTTTGGCGGCAGATCAAACATTGTCCATCCCTCACGTAGCCCGATCTGGCGCAAAAACCCACTGTTCGGATCAGTTGTCAGTACAATATGATCGCCCAGGCGATCTTCCCCAACCGCTTCAACCAGCGCCTGCCGGAAGTAGAGAAATGACGCCATTGTTTCGGCGGTCGTCCCACTTTTACTGATCACATTAAACATCGTTCGGCGCAAATCGAGAATCTGTAGTGCCCCTGCATTCAGCTCAGGGTCAGAATTATCGAGCACCAAGAGGCGTGGCCAACCTCGCCGCTCACGTGGCAACAAGTTGTAAAATGGGCCATTGATCGCCGTCTGTACTGCAATGTTGCCCAGCGCCGAGCCACCGATTCCCAATACCACGAACGTATCGATCCGATCACGATGTTCGGCAGCAAACTGTTCAAACGGTGTCACATCCTGATCGGGTAACAACGGCCAACCAAGATCGGCCTGCCGTTGTTGGATTGCTGCAATTGCTGCGGCTGCCCGTGGTGCTTCTGCTTCCAGCTCCGCCGGCATGAGACCGTGCGTTCCAAACACGTTATTCACGTCCAGCCGAATCCGTTGGCTTTCTCGCCAGCTCGCATCTTTGTGGCGCATCATGAACTCCTTACTTTATGATCGGCCTTCACTCAATCTGTTTAGAGTCTAGCTTTTCTAGTAACGGTCACCTGCCTTGCCCTATTACGCTCAGGATACCATACCTGCCGTCAGTAATGGCGAACAGAGGCATAAGGAGTGAGGGGTATATGATCCTTATGAGCGTATCATGCACAATCGAACATGGTGAAACGTGCTACGCTCCCTGTCTTTAGCAAGGGGAAAGTGAGAACCTGATCAACAACAATGATTTCAACGAGCGCCGATCCAGTTGCCGCGGCTCTCCCGCGCTCATCATAGTTCAGAGCAGGCGCACGAGTATAATGCCCACACCACGGCGATCATTTGCGTTTCACACCAGAAAACGATAAGATGAAGATGATGAGCGAAAACGGGTCGGCTTGAGGTAAAGGAACATGTATGCACGCAGTACAAACCGCTGACATCAAGAGCTTTCTTATCGGCTCGATGAAACTCCGTCCGTTTACCGGCAACGAACTGATGGCGGTACGGGTCGAAGCTCCCAAAGGAGCGACCGCACCGGCTCATAGCCACCCTCACGAACAAATGACGTTAGTCATCAGTGGTCGTGTACGTTTTCGCGTTGGCGATGAATGGCGAGAACTCGGCCCTATGGAGATTGTCCATATTCCTGGTGGCGTCGAACACGAGGCTGTCATGGAGGAAGATTCGATCTTTTTCGATCTCTTCCATCCGGTACGTGCCGACTTTATCCAGCGCCAGGCTGAAGCTGAGGAAGCTTAAGATGATCGCTACGGATTACTTGCACGCTCGTTCTGCGTCTGGCGGGCTGCGGCATATTCCTCAGCCGTAATCATCTGACCGCCAACCACTTCCTGGCTAATCAATCGACGTTGGCGGTCAAAGCGCAATTCGGCTGTCATCAGGCGAAAACAACGATCATCCATCATCTCTTTACGAATCCAGTAACCGGCGATCTCTTCACGATCATCATATTCGACCGACAAATCGTTGTAGAGGTTAATCCGGGTTTGTACAACAGCACCACACCGGTTGCAGCGCACGTGGAAAAGCATCACTGGCGGTTCTGAATGACCGCCGAATAATCGTCGTAACCATTGCATGAGTTCACTCTCCGATATAGATGCGACAAGATGCTATGATTCATCATAGCGCACCTACCAAAGAACAGCAACCATCAGGAGTGTTATACCAATCCTGTTCACGAAAACCGTATATCCTGGTGCGCGGGCCTCTGGCCCGCAATCCCACCTTGCGTGGAAGAACGCGCCGATGATGATCGTTCCCCCGATGCCCCACAAGCAGGGTGAACATACGGGGGACTCGGAGGTAGTAGGGCGCTGATGCACTCCCTCATAGATTTCAGCCGCCCACCGCACCTACAGCCAGAGGCCCGCATCCCCAGATGACTGCGTGAGTCAGAAGTCATTGGCAGCGGATGTGTGATGTTCATCGGTGTTTCTTCGCTGGTGTATCGTCTGGTCATCGAAGGTGACCTAAAGCTGAAAACTCCGAAAAACCCTATCCGGCGCCGTACCCATTTGCATAAAACGCCAGATTGTGTTAGAATGCACACTGCTGAGCGATGGCTCGACGCCGTCGGTGTGTGCCGACGTAGCTCAATTGGCAGAGCAGCGGTTTTGTAAACCGCCGGTTCAGGGTTCAAGTCCCTGCGTCGGCTCCATCGCTACTTACGGGTCGGTACCGAAGTGGCCAAACGGGGCGGTCTGTAAAATCGCTGGCTTACGCCTTCGCAGGTTCGAATCCTGCCCGGCCCACCAACAAATGAGTAGAGTGTTTCTTGTATCGCTCTACTCGTTTATGCCTACGTAGCTCAGTCGGTAGAGCACGTCTTTGGTAAAGACGAGGTCACGGGTTCAAGTCCCGTCGTAGGCTCCAGCCGACAGTGATGGCGAGGTGAGCGCGAACCTTGCCCAGTTGCTCGTGCCAACTGTCTTGGCACGAGCGGCATATTTTCGCGCCTTGTCTTAAGGAGCAAGGAATCCATGGCCAAACAAAAATTCGAGCGGACGAAACCGCACGTCAATGTCGGCACCATCGGTCACGTAGACCACGGCAAGACGACGTTGACCGCTGCAATCACCAAGGTGCTGTCACTCAAGGGCGCGGCCCAGTTTATGGCCTACGACCAGATTGACAATGCACCGGAAGAGCGCGCCCGTGGCATTACGATTGCCATTCGTCACGTGGAGTATCAGACCGAGAAACGCCACTACGCGCACGTGGACTGTCCCGGCCACGCCGACTACATTAAGAATATGATTACCGGCGCAGCACAGATGGACGGCGCGATTTTGGTGGTGAGCGCCCCCGATGGCCCGATGCCGCAGACCCGCGAGCACATCCTGCTCGCCCGCCAGGTACAGGTGCCGGCCATCGTCGTGTTCCTCAACAAGGTCGATATGATGGACGACCCCGAGCTGCTGGAGCTGGTCGAGCTGGAGTTGCGCGAGCTGCTCAGCAAGTACGGGTTTCCGGGCGATGAGATTCCGATTATCCGCGGGAGCGCCCGCAATGCGCTGGAAAGCCCAAGCCAGGACATCAACGCGCCGGAGTATGCCTGTATCCTGGAGCTGATGAAGGCGGTCGATGAGTACATTCCGACGCCGCAGCGGGCGATTGACCAGCCGTTCCTGATGCCGATAGAAGACGTGTTCGGGATTAAGGGGCGTGGAACGGTGGTGACCGGGCGGATCGAGCGCGGGAAGGTGAAGGTCGGCGATACGGTCGAGATTGTGGGCATGACCGACGAAGCGCCCCGCCGCACGGTGGTGACGGGGGTGGAGATGTTCCAGAAGACGCTCGATGAAGGGATTGCTGGCGACAACGTCGGCTGTCTGTTGCGGGGGATTGAGCGCAACGAGGTTGAGCGCGGGCAGGTGTTGTGCGCGCCTGGGAGCATCAAGCCGCACAAGAAGTTTGAGGCGCAGGTGTACGTGTTGAAGAAGGAAGAGGGTGGACGGCACACGCCGTTCTTCTCGGGCTACCGGCCGCAGTTCTACATTCGGACGACCGACGTGACGGGGGCGATTAGCTTACCGGCGGGGATGGAGATGGTGATGCCAGGCGACAACGTGGTGATGACCATCGACCTGATCGTGCCGGTGGCGATTGAAGAGGGGTTGCGCTTCGCCATCCGCGAGGGTGGTCGCACCGTCGGTGCTGGTGTCGTGACCAAGATCCTTGATTAATTCCCAAGGCCGGATTCGCTAAGCTGTCGGCGGCGCTGCTGTCGCCGACAGCTTCAAAGTGAAGGGTATAAAATGGCCGTGGCCAAAGATACAGATCGTGACGTTCAAGAAAACATTCTCGTGCGCACGTTTCGCGAAACGCGCAGCGAGTTACGGCAAGTTGTTTGGCCAAGCCGCGAAGAGACGATTCGCCTTACGGTGCTCGTGGTTGCAGTATCGCTTGTTATCGGGTTGTTGCTCTTTATTGGCGATACAATCTTCACCTTCCTTTACACGAGTCTCGTGAGCCTCGTCCAATAGCTGTTCGCGAACGAGGACTGCCATGTCTGAGGAAAAGGAAAAGGAAAAAGAGAAAGAGGCCGATGATCGGCGCTGGTATGTGATCCATACCTACTCAGGTTACGAAAATAAGGTCAAGAAAAATCTGGAGCATCGGATTGCTTCGATGGAGATGCAAGACCAGATTTTTCGCGTGATCGTGCCAACTGAAGAGGAAATTGAGATCAAAAATGGTCAGCGCCGCACGGTTAATAAGAAGATCTATCCCGGCTATGTCCTGGTGCAGATGCGTCTTACCGATGATTCGTGGTACGTGGTGCGCAATACACCTGGCGTGACCAGCTTCGTCGGGCATGGCAATAAACCTACTCCCCTTGATGAAGAAGAGGTGAAAGCAATTCTTCGTCAGATGGAGGGCGAAACTCCGAAGGTACGCGTAAGCTATCAAAAAGGACAGGCGGTTAAGATTATCGATGGTCCCTTTACCGATTTCGAGGGTATTGTCGATGCCATCGATCACGAGCGAGGTCGGGTGCGTGTCCTCGTCTCTTTCTTTGGCCGTGAAGCGCCAGTTGAACTTGATTTCTTACAGGTAACTCGATTGGTAGAATAATTGTGTCGTCGATCCGCTACCTCGCCGGTTGCGCGAGGGAGGGAGAGGGCGTTGCCTGCTTTCCCGCCATGTAAGGAGTTGTGTCGTGGCTAAGAAACTTGTGGCAGTGGTAAAACTGCAATTGCCGGCCGGTAAGGCTACCCCGGCGCCGCCCGTTGGCCCGGCGCTCGGTCAGTACGGCATCAATATTATGGCCTTCGTGAAGGAGTATAACGAAAAATCGGCCTCGCAGGCCGGGAGTATCGTTCCGGTCGAGATTTCGATTTACAGCGACCGCTCCTTCGTCGCCCGTCTGCTTACCCCACCGGCGGCTGATCTTTTGCGCAAAGCGGCTGGTATTCAGAAGGGTGCCAGTACGCCGAAGCGCACGACGGTTGGTACGATTACACGTGCACAGTTGCGCCAGATCGCTCAGCAGAAATTGCCTGATATGAACGCGAATGATATCGAGGCCGCTGAGCGGATTATCGCCGGTACGGCACGGAGTATGGGCATTAAGATTGTTGAATGATTAGTTGGTGGGAGGATTACTTGATCCGCCATCACCACCAGGAGTAGCTGCCATGCCAAAGCACGGAAAAAAGTATCTCGCCGCTCTGGCGAAGGTTGATCGAACTCGTCTCTATTCACCGCTCGATGCGCTCGCCCTGGTTAAAGAAACGTCGTACACAAAATTTGATGCGACGGTTGAAGCGCATCTGCGGCTTGGTATCGATCCTCGTCACGCTGATCAGAATATTCGTACTACGGTTGCATTGCCACACGGTACCGGTAAAACGGTGCGTGTGCTGGTCTTTGCTCAGGGTGAAGCTGCGCAAATCGCGCTCGATGCCGGTGCAGATTATGCGGGTAGCGATGATTTGATTGCCCGTATCGACCGCGAGAATTTCTTCGACTTCGATGTGGCTATCGCAACCCCTGATATGATGGGTAAGGTCGGTCGCATCGGTCGTAAGCTCGGTCCGCGTGGTTTGATGCCTAACCCAAAGAGTGGGACCATCGTTCCTGCCGCCGATCTGGCCCGTACCATCCGCGAGGTGAAGGGAGGTCGGGTCGAGATTCGTAACGATAAGACCGGTATCCTGCACGTTGCTATCGGGAAGGTTAGTTTTACACCACAGCAGTTGAGCGAAAATTTTGTAGCGCTCATGGACGCGGTGAAAGCGGCAAAGCCAAGTGGTGCGAAAGGTACCTATATTCGGAGTGTGACGCTGACAAGTACTATGGGGCCTGGAATACCGGTTGATCCGGTTGCTGCCCAGAATTTGAAGGTCTAATATCTTTCATTAGCTGCCTGAGACAGTCGGTGAGCTGTGCTCTTAATGGCCTTTGGGCTGCCGACCGAGGTGGCGTCTGAGATACGATAGTCGTGAGTGATATGCTCACTCTGTCAGTTGTGCGCAGATAAGCTGCGCCGTTCTCGGTCGCCTGTCTCAGGAGACAGGCGACCGTTTTTAATCTACTTTGAGAGGAGGTGAAATGCATGCCAACGCAGCGTAAAATTGAGACGGTTAGTACGCTGACCGAAAAGCTGCGCCGCGCCCAGTTGGTTGTGGTTGCCGACTATCGCGGCGATGGTAAGGGTATGAGCGTTGCCGATATGACAGAGTTACGCCGTAAGTTGCGCGAGCACGGTGGCGAGGTTGTAGTGGCAAAAAATACGCTGTTGAGAATTGCCGCTAATCATACTGGACGTGAGGCAATTGACCCACTACTGTCTGGCCCAACGGCAGTGACCTTCGGGTATGACGATGTCTCGAAGGTTGCGAAAGCGCTCCTCGATTATCTAAAGTCGGGGAATAAGAGCTTTACTGTGCGTGGCGCCTTGCTCGGTCAGACATTGCTTCCGGCTGACGCCCTTGAGCAGGTGACCAGGCTGCCTTCGCGTGAGCAGGCGCTTGCACAGGTGGTCGGCGGCATTGCCGCACCGGTCGCTGGCGTGGTTGGTGTTCTCAACGCCGCGATTTCAAACGTTCTCTACGTATTGCAGGCTCGGATCGATCAGTTACAACCGCAAGGTGAAACGGCATAATCGTTATCTGCGCGGTCAAGTATTTAGTTCTCATAAGGAGTGTGACTACCATGTCCAAGATTGATTCAATTATCGAGATGATTGAGGGCCTTAACGTCCTCGAGCTGGTTGAGCTGAAGAAGAAGATGGAGGAGAAGTGGGGGGTTACCGCTGCTGCTCCCGTGATGGCAATGGGCGCCGCAATGCCAGTTGCAGCGGCTGGTGATGGTGCTGCGGCTGCGGCGCCGGTCGAAGAGAAGACTGAATTCGACGTCATCCTCAAAGAGGCCGGTCCTAACAAGATTCAGGTTATTAAGGTGGTGCGTGAGCTGACCAACCTTGGTCTGAAGGAGGCAAAGGACCTGGTTGAGGGTGCGCCCAAGCCGGTTCGCGAGGGTGTGAGCAAGGAAGAGGCCGAGGCAGCCAAGGCGAAACTGACCGAAGTCGGTGCAGTGGTTGAGATTAAGTAGTCCTGCCCTTGCAATTTAGCTTTGCACGGAGTGCGGCAGATGGTTGTAAAGACCTTGCCGCACTCTGTTTTTGTTGAGTTGTTGTTGATTTCATAGTAATCGTTCAACTGTTTTTGGGTGAAATGAGGTCGGTATACGCTGTTTCCCTTGCTACACGGCGCTTTTGATCATTGTATTTCTTGTCACATACTTATAGTGATTGCTGCCACTAGCAGTAAAGCCTGCTCTGGAAAGGAATCTGTTATGGAGCTGTTTCTACAGGTGTCACTAGAAGGCGAATCGGTTCGTTGGGGGCGGATACCAATATCCTACCTTGCGATCTTTCTGGCAGGTTTTCAGCGCGCTTTGTATCGAACGGGAGAAATCCTGCTTGATGAGCAGGATAATGTTGAGCACGATGTTAAGAGAATTGTGAGGCGGAAGCAACTTCGGCAGCTTCTAGAATTGGATCTCGTTGGGATTTCGGAGCGCAGTCTATCAACGATACTTTCCTTCCAGCGAAGCGCAACCGTGCGTTCGGCAGGAAACGGTAGTGAGGCGATTCGTATTTTTGAGAAGGCTCTTTGGGAATTAGAAAAGATGCAACAGGCTACAGAAGAGTCGTTGTTCAGGTTCGATAGAGAGCTGCTTATTGCCTGGAGTAGGGTTGGTGACCTCTTCCGAAGAGGTGTCTCACGCATGACCTTCACATTGTATCGAGACGTATTACCATTGCACGTTTGGTATACCGCTCAGGGGTTTGATGTCATCAGAAGACACACATTGGCCGAGATAGAAGGTTATGTGTTCATGGTCGATTTTAAGCGTCGGCGTATGTCATTACAAACGTCTTCTGGCGAGTCGGTGTCTTGTACGTTCACCGAGGAACAAGCGGACGAGGTCGATACAATGACACGACACTACGTGCGGGTAACAGGTGAAGCCATTATCAATCCGGCTACCGGCAAGATGAGCTATGTACGTGTACATACTATTGAACCGTTGTCGAGAACCCAGGAGTTTTGGCAGTTTAGAACTCTTGATGAGCTTGCCATGCTACAGGGAATTACCTCAAAAACCAATCTAGAAACTCTCTATAATACATGGCCTGGCGAGGTTGATGATAAATTTGAGGAGTTTATCAATAGTCTACGCAAAGGAAATTTAGCTGAATAGTGCAAGAGCATTGCATGAAATCGAAATATCTGCTTCTCGACACAAACATTGTTTCATACATCATGAAAAACACTCCACAAGCACAGCTCTATGAAAAGCATCTCTCAGGAAAGAGACTTGCTATATCCTTCATTACTGTGGGAGAGCTTTGGGCTGGCGCAGAGTGGGCAAATTGGGGGCACAACAAAAAGCACAACTCCGTGCTACTATTCGTAAATTTGTGGTGATTCCCTACAATTATCGTATAGCCGAACATTACGGTGCGATCATTGCACATCGAAAAAAGAACGGTGTCCCGATCTCCTGCGCCGATACCTGGATTGCGGCATGTGCACGAAGCTATGATATACCTCTCGTTACCCACAACGCGAAAGATTTTACCAATATTCCTGGCCTGCAAGTGATTACCAAAAACCCTTGAAACGTACAGAGTGAATATCGCGCCGGGCATAAATCTCTCAATCCTCTATCACAGATATGGTATATTAGATAATTGATGAAGACTGTACTGCCGCGTGCGTTTCGCGCTGTTGAGCAATTTCACGAACTATACGCAGTCGTGGCGCCGGCGTTGCGGGCGCAACAGGAACGGGTACAGGCCTGCTTGCGTACTGCGATTGAACGACCGGCGCTGTATGAGGCTGTGCTTGCCACACTGCGCGAGCAGCGGGGGGTTATCGCCCTCGAAGCGCCGATGGGTGTTGGTGCAACGACGCTGCTCTGCCAGTTGGCGGTACGCGCCGAATGGCCGCTCTGGCTGGCCGATGATGATGAGGGGAATGGAGCACTAGCCTTCTACGCCCAGATTGTGGCCACTCGTCGGCCCACCTTGCCTTTACTTGATCCGGCTGCGTTGACTGACCCCGCTGCTTTTGAGCGTCTCCTGAATGAGATTGCCGACCCGTCTCGCCCGCTGGTGCTGCTGGTAAGTGCGCCGGATCGTGATCGGCAACCGTTGCGTCCGCTCCCGTTACCACTGCCGTTTGATGTACCGCCAGGCGTTATTTTGCTGGTTCATGGTCAATTGCCGGTCGAACCAGATGCTCGACTGGTATTACCCGCCGCTGATCGGGCGCTGCTTCAGACACAGACCAGTCTCCTTGAACGGCGTCACTGCCCACCCAAATGGCGCGAAGCTATTTTGGCGGCTGCTCAGGGGAATCTGCTCTACCTCAGTTGGGCTGAACGTTGGCTGCACCTTGGCTTGCTGGAGATTACTCATCTGCCGACCGATCTCGATCAGCTTCTTCAGAATTGGTGGCAGTCGCTTAACGCAACCGAACGACGTTTGGCAGTATTGTTAGCTGCGGCTGGTGAACCGTTACCGGTTGTTGCGCTCGCCGAGGTCAGCGCTGAGCATCCACAACTCCTGCTCGACCGCTGGGAAGAACAGGGATTGGTGCATATCAATTTGTGGCGGGCGAGCGATGAGGATACCCTCTTGCTCGTGCGCTATACCCATCGTGCGTTACGCCTTTTCCTTGCGCGTCATGTGCCGCACGAGGTGGAGGCTGCGCATTGCGAGTTGGCTCAGTGGGGCACTGAACGGTTGCGGCGTAATCCGCTCGACCCGACCAATCGCTATCTCGGTCGGCAACTAGCGCGCCATGCGGTACTGTGTACGCCCGATCACCGAACACCTGATTTGCCGGTCGCACAACCGTTGAGCTGGCTACGTGAACGAGAATTACGGGAAGGATTGGCTGGCGCGCTGCGTGATGCCGGATGGATGCTGCATGACCCGGCACTCACGTCGCCGCTGAGTCTGGCGCGGATGGCTGCGGTTACCGGAACGCTTGCCGCTCGCGCCCGTCAATTGAGCGGCGAGTTAGTAACGGCTGCGTTCCTCACAGCGGTGAATACATCCGGTCGTGAAGGAAGCCTGCGCCGGGTGACCGCTATTGTCGAACAATTGCCGGATGGGGTGCCGAAAGCGGCCGTTTTGCGTCAACTCGGCGAAGCGTGTTACAGCGTGAATATGCGGAGTGCAGCGATGCGCCTGCTCTCGCGCGCGCTTGATCTCGAGGCGCAACCGGTCTCGCGGGCGTGGCGTGATGTTCGTGATCAGGCAATAGAAGCGTTGGCAACGGCGTGTATCGAGGCGGGCGATCCTGATCGCGCCTTGCTATGCGCCGAGCGGATCGATTTGCTGGAACGACGCGCTCATGTCGAAACGCTGGTTGTGCGTTACTTCCTGGATAACGGTCAGTACGATCGGGCCTGGCGATTGGCACGGGCTATTCTGCACGAACATCGTGCAGCCTGGGCGCAAGCTGAGGTTGCAGTGGCGCTGGCACGGATCGCCGATCCCCGCGCTCAGATGTTACTTGCAGAGCTAACGGTAGAGACGGCGCGGGCATGGGCAGAAATCGAGTTGGCCTGCGATCTGGCTACACATAACGAAGATGCAGCGTTGCAGCGGATTATGGCGCTGCCAAGTCCTCATCAGCGCGATCGTGGTTTGGCCCGGCTGGCGCGGGTCTTTGCCCTGGCCGAGAAGGATGGCGACGCCCTGGCGGCTGCAGAGCGGATTACCAGCCGCGAATTGCGCGTAACGACGCTGCTTGAGTTGCGAGTCTTGCTGCAAGGTCTGGTTGCAAACCTGGCAACCGAGCGAGCAACACGAGAGATTGATGCGCTTCAGGGTGAAGACCGACCGATTCTTCTAGCTGCACTGGCCGCAGCGCATGCTGCGATTGGGCGGCGAGAACGGGCATTGACGATTGCCCGCCAGTTAAGCGGCGAAGAACTGGAAAGAGCTTTGTCGCGGGTAGCCGTTGCGTGCGCCCAGGCTCATGATTATACTGGCGCTCAGGCGGTACTTGCCGAGATCACCGACGATGATGAGCGTGATTGGGCACGCGATGAGATTGCGCGTCTGCTGGCGGCTGCCGGTGATTGGCAGGCAGCTAGCGATCAGGCAGCGGCTATCGTTGCCCCCGATCAACGAGCACGAACCAGGGCCGATCTGGCGATTGCACTGATTCGGGCCGGTAAGGTATCTGAAGCGGTGAGGTTGATCCGTGAGATTGATCTTGCCGGCGAGCGGGCGCGAGCTTTGATTGTCTCGGCGCCGTTACTGGCAACGGCTGATCCGATCCTGGCCGATCAGCTTACCGATGAGTTGCTGATTGGCGAGGCGCGGAGTCGGTATCGGGCGGCTCTGGTTGTGGCATTAGCCGGACAGGGCCAGCTTACAGTAGCAGATGCCATTACCCGCCGGATTCGCCGTCGCAACGAACGAGTACGGGCCGGGCTGGCGATAGTCGCAGCGCGAGATCCTGCCGATCCGAGCACTCTGGCCCAGTTCGCAGCCACGTTACAGCAGGCCGCTATTGGTCGTGAGGAGATATTCCGTTCGCTCGAGATAGCAGTACCGATTCTGCTGAGGATGGGGGGAACACCCTTGCTGGCCGATCTGGCTGCTGCACTGGTGGCCGATGATCGAGCCTGAACAAGTGCGCCGCGAACACCCAGAGGAACTCGCGTACCGTTGCTACCTTTCGGTCCTGGCGGGGTTCCGCAAGTATCTGCCGTTCGCGGCACAATTCCATTATACGCGAAAATTCCCATTGTGCAACTCTTGCATCTACGAACAAGCGTGGTATTATTCCAAACAACCGTAGTTGCAGGAGGTTCCATGAGCAGCGAAACCACTACTCGTCCCCCCAAGCGCTATGCGCGGATCGCCCCCCTCTATAAGGCGATGATCTGGACATCTTTCATCATGAATGCGGTTCTGCTGGTTGTGCTCGGCATTGTGGTTGGTATTCTGGTGATGTATCAACGCCAGGTAGCCCAGCTCTCCGAGAGTTTACCGGTCTTTGCAGCCAACAATCTCGCCGAGTTGCAAGATGTGGTTGATAAACTCGAAGGGGCGACGATTGTGTATACCGTACCGTTAAGCACCCGTCTACCGATTGAGCTGAATGTGCCGATTAACGGTGATACCATCATGACCGAGCGTAACGTGGTAACGCTGACCGAGCCGGTTGCACTGCAAGCCCCTGCCCAAATCACTTTTCCCGGTGGTGGTGGGAATCTCAATGCCAGTGTGTCTATTGTGTTGCCGGCTGGCCTGGAATTACCGGTTGATCTGAATATGAATGTCAAGTTAGTTACCTCTATTCCGGTTGAGCTGGATGTACCGGTGAACATACCGCTGGCCGAAACCGAATTGGGACCCCAGTTCACTCGACTCGGCGCTATCGTTGATCGGTTGGTAGCACCGGTTGCCCCCTTGCTACCAATGCCAGATACGCCTCCGGACAGTAGTAAGCCACGTCGCGAGTAGATTTGGTGTGCAACCTAACCGTTCCTCAGTTGATCTGGCCCGAACCCGAAGGGCAACAATTCCTGCGGCGTCGTCAGTCGCCGCTCACTGCCATTGTGGTTCAGCAACACAATTTGCGCCTGTGGCGCCAGCTCTAAGATAACCTGGCGGCAGGCACCACAGGGGCTGGCTACAGTCGGGGTTGGAGTCACCACCGCCAGCGCAATGACCGGTCCTGCTGTGGACATATGGGCACAGAATAGCGCCACTCGTTCGGCACATATTGTCAGCGGATAGGATGCATTCTCAATATTAGCGCCGGTAAACATCTGGCCGTCGGCGGTTAGTACGGCTGCACCAACGGCAAATTGCGAGTATGGGGCATACGCACGCTGTTGGGCCTGCAAAGCTGCTGTAATTAAACGATCAAGGGCCACTGGATCCATGCGCTTCCTTGGGGAGCGGCAACAGAGGTTTCTCGGCGTCAGCCGGTGTTGCCGCTGCCACTTCAGCCGGCATTTGCCGCACAATGTGTAACCGTTCAGCACGAATACCCTTTATTGATAATACGGTGATGGTAACATCGCCACAGATAACTTGATCGCCAACCCGTGGAATGCGTCCCAATTGCTCGTACACCAGTCCACCAATCCGGTCAGCGGTCGTTTCTGGAAATTCGACTTCCAGCATGTCGGCTACGTCATCAATGGTTACGCGGGCATCAACAATCAATTCGTGCGGCCCAACCTCGACAATAGATGGTTCTTCGGTGTCATACTCGTCACGAATTTCGCCCACAATCTGCTCGATCAAGTCTTCGAGGGTGACGATACCAGCCGTGCCACCATACTCATCAACCACAATTGCCATGTGTACCCGCCGACGCTGCAAATCTTCTAACAGCGTAGATACCTTCATCGTTGCCGGTACAAAATGAGCCGGACGTATGATGTCACGGAGCGGCGCATCGCGCTTTCCATCACGTAGTACGGGAATGAGGTCCTTGGCGTAGAGAATACCGATCACGTTGTCAATAGTCTCTTCATACACCGGAATGCGCGAATGACCGCAGGTGATGGCGACATCAAGTGCGCGATCAAGGGGGCTATTGACCTCTAAGGCAACAACGTCAACGCGCGGGATCATGATCTCGCGCACGAGCGTATCGCCAAAATCCATCACCCCTTCTATCATCTCTCGCTCTTCGTGCTCGATCCATCCTGCCTCTTCACCGGCACTCATCATCAGTCGTAACTCCTCTTCGGTCACCAGGGGAGTGGGTGGAGCTGGTTGTCCGCTGAGGAAAGTAAAGAGCGGACGTGTGATGAGATTAATGATCGCCATCAGCGGCCACAACAGGGTCGCAATGGCTACTAATGGTCGCGCCAGCAGTAAAATGGTTGTGTCAGGACTACGGCGTGCCAGCGCCTTTGCCACAACTTCGCTCAGGATCAAAATCGCAAACAGCAGCCCGACCAGACTGCTACTGATAATCAGAACCCCATGGGCAGCAGTGAGCTGTATGGTCAGTGCAGTGACAGTTATCGTCAGGGCAGCGTTGAGGAAGATAATAGCCGACTTGATCCGGTGCGGTTCATCGAGGAAATGGGCCGAAAACCGACGACCACCGAGACCTGCTGAAGCGAGAAGCGTGCTTAGGCGAGGTCGACTCACGGTGATCAAGGCTGTATCAGCGGCCGAGATGATACCGAGTGCAATGAGACACAGCGCAATCCCAATCACCAGCGAACTAGGGTTAGGGTCTTCCAAGCGAATCATCCTCCTTCCCGCAAAGCAGAGAGGCGCGCATCATTGTGGGTATGCGCCCGACGTTCAGATGGCTTCGGGCGCAACAATGCGGTATGTTCAGGAGAAGAGCGCGCTCAGTGACAAATCTTTGTGAATCCGCATGATTGCTTCGGCGAATAGCGGTGCGACACTGATGGTGCGCACACGTGCTGCGCTTGCTTCGGGAGGTTGCGGTATTGTGTTGGTAACCACTGTCTCGATCAGGTCGGATTGGGCAATCAGTTGCAGGGCATTGTCGGCAAAGATGCCGTGGGTTGCACAGGCATACACTGCACGGGCGCCACGGGCCAGCAAGGTCTGGGCAGCCTCGATTAAAGTTCCGCCGGTTGAGATCATATCATCGATGATAATGGCTGTCTTACCTTCTACTTCACCGACCATTTCAATCACTTCGGCGGTATCGGGTTCGGGGCGTTGCTTGGCGATAATAGCCAGACCGGCGCCGATCCGCTCACGGAAGCGGTTGGCGCGATTCACACCGCCGGTATCGGGGGACACCACAACCGGGTTTGGCAAATTAAGCTCGCGAATATAATCGGCCAAGAGGGGTGATGCCTGTAGATGATCGACCGGAATGTCGAAGAACCCTTCGATTGCCGGAGCGTGCAGATCCATCGTCAGCACCCGGTCGGCGCCCGCGGTGCGGATCAAGTTGGCAACCAGTTTGGCGGAAATGGGTTCGCGCCCCGATGTCTTTTTCTCTTGCTTGGCATACCCATAGTAGGGAATGACGGCCGTGACGCGAGCTGCCGATGCCCGACGGAAGGCGTCGATCATAAGGAGCAATTCCATCAAGTTGTGATCGACCGGTGTGCAGGTAGGCTGGATCACAAACACATCACAGCCGCGCACGTTATCGTGAATTTTGACTCTCGTCTCGCCGTTCTTGAAGGTACCGACTAATGCCCGCCCCAGATTGATACGCAGATTGCGGGCAATCTCTTGCGCTAGCGCCGGATTAGCGTTACCGGTAAAAATGAGCAGGCGACCATCCATAAGTTCGGTCTTTCTTTCTTGAATAGAAACGCGCAGCGAGCATGCTCACTGCGCACCTGTTCATTTGTCAGCTTAGCATCGCTGACTGCTCCTGGTTGAAGAAAGATTGTGTGAGTTCAACCGTTTCATTGCCTGATGGCAGAGCAAGAAATTGGCTGCCGGGCCAGGATTCGAACCTGGACAAACGGATCCAAAGTCCGTGGTGCTACCATTACACAACCCGGCACCTCGCTGAGTATTATACCACAAATAGCGAATGTTGTTGTCGAATTTTTATGACCGTTGGGTATATGCTACACTAGAAGCTGAATGAAGAACGCACAAGGAGTCGCTCTATGACCGATACACAAAAAATTATCTTCTCGATGTACCGGGTGGGCAAGGTCGTGCCACCCAATCGCGAGATTCTTAAAGACATCAGTCTGTCGTTTTTTTACGGTGCTAAGATTGGCGTGATCGGCGTCAACGGTTCGGGCAAAAGCACACTGTTGCGCATCATGGCCGGTGTTGATCAGGACTACACTGGTGAGATTACCCGTTCACCCGGCTATACCGTCGGTTTGCTCGAACAGGAGCCATATCTCGATAACAGCAAGACGGTGCGTGAAGTTGTCGAGGAGGGGGTGGCCGAAACGGTAGCGTTACTCCGTCGCTACGATGAGATTACCGAGCTGTTTAACGATCCAAACGCAGATTACGATGCGTTGATTGCCGAGCAGGCTGAGCTTCAAGATAAAATCGATCACGTTGATGGCTGGAATCTCGATAGCCGGTTGGAATTAGCGATGGATGCGTTGCGCTGCCCACCTGCTGACACCCCGATAGCGGTATTGTCGGGTGGTGAGCGGCGCCGGGTGGCGCTTTGCCGTTTGCTCTTGCAGCAGCCCGACATCCTCTTGCTCGATGAGCCGACCAACCATCTCGATGCTGAGTCGGTTGCCTGGCTTGAACGTCATTTGCAGGAGTATAAGGGAACAGTTATCGCCGTGACCCATGACCGCCACTTTCTCAATAATGTTGCCGGTTGGATTCTGGAACTGGAACGTGGCCATGGGATTCCCTGGCGGGGGAACTATTCGAGCTGGCTCGAACAGAAACGACAAAAATTGGCCGAGAGCGAGAAGGCCGAGTCGCAGCGGCAGAAGGCACTCCAGCGCGAGTTGGAGTGGATCAATATGGCGCCGAAGGGGCGTCACGCGAAGTCAAAAGCCCGGATCGCAGCTTACGAACGGTTGCTGAGCGAGGCTCAGGATCAACGCGAACGTGAACTCGAAATCTATATTCCACCCGGTCCTCGGCTCGGTGACCTGGTTATTCGGGCAACCAATGTGACGAAGGCCTACGGCGACAAGTTGCTCTATGAAAATCTGAGTTTTGATGTGCCACCGGGCGCAATCGTTGGCATTGTTGGTCCCAACGGCGCCGGTAAAACGACGCTCTTCCGCATGATTGTTGGGCAAGAAAAGCCTGATGGAGGGACACTAGAGATTGGTGCTTCAGTCAAGCTCGGTTATGTCGATCAGAGCCGGGAAGTGCTTGATCCGAAGCAAACCGTCTGGGAAGCCATTTCCGAAGGTAACGAGCAGATTATGCTTGGTGGTCGGCAGGTGAATTCACGCGCCTACTGTGCACGCTTTAATTTCAGTGGTAGCGATCAGCAAAAGCTTGTCGGAAACCTTTCCGGCGGTGAGCGAAACCGGGTTCATCTGGCGCGGATTCTCAAGTCTGGGGCGAATGTGCTTTTGCTCGATGAGCCAACCAACGATCTCGATGTTCATACGTTGCGCGCACTCGAAGAGGGTCTAGAGAACTTTGCCGGTTGTGCGCTAATTATTTCTCACGACCGCTGGTTTCTCGATCGGGTTGCTACGCATATTCTGGCTTTTGAAGGCAATAGCCAGGTCGTTTGGTTCCCCGGTACCTATTCTGAATACGCCGCCGATTATCGGCGACGGAAAGGCGCTGAAGCCGATCATCCCCACCGGATTGTGTATCGTAAATTGACCCGGTAGTTCTCAGGTGGTGTGGAGCGAGCCACAACGCTCTCCTGCGCACAGTAGCAGCAGGGTTGTTAATGGCAGGGGCTGGCTAATCAGTCCCTGCCGTTTCTGTGAACGAGTGCGTGATAGAAACATACTCGGGGAATGGATTGCCTGAAAGTGAATATCGGCGTCTGTTGTGGAGTGGCCTGTAACTGTGTCGGTTGTGAGAGGCTATTGGTCAGCGTGGACGCGATTTTGTCGATGAGGTAATCGATAACGGTTATGCCCGCGATTGCCCACCGCGTCGAACTGGCAGGTGATCAATCTCATTTGTGCTGGCGTGGTAATCTTTTCTCGGTCTTTCGTCGGCAAGAGAAGTAGTCCCCGGAACAGGCGGTTATGTTCTTGTGCATGCTACAATGACCTACGCATAAACCTCATTCAGACAAAGGGAGGCGGTATGCGTTTCATAATTTCTTTACTCCTCTGTTTCCTACTGACCGGTTGTGCTACGCCGGTTAGCAGGCCCACACCTACGCCAACCGTACCACCTCCCCCCACACCGCCACCTCCGACACTACCGCCTCCGACTGTCACCCCACGACCGCTAGGTGATACCGATCAGGTACAACTGCCCAGTATGTTTGAATTTAACGCAGAAGTGATTGCAACTGCGCCTGTGCTTGCGCTTGATACACCACAAAACCTCCGACTGACCGCAGGAGAAGTGGCATGGTTTCGGGTAGAGTTACAGGCCGGACAGGCGTATGAAGTGCTTACTACTGATCTGTCCGAGACGCTGGATACGGCCATCACGCTCTTCTGGTCTACCGGTGAGCAGGCAGCATACAACGATGATGCAGACGGTTTCGCTTCACGTATCATTTTCGTGCCGGATGTATCGGCAACACTATATGTGCGCGTGCAGGCATTTCGTTCAGGTTTGGCTGCTGACAGTTGTGTGCTGCTGTTACGCAAGCTCATCTTACCACCACCTGATGCCTTTGAACCTGATAATACGATGGACCAGGCCAAACTGTTGCAGCTCGACGTAGTACAGGATCGGAGCTTTACCTATGCTGATGACGTAGACTGGGTTCGCTTCCGCACGCAGCCCGGTCAGACATATCTCTTCCGTACTTTTGATCTTGATGACCAGGTTAACACAACGCTGGCCCTCTACGGTGAGGATGGGCGAGAACTGGCGTTCAACGATGATGCCGACGGCGGACGGACATCGGCGATTGTTTATCGGAGTGATCGGGCAGAGACGTTGTACCTACGTTTGGCAACCTATGATGCGCCACAGCTTGGTCTTCGCTATCGGTTAGCAGTCTCCCTCTTTACCCCCGCACCGCCTGATGCCTTCGAGCCAGATGACAATCCAAACATCGCTCGTCCACTCAGGGTTGATGAAGAGCAGGAACATACTATCAGCGATCCAGATGATAGCGACTGGCTGGTATTTAGTGTACGCCCTGAGACTGCTTATCGTATCAACCTCTCCGCCGTGGGCCTAGGAGTTGATCTGGAAATGGATTTGCGCGATGCTGCCGGTAACATTCTGACGACCGGTAGCTATCTCGATAGGCTCAACCGTGAACTGAATTATCTGGCAGACGTTGAGGCAACAGTCTATCTCAATATTCGAGCCGCCCGTATAACCAGTAACGATACGGGCTACCGCGTGCTCCTACAGGCGGCGCCAGCCGTTGCCATTGATAAATTTGAGCCGGATGATGAATTTGCCCAGGCTTCTTTGCTAGTACCCGGTGAGGAACAAGAGCGAACGATCCGTTCTGAGCTGGATGTCGATCATGCTTTGGTAGAGGTACAGGCGGGCGAAGCCTATCTCTTCCGCGCCGTTGCCATAAATGCTGAAGCTGAACTATTCCTCTATCTGTTCGACGACGCCAAGAATATGCTTCTCGACAGTGGGATGACCAATATTGAGACGGGTTTACTGCGCTATGTGGCAGAAACAACCGGTTCACGCTTTTTGCGGATACGGGCCTTCAACTTGCCGTTGGGTGGTCTATCCTACCGGCTAGTGCTCGAACGCATTCCTCCTCCACAGCCCGATCCATTTGAACCGGACAACAACCGGCAACAAGCCCGACCCATTGTAATCGGTGAAACGCAGCAGCATAACTTTATCGGTTTTGACGAGGACTGGCTGGTCATTACAATGCAAGCTGACCAGACCTATCTGATAGAGACATTTGATCTCGATCCAGGTGTTGAGACCATTGTCGATGTATTCGATGGAGCTGGAGTATTCATTGCCAGTGATGATAATACGGCCCCTAATTCACGGATCGAGTTTCGGCCTTCGCGTAGTGGTACCTATTATCTGCGTATCCTGAATATCGGCGTGGCCAATTTCGGCGAGAGTTATCGCGTGCGTGTGGTGGTAAAACCATAAGCGTGTGTCTGAATATTCCCGGTTGACGATAAAGGGGCAATGGGGGCGGGTCAAGCTGCCCACCCGTGACAGTGTGCTAACGTGCCGGGCGATCCATTCTCATCGTGCTCCCAGATTACAGGCGCATGTTCAAGACACGTTCTCACCGTTACATCGTCTTCAGACTCTCCTGCCAGCGGGTCAACAGTTCTGGAAGATCGGTCACGACCAAATCAGGTCGGACCGAACCCGTATTGGCTTCGGCGAGGGTACTGACGCCGGTCAACACGAGCACCGACGGCATACCGGCGGCGTTTGCGCCGGCAATATCGGTATCAAGGCGATCACCAACGACAAGCGTCTGCTGAGGGTCTGCACCGAGCAGCGCAGCGCCAATCAGAAACATCGTCGGGGCCGGTTTTCCAATCACCAGTGGTGTAACATCGGTAGCAGCACTCAGCGCTGCGGCAATAGCACCGGCGCCAGGGATCAACCCTTCTTCACTGGGAAACGTGCGGTCAGGGTTGGTCGAAACAAACCGTGCGCCACGTCGGATATGCAACGTCGCTTGCTTCAGCCGCTCGTAAGTGAGGGTGAAATCAGCTCCTTGCACGACTAGTTCTGGTGATTGTTCATCTTCAACAAAATACCCATCGCTAAATAGTGCTTCACGTAACCCCTGCATACCAACTACGAAGATGCGGGTACCGGGCGGATAATGGTCACGTAAATAGCGTGCTGTCGCCAATGCCGAAGTGATAACCCGCTGCGCTGCCAACTCGATCCCCATCTTGGCGAGTTTGGCTTCGTATTGCTGAGGTGTCATAGAGGCATTATTAGTGATACAGGCGAACGCAATATTGTGTTCAGCGAGAAAACTGAATACATCGGCAACACCTGGCAGCGGTGTCTGCCCTCGATAGAGGACACCGTCCATATCAAACAACACTGCACGGATAGTAGTGAAATTGAGCATAGAAAACCTCTTTAGGCCTGAATTGGGCGAAAAGGCCCTGATCAGGTAGAACAGTATCGGTTGTATTTCACATTGTATTACAGAAAAGCTGTTCTATCGCAGTGCGGACAAGAGATTGAACGAACGGTGATCTATAGGAACGCCGAGCGATGATTCGAGGTGAGGCACTGACGATGCGGGCCGAAGGCCCGCGCACCCAGGTCCCACACCTAGGCCGCGCACTCAGGTCCGCACAGGAATGGACGGGTGCAGCAAGTGCTGTGTTTCGACCGATCTGCCGCTGCGACAGGATTGTCGGATAGGCTCTTCCTGCCGCTCTACGCTGTCGGAACGCCGAGCGATGATTCGAGGTGAGGCACTGACGATGCGGGCCGAAGGCCCGCGCACCCAGGTTCCACACCTAGGCCGCGCACACCCAGCTCCGCACACTCAGGTGACGTACTGACGAAGGTTCTCCCTTTTGTCTTACCGTTCGTGCGCAATCTGGCGAAGTCTCTGGAAACTTCATTTCGAATAAGTGCCTATCCGAAGTATCGTCTCACAGTTCAACGGAGGAAACCTATCGATGGATGTGCGGGCACAGCGCTGCGGCGCCCCAACCGATCTTCTTCCGAAACAGAATATTTCAGACAGGCTTTAAGCGGTACGAAGCCGTTGAAAAGCCCTCTTCTCTTACTTTCACACCTCGTCACAACGACAATGTGGTATCATGCCCTTGAACAGTGCTTAGCTTGTATGTTCTTGGAAGTAGCATAACGTGCGTACAGTCGTTTTCAACTGTTCGTCTATCACGCAAAGCTTCGTATGACCGCACCTACTGCATCTGCGACTGAAACTGCCGTTACCGGGCTACGCACGTCTTTTCGGCGTGCCGGACAGGGCAACCCACTGCTTTTGCTCCATGGTTGGGGTGGATCATCCCGCCTCTGGCGCTACACCATGCATGATTTAGCCGACCGTTATATGCTTATTGCTCCCGATCTACCCGGTTTTGGCGCATCACCACCGCTTAGCGGTCGGTTATCGCTCGAACGACTGGCTGATTGGGTCATCGCCTTTGCTGATGCGCTAGGTATAGATCGGTTCGCAATTAACGGTCATTCGTTATGTGCTGCGGTTGCAGTACACGTGGCTGCGCGTTACCCCGAACGAGTCTCACACCTGATTTTAACCAGTTTCAGCACCTTTCGCGATGAGCGTGAACGGCGGGTAGTTGCTTCGATCCATCACCTGATGGCGCTATGGCTTGCGCTGCGTCGGCCCTGGATGCTTGATGTAAAGCCAATTATGCATCTGGTGGGGCGTCGCTTTTTTTACCGCTTACCGGCCGATCACGGTGTTTTACGCGAGACTTTTGCCGATTTTCTGGCGATGGAGCAGCGAACAGCTTTAGAGACAGCACGTGGCGCCGGTAGTCCAACCATCAGCGCAGCACTGGCAGCGGTACGAGCACCGAGTCTGATTGTTGCCTGTCGTCACGACCAGATTATGCCGCCGCCAGGGGCTCCGGTTGCGGCTGCGCGTATTCCAAATTGCCGTCTGGTTTGGATTGAACAATGCGGCCATCTACCGATGCTCGAACGAGCAGCAGAATATCATGCGGTGTTGACCGATTTTCTTGAATCGCAGCAATGAAAGTACATAGTGAAAACCGGTGATTGGCTGTTGCTTATTCCTTCGCCTGATGGAATATGCAGCGCACGGCCAAATGCTGAGGCATCAGGCAGGTGTGCTGCAATCTGCTAAAGAAAGGCGAGAGCAAGCAACAGTCTATCGAGGGCATGCACTTCGTCTGGCAGATTCCAGACAGTCCAGGATCAATCAACGAACGATACACCGATCACCCGTAATCGGTTTAGAATAGTCTGCGCACTATGTGTCCATGACCATTGCCGTGCACGGAGTGCAGCCTGTTCACCCCGTCTACGCGCTTCATAGCGCTGCGTGTGTACACGTCGCAGCAATTCCACTAACGCTTCAAGATCAGGTTCTGCCCAGTACGCCTGAGCATAAGGACCAGTCGGGACACCAGTTGGCGCCAACCCACTAATCGGCAAAGGATAGCCGCACGTGTCATCCAGAAATGCAGTCGGTCCGCTCCAGGCCGTTGCAATAACCGGCACACCGCAAGCCATTGCTTCGAGAATCGGCATACCCCAACCCTCTCCTCGCGTTGGTAATACGAAACAATCGGCACTACGGTAAAGTTCGGCCATTCGTGTCGGGCAGAATGTCTGATTGTAGAGCACTGCGACCGGTGGTACCTGGTCACCGAGCAACGTTGCGATCTCACGAAGCGGGTTACCAGGGGCGCGATGGTCAATCTTCAAGACCAGCACAACTGGGGCGGTGGGTGTGAATGCAGCCTGGTACGCACGCAGAAGAACATCCCATCCTTTCCGTCTACTCCATTCAAACACAGAGAGAAACACGGTACGATCGGTAAGTTCTTGTCGTGACGGGCCGGGAGTAAAGGTCGTCAGATCGACTCCCAGAGGGATCGTGTAGACAGGTTTTGTCACTCCACTAGCCAGAAATACCGTGCGGCCCCACTCGGTCGGTGTCCAAACCTCATCCATAAGATTGGCCTGGGCAACCCAATGCGCAGGGAGACGATCAGTTTCCAGCATTGTAAAACCGATTCGGTACGCTCCACTATTCTTACAAAACAACTCACCGCGCCCATAGACCACTTGCGGTACGTCGAGCCGGATAGGTAATTGTTGAAGGGTTTGGATGTGAGGTGGGATGGCGCCATACATTCGTTCCGCCTCGTCACTATCGAAGAGATAAAGAGGACGTACTGCCAGCCCCATAGCAGCAAGCTCAGCAACAATTGCCCGCGATGAGCTACTGTATCCGGTTGCTGAAGCAAACGTCGAATGCCAGACGAGGTGGGTCATGTTCGTTCAAGCGCCTCAATCCGTTCAGTGAGTACCTGACGGGCAGTACGTTCGGCATCAAGGTGGGCAACCAGGCTCTCGATAAGGCGTGTCAGGGTTGCATGGGTAGCGTTAATTTGGGCTAATTCGGGTCCACACAAACGCCAGACCAGCCAACGTCGTAACCTGGCAAGCGGCGATGTTGCCGGTGGCGGCGTAATGGCCCACGTCGTCTGCAATGTAGCAAGCTGTTCAGCAAGATAGGGATCCCGGCTCAGCAACTCATTCAGCGTAGCTATCTGACGTGCATCAAACACCGGTGCATCTAACGCACGCGCGATTGCAGTAGCGAGCGACTCTGTTTCGTGTGGATGCACTATGACCACGCTTTGATTAGACATAGTACTTCGTATCTCTCAAA
>NZ_JPIM01000012.1:0-30000 GCF_000735195.1 Chloroflexus sp. MS-G
CACCTGGGTGCGCGGGCCTCCGGCCCGCAGGTGTGGTCAACGGCTTGCACCCATCGGCCAGCGCATCCCCCCCGCTTGCGGAGGGTTGAGGGGGAGCACCCGCCCCTACCTACAATGCGCAGACGGACATAATCGGTGAGCCAACCGTCACCTGGGTGCGCGGGCCTCCGGCCCGCAGGTGCGGTCAACGGCTGAAACCTAAGCCAGCCCACCCCCCCGCTTGCGGAGGGTTGAGGGGGAGCACCCGCCCCTACCTACAATGCGCAGACAGACATAATCGGTGAGCCAACCGTCACCTGGGTGCGCGGGCCTCCGAACCGCAGGTACGGTCAACGGCTTGCACCCATCGGCTAGCGCGTCACCTCCCGCTTGCGGGGGTTGAGGGGGAGCACCCGCACCTCTCATTTGACTTTTCGGCAGCTTTGTGACACAATTGCTATGGTGCTTCGTTGCAAGCAGACGTGTTCGCTGTGAGCATTGCCGTAGGTCAGGTTCGCCCGTCGGATGAATAACATGCTGCATTATAACAGTACGCGGCATTGCTGCTATGGCTTCTGGCTCACGCTGAGCTAGAAGATTTTTGTTGTCGTGAATATCACAAGTTTTCCGCAACGACCGGTTTATCCTTTCTCGGCTATTGTTGGTCAAGAGCGTTTGAAACGCGCCCTCATTTTGAACGCGATCAATTCGCGAATTGGCGGCGTACTGATACGTGGCGAGAAAGGAACAGCAAAATCAACCGCAGTCCGGGCCTTAACCCGACTTTTACCGTCAATTACGGTCGTTGTCGATTGTCCCTACAGTTGCGATCCTGATGCCCCGGCAACACTGTGCGCCGATTGCCAGGCCCGGCTGGCACAGGGACCACTACCGACGATGGTACGCCCGATTCGGCTGGTTGAACTTCCGGTGTCAGCTTCAGAAGATCGGGTGGTCGGTTCGCTCGATCTCGAACACGCGATAACCGAAGGACAACGCCGCTTTGAACCCGGTCTCCTGGCTCAGGTCAATCGCGGTGTACTCTACGTGGATGAAGTGAACCTACTCGACGATCACCTGGTTGACCTCTTGCTCGACGCGGCTGCAATGGGGGTCAATACGGTTGAGCGTGAAGGTGTGAGTGTCTCCCATCCGGCCCGCTTTATCCTGGTCGGGACGATGAATCCCGAAGAAGGTGAGTTGCGACCACAACTCCTTGATCGCTTTGGTCTGGCCGTCGAGGTTGTCGGGCTAACCGATGTGAATGATCGGGTTGCTGTTATCGAGCGACGTATGGCCTACGAAGCCGATCCGGTTGGCTTCATCCAACAATGGCAGGCTGCTGAAGAGGCGTTGGCACAGCGTATTGCCCGCGCCCGTGCGCTGTTGCCTCAAGTACGGATTGATCGCACCGATATGGCTGTGGTTGCCAGTTTGTGCATCGAAATGGGGGTTGATGGCCACCGCGCCGATCTGACTATTCTCGAAACTGCCCGGACCCATGCGGCCTGGAGTGGTCGCCAAACGCTGACCGCTGAAGACATCCGCCTGGCCGCCGAGCTGGCGCTGCCGCACCGTATGCGCCGCCAACCGTTTGGTGAGGTGAAACTCGATGAACAGCGGTTGGCGAACATTCTAGATCGGTACGGGAAGCGTACTGAAGAAGTCAGTGTCTCCACTGAGATAAAAAAAAACCCTGACCTGACTGATGTCGGTGAAAGCAACGATGAGGGTGGGAACGAAAACAGTGGTGGGAGTGCAAACATACCGGTTGGCAGCAACGGTCTACCAGAGTCTTCAGCGCCGGTTAATGAACAGCAAACTGGCGGGAAAGAGTACCGTGCCGGTGAAATCTTCAAGCCGCGTCGTTTGGAAGCAACACCTGATCGTCTCCAGCGCCGCGCACCGGGCCGCCGTTCTCGCTCGCGCACAACTCGGAAGCAAGGGCGTTACATTACCAGCCGCCGTGCAGCCAGAGTTACTGATCTGGCCCTGGATGCAACCCTCCGTGAAGCGGCTATTTACCAGCGGAAACGTCGTACCGAGCTGATGCACTCAGAAGAGATGCCACATCGCCGTCGGCCAAAAATTGTTATTAAACGCAGCGATCTTCGCCAGAAAGTTCGTGTGCGGCGCACGCGAAATGCGGTTTGCTTCGTCGTCGATGCTAGCTGGAGTATGGCAGCCGAAGAACGGATGCAGGCAACGAAAGCGGCTGTGCTCTCCCTGCTCCGCGATGCGTATCAACGTCGCGATCAGGTTGGCCTGGTCAGTTTCCAGCGTGATTACGCCCGTGTGCTGTTACCCCTGACAAATAGTGTTGAGCTTGCCCAGCGTCGCTTACAATCGATGCCTACCGGAGGTAAAACTCCTCTCTCGCGGGGGATGTTGACCGCGTTTGAACTACTCGAACGGGCACGTCGACGCGATGCAGAAGTTGTACCGCTAATGGTGCTCTTAACGGATGGTCAGGCCAATGTCTCGATTTCCGATCTGCCCCCTCAACAAGAGGCGTATCGGATCGCCGAGATGATCGCGGCCCATCAGATACACGCAATCGTTATCGATACCGAGCATCCGCACTTTGAACGCGGCCTGTCTCGTCGATTGGCCGAACATCTGCGCGGGGTGTACTATCGGTTAGAAGATCTGCACGACGACGGTCTGGTACGGGCCGTGCGACAGCAGATGCAATTATGATCTTCGTCGGTGTGTGTCAGGCATTGCGTTTGTCTGACACCAGCCATAACAAACCAACAGTATGCGAGGAGGAAGGTGGGAAATGACGGATCAGGTTCGTAACGAAGAGGTGAACGCGGATGAGTTGTCCGCTGCACCTCGTGCGGTAGCCAGTGTACCGGCGGCTGATGCAGCCGAGGTCACCACGGCTGCTCCGGAACAAACGACAGAGCAGGTCGCTGTTACCGAAGCGACTACTCCTTCGGCGGCAAGCGAGAGCACTGCCACCGATGCAGAAGCGACCGGTGCCAGCTTCACGCCGGTCAGTGATGACCAACCCCAAAAGCCACGACGGCTGAAGGATCTTCAGCCTGGCATGGAGCTGGAGGGGAAAGTGACATCGATTGCACTTTACGGAGTATTTGTCGATGTTGGCGTTGGTCGCGACGGTCTGGTGCATATTTCTGAAATGAGCGACCGTCGCATCGAGACCCCCTCAGACGTAGTTCAAATTGGTGATACGGTCAAGGTGTGGGTCAAGAGTATCGATCCCGAAGCACGTCGTATTAGCCTGACGATGCGCAATCCTGCGCGTGCTGAAACACCGCGCCGTGCGCGCCAGCCCCAGCCTCAACCCCAGCAGCCACGCCGTCAAGAGATTGACCGCGAAAAATTGGCTGCGTTGCGCGTCGGTGACTTGGTGGAAGGTGTGATTACCGGTTTTGCTCCTTTCGGTGCTTTTGCCGACATTGGGGTTGGGAAGGACGGCTTGATCCACGTGAGTGAGCTGGCCGAAGGTCGGGTCGAAAAGCCAGAAGATGCGGTAAAGATCGGTGAGCGCTACCAGTTCAAGATTCTGGAGATCGATGGCGAGGCCGCTCGCATCAGTCTGAGCCTGCGACGAGCATTACGCACCCAACGTATGCAGCAGCTCGAACCCGGTCAGATCCTCGAAGGTACGGTCAGTGGCATCGCTCCGTTTGGTGCATTCGTTGATATTGGGGTCGGGCGCGATGGCCTCGTCCATATCTCGGCACTTGCTCCATATCGCGTAGCGAAAGTGGAAGATGTGGTGAAAGTCGGTGACAAGGTGACCGTTAAGGTGCTTGGGATTGATCAACAGAGCAAGCGTATTAGCCTGACGATGCGACTTGAAGAAGAGCAACCTGCCGCGGAACCATCGCCATCTGAGACGACGGAGACACCTGCCGAGTCTCCAGCTCCACGCAGTAGTCGCAGCAACATAGAGCGCTTCGCTGCCGCAGTTCAGGCAGCACGTGAACGGAGTGAGCGTGGTGAGCGCAGTGAACGTGGTGAACGCAGCGAGCGCGGTGAGCGCAGTGAACGTGGTGAACGCAGCGAGCGCCGCGAGCGTCGTGAACGCCGTGCAGCAAAAGCACAATCGACGTCCGATACCTACGTCATTGGCCAAGACGATAATGACGAGACATTTGAAGGCAATGCCACGATTGAAGACCTGCTGATGAAGTTCGGTGGTTCGAGCAGTCGTCGTGACCGCGACCGTGACCGAGATCGCCGCCGCCGCGATTACGAAGATGACGAAGATGAGATGGAGCGTCCAACGAACCGACGCCAACGCGATGTGATCCGCCGAACGCTTGAGCAAATCGGTCACGAAGAGTAGGGCTAGTGCTTCCTGATAGTCTGTCGGCATTGTCGGCAGGGTCCCTCGTCACACATCGCGATCCCTGCACCACTCCCTGCAAGAGCAGGCAGCATATTCTGGTGCATGACGTGGCATTGCGAACATAGCGGTACACCTTACCCCCTCTCCCGTAATCGAGAGGGGGTAAGGGAGGGGGTATGTTTGACATCAATCCGTCGTGATGAGTATAATGGCGTTAGTTTTTAGGTACAAATGCACAACACCTGAGGAGTAGATACAATGCCGAAGCGAACATGGCAACCAAAGCGCATTCCGCGCCGCCGCAAACACGGCTTTCGGGCGCGTATGGCAACCAAAGATGGTCGTGAAGTACTTCGTCGTCGGCGTCTGAAAGGGCGCTGGAAGTTGACCGTCAGCGATGAGCGGCGAGCTGTACGCCGCGGACACCGCTAAATCACTATGGAGCGGGTTATCAGCAACAGAGGTGTGCTGCACGTGACGGGCAACAGGCCATCTGTCAGTGATAACCCGTTTGCATTTCACGTATGCGACGTTCACACCGGTTGCGCCGCCCCGAACATTTTCGTCGAGTGCGTCGGGAAGGGCGTATGCTCACATCACGCTGGCTCTTCCTTTCCGTTGCGCCAACTCGACGGCAAACCCTCCGCTGCGGGTTCGTCGTCGGTCGTCAGATCGGAGGTGCTGTACAACGCAACCGCGCCCGTCGCCGTATCCGTGAAGCCGTTCGCCTTCTTCTGCCCACATTATCACCAGGCTACGATCTTGTATTCACTGTGCGCACACCAGAGGTGATCGACGCACCATTTAGTCAGTTGCAAAACGATATTGTCTCACTGCTCCGGCAAGCCGGCCTCTTGCCGACACCGGTAGACAAAACACAAATATCGGCTTCACATACTTCAAATCCACAACACGAACGAGGATCACAATGAATATCTGGTCGGCATTTGTTGGATTGCTTGAACAATTACTGCTCTTCTTCTCGTCACTGACGGGAAATATGGCGCTGGGGATTGTGCTCTTCACGATTGCGGCTCGTCTTTTCATCTTACCGCTTACCCTTAGCTCACTCCGTTCGAGCCGCCGCATGCAAGAGGTGCAGCCGATCCTGAAAGAGATTCAGCGCAAGTACGGTAAAGACCCGCAACGGCTGCAAGAAGAGACTCTGCGAGTGTATCGCGAACATAAAATTAATCCGGTCGGGGGATGTTTACCCCTCTTACTACAATTACCGATTTTCTTCGGTGTGTATCAGGCGGTCTACCACCTGATGGTGCCTGAACAGCGTGTGAACTTGAGTGCCGCTGCCGCCGAGATGCTCAAAGATGAACGACTGGCCCAAATCCTGGCTGCCCCTTTCTTTGGTATGGATTTGGGTGTACCAGCGTTTGGCCCCAATGGATTTGCCGGTTTTGCTTACCTGATTTTGCCGGTTCTTTCAATTGTCTTGCAGTTAGTACAACAATTGATGGCAACTCCGCGAGTGCAAGACCCCCAGCAAAAAGCCTTTACACAGGCAATGTTGATTATGCCGTTCGTGTTCGGTTATATCGCTTTTACCTTCCCTACCGGTGCGGTGTTGTACTGGGTGGTTAGCAGTGTGATAGGCGTTATTCAACAGTACTTTACGTCAGGGTGGGGATCACTTGCCAACTATCTGCGCTTCCTCCCTCCCGATAACCGGCCAATCCCGTCATTGACCCTTACCCCATCGCCTGCCGGTAATACAACCGAACCCCAGCCTGAAACTCCGAAGGTTGATTTTTGGTCGGTGATGCGACCACTCATAGAAGCGCCGGTAGAAGGGAACGATTCTGCCAGCACTGAACAGCGTACTGTACGTCAACATCCCAATCCACGTCGCCGTCGTTAATCAGAAATTGCATTCTGTATGGCGGTCAAAGTGATCAAGAGGTGTCTATGAAGCGCATCGAGATCAGCGCACGCACCGTCGCCGAAGCTGTTGAGCTAGCGCTGGCCCAATTGGGTCGCGACCGTGACGAAGTGGCAATTGAGGTGCTGGATCCAGGCGAAAACGGTGATGAAGCATTGGTGCGCGTCACCGTCGTTGAAGATGAGGAAGAGACGCCGTCAATTGAAAGAGTCAGTGAAATTGCCCAGCATATTCTCGAAGATCTTCTCGAACGCATGGACATTCAGGCATACGTGACGGCAGTCATTTCGCACACGACTGGGCCACAAGGCGAACCTGAAGCGACCATTACTCTGCATGTCGAAGGTGCTGATGAAGAGGCAATGGGGTTGTTAATCGGGCGACGCGGCGAAACGCTCCGCTCATTGCAATTCTTGCTTAATCTCCTCGTCAGTCGCCGAATACAGAAATGGCCGCAACTGGTCGTCGATGTCGGCAATTATCGGCAACGTCGCCAGGAATCACTGGAGAGTCTCGCTCGTCGTATGGCCGAGCGGGTTCGGCAGACCGGGCGACCGATCATGCTTGAACCAATGGCAGCATATGAGCGACGCATTGTCCATCTCGCCCTGCGCAATGATAAGACAATCTATACCGAAAGTTCAGGTGAGGGCGAAAACCGAAAGATTGTGATCTATCCGGCCAAACATTCGTAAGAGTGCGCCTGAAATACTGATCACCTCGATTACTCGTTGACAGCCACCGACACCTCTGGACATGATCGCGGTCGCTCACCCACGATCAGCGCCAGGACGAGCTGATACACCCCACCCACCTCTAAGCCTCCCCCGCCAGGGGAGGCTTCTTCCATCGGCGGTTGCTATTCCATCGCCTGAAATCATCCGCTGCGCCGCCGTGACCACGAGTCTTCGGACATGCCCTTACAGACGATGAAGGGCTTCTCTCCAATTATCACTCGTTTTCCATCTGATTCACCATCGCTTGAGCTGCGTGCCGAAAATACGTCTCCATCACCGAACGCGCCGGTTCGGGCACGCCAGCCTCAACGAGGGCAGTAAGCATGTGTTCGAGCCACGCATCACGTTCACGCGGCCCAATTGGGAACGGCGCATGCCGCATACGCAAGCGCGGATGCCCACGTCGTTCGCTATAGGTACGTGGCCCCCCAAAGTACTGCATAAGGAAGAGCCGTTGGTGCTCTTTGCCTGGTTCGAGATCACGTGGAAAGAGATGACGTAACCGCGGATCGGCCTCAACGCGCGCATAAAAAATATCAACAATACGACGAAACGTCTCTTCGCCGCCAATCTGTTCGTAAATAGTTGGTTCGCTCATTGCCTGACCTTACCTGTTCGTTTGCACCACTTCTATGCTACCATGACAAAGAAGCTGTTGGCGAAACAGAAACAGAGGATGCTATGACACCCCTCTCCACTGTAACCATCACCTCTCGTCGTTTGCACCTGCGTGTGCTGGCAAGCGGTGGGCCACGCATCCTTGCCCTCCATCTAGACGAAGGTCCCAACCTGCTGGCCGAAACCCCAAACGCCCGTTGGGAAACGCCGTGGGGCGAATTTGCCTTGCTTGGCGGTCATCGCCTCTGGCACGCTCCCGAAGCCTTTCCGCGCAGCTACTGGCCTGATTTGGACGGTCCTGATGCCGAACAAATCGAACATGGCGTTATCCTACGCAGTGCTATTGATCCAGGCGGAATTGCTAAGAGTATCACAATCACGCTTGATCCCACCCATCCACGGGTCTATTTGCGCCACACACTCACCAACCATGGCCTCTGGCCGGTTGAACTGGCGCCATGGGCGATTACCCAACTCGCTCCTGGCGGACAGGCAATCGTACCGCTGCATAATGGTCAGCCATCGGCAAACCCGCTGCTTCCCAACCGCCAGATCGCGTTCTGGCCCTACACGCCCCTCCCCGACTCACGTCTTTCCTTCGGCAACGATTATATCCTGATCGACACGTCACAGATAGGACCACCAGCCAAAATAGGCACACATAGTGCTGCCGGTTGGCTGGCTTACCTCCATCAAGAGACGATGTTTATAAAACAGGCAGTCTATCATCCGCACGGTCGCTATCCTGATCGGAACTGCAACCTTGAAGTGTACTACGACCGTGGCTGCACCGAGCTTGAGACCCTGGCACCACTTTACCAGCTTGAACCAGGGGCAACCGTGATCCACGATGAAATCTGGCAAGTGCTGCCCTGGTCAACAAAGATAGATCAGCATGATCTATTCAAAGCTCTCACCAAAGTAGCCGCAGAGTTGGTATAATATCAGCGTACATCACATCAAGCAACAGGATATAATTTTTGCCATCCGTGATCTGGCTGACGTGATAGAACACCGGCAATCGTGACTGCTACACGGCAGGTGTGCCAGGTAGGATCGGGCTATATTTTGCGTTTGTTGCAAATCATACCATGAACCATGCTGGAAAGCAGCTTCACAGCAGATGAAAGAGCTGTTATTATATTGCAGGAGCCTATTTGAATTCAGGGCGTGAACAAAGACAAAAACGGGTGTTACCTATCATCAATATGGCTTCACACCGCGAACTTGAATTGGTGCATATGAGAAAAATTTGTTGACACTTGCGGATATTCGTGCTACTATTGCGTTACAGGCCAAAATCAACGGAACGCAGGAGGTTTTGGCTTTTAAGCAAAAACTTCAGGTGGTAGTCGATTATAGACCTCTGGTGCCGCCCTGGCGGCAATCGATGACAGCCGAGCAGTAGCTCCTGGAAAGGCCCTGATGCGCACTCTAATCTTTACCGGAAAAGGCGGCGTTGGCAAAACAAGCGTCGCAGCAGCAACAGCCCTCCGGGCTGCGGATCGTGGCTTAAAGACATTGGTCATGAGCACCGATCCGGCCCACTCTCTGGCCGACTCACTCGATCTCGAAGGGCCTCTTGGCCCTGAACCAGTCCGTATTACCAACAATCTCGATGCGCTTGAAGTGAGCATTTATCACGACATCGAGAGCAACTGGGGTATCGTGCGTGAGCATTTCGCACAGTTAATGGCCGAGCAGGGCGTGCAGGGCATCCTGGCCGACGAAATGAGCGTCCTGCCCGGAATGGAAGAGGCCTTCCCCCTCATTCGGATTAAGAAGCACAAAGAGCGCGGCGATTACGATTTGCTCGTTATCGATTGTGCTCCCACCGGCGAAACGCTGCGCCTACTGTCAGCGCCCGAGACGTTCAAATGGGCAATCAATATGCTACGTGGCGCTGAGCGCTACGTGATCAAGCCGTTGATTCGTCCGATGAGCAAGATCACCCCTGGCCTCAACAAGATGGTTGCGCCACCCGAAGTGTACGACGCGGTTGATGAGATGTTCCGGCAGATGGAAGGGGTGACGGCAACCCTGGCTAATCCACGCGAGACGTCGATCCGGCTGGTAATGAACCCGGAAAAGATGGTGATTAAAGAGAGCCAGCGTGCGTTGACCTATCTATCAATGTACGGTATGACCGTAGACATGGTCGTTGTCAACAAGATTCTGCCGCTCGACCAAGATAGCGGCTATCTGAACCACTGGCGTGACATTCAGCAGCGCTATTTGCAAGATGTTGAACACTCGTTTGTGCCATTACCTATCCGACGGGTACCGTATTATCCCGAAGAGGTGGTCGGATTGGAAAAGCTACGCCAGATGGGTGATGACATCTACGGTGATATGGATCCAACCGCTGTGCTCTACGACCGGGCGCCGCTGGAAATCAGTAAAGTAGGTGATAAATATTACCGCGTGAAGATTCGATTGCCCTTTGCCGATGTGTCACAGCTCGATCTGTATCAGAACGGTGATGAATTGGTGGTGCAGATCGGTGACTTTCGGCGGGTGATTACACTGCCGACCAGTCTGGCCGGCCTTGAAGCCGGTCAGGCAGAGATGGAGGGCGAATGGTTAAGCGTGCCCTTCATGGCGCCACAGATGGCGCAACGTTGAGGCAGTCTGACGTGTGGGGTTCCTCGGAGGCTTGCCTCCGATGACCTAAATAATGAGGTTCGTTTGATTAAGGAGGTGTGTGCATGGCGACGAGAGGCTGGTTCTCGGAGTCGTCGGCCCAAGTGGCGCAAATCGGCGACATTATGTTCCAGGGCCACTGGCAATGGGTCTCGAATGCGCTACAGGCCACCGCAGCCGCGGTTGACAACATCAACCGCAATGCTTACCCGGGCGTATCCCGGAGTGGCTCGGGCGAGGGAGCGTTCAGCAGCTCGAGCAACGGCTTCCGTCCGAAGCGCATCCGCTCGCGCTTCAACCGCTAGGTTGGTGGGCAGGCGTGAAGCGTGCATACCGCCGCTTCACGCCGATCCCGTTGGAGCGTTATGATTAACCTGCTTTACTACAGTCATACAACCGTACCGGCTCATCTTGACGAGATAACGCGCCTTGACGTGCTCGATCCCGGCGAGCAAGTACTGGTCGCGGTTGATGGTGTGCTTCTCGACCAGCAGGGACAGCGGCTCAGTGGGCCGACGTTGCACGATTATTGTCTGATTACCGATCTGCGTGTCATTCTATGGGCACGTGACTACGGACGACACCTGTGCTACGCCTTTCCATTGCATGAGCTGTCATTCATCGATGGGCGCGGGATTGATCCGATCCACGGCGAAGTGACACTCGGTTTCAGTGCCCCTGATGCTGAAGAACAGGTCTTTACGCTGACTCTGGTTCCTCAGGCTTATGTACCGGCGCTGATGATTTTGTTGCGCACTGCCACCGAAACAGCTCGGGCGGCGTTGGCTGCCGGAATTGATGCTCGTCAGGCAGCCCCCGATGTATTGACAGCCCTCGGCGCTGTCATTTATGGTTCGGAAGATGCATTACGCCCCGATGAGACACCGTACCGCTGGCCCGGTGGTGCATCGCGTACTCCAGCAACGCCGAATGCCCCATTTATCGTTGACCCGGCCAGCCTGCCACCAAATCAAATTTTTACTGCCGGTCGTCTGGCCCGCTCGGCATGGGATACGTTACGTCGCACCCTTCGCGAAGCCGATTTACCCTTTGATTTAAGCCCGGCAAGTATTCGAGAATTGACAGAAGCTATTCGTGCTGTTAATGATTTAGTTCAGACTGTTGCAAATAATCCTGCTGCTCAACAGATTGCGCTGGCGTTTTTGAATCGTCAGGGGGTACCTCAACCAACGTCGTCGGCTTCAGCCGATTCACCACCACCTGAACCAGAACCGACGCCCCATCGCTATCACGAGATTCCGTTGCGTCGACGTTCGCCAGCAGCTCGTGAAGCACCGACAACGCAATCAACCTCGCCAAGCACAGCAATGAACGTTTCTGATCGGCGTGACATCCCACTCCGCCGCCGGACTGCTCCGGTGCAACGTACACCACTGGCAGCGTTGAGTGGATCGGGAGACGCCAATCAAGATCGTACGACGTAAGTATTGGTATCACCGGCGGCTGCAACCGCCCAAGGAGCAGGTATGAGCCCATTTCTCGGTGTCAATGTTAGTATGGCAAGCGTCGAAGAGATGAAGCAGCGTGGATTGCTCGAAGAGGGCGAAATCCTGCTAGCACTGTTCGACGGTACACTCCTTGATGAACAACGGCGTCGTATCGGCGGCCTTGCCCTCGCCGATTTTGTTGCCTTGACAGATCGGCGATTGATCTTGTGGGCACGTGGCTTTTTTAACGATACCGTTGATGGCTTTCCATGGAGCGATGTGGATGTAGTACGCGCCGAGACCTGGGATCCCTGGCACGGGCGCGTGAGTCTTGCCCTACGAATACCGGCAACACCGCCGCGCAAACGTCGAGTTGCACTCGGTGAAGTGCAGGATGCCGGTCAACCAGAACGAGTGATTGTTAATACGCTTGATTACATGCCGGTCGAAGACGTTGACGTGCTGGCAAAGATGGTGGCCTGGGTTGGCGATCAGGTGCTGGCAGGCCTCAGTGGTGAAGAGTTGGTAAAAGCATTTGAAGCAGAATTTCCCGCCGTTGAGCGTAAGCCGTTACCACCGTTTTTCCTTTCCAGCGAGCCGGCTCCGCCGCCTCCACCTGAACCTGAACCCGCACAGCCTAAGAAAAAGCGGTGGTGGAAGTTTGGTTCAAAAGCTGAGGAAGAAGAGACAAAACCGGTTTCGCCCGGTAATCTGATTGCAGCCTACGAGCGTCAGCGCGGTGCTCCTGCATCGGCTTCTCCTGCACCGACAGCGTCGGTTGGCCCATTGCCCACCCTACCTGAACAGCCCAATATGTATGAAGTTAGCCGATCGCTGCGCTTGATGCTTGAAGTACCGCGTGGCCTGGCTCGTGGCATGCGGCGCGCTAGCGAGATTCTGAGCGGGGCTACTGAACTGCTCAATAATATGCAAGACCCCCGCGTGCGACGTAATGCAATGCGTGGCCTGTACTACGCTGCTGCCCGCCAGGAAGCTGAAGGTGGACCGCTGGCCCCCGTTGGTCCGGTTGTACGGGCAGCAGTACGCTTCGCTGAGCCAACCGAACAACAGCCAGCCCAGGAACCAACCCAGCGCCGTATCGCAGTACGAGCAGCCGTGCGTCAATCGGCATCGGCACCCGTACCTGGCGCCGATGGTTCGGCGCCGCAACCATCGGCGCCTGAAACTCCGCCTGCTCCTAACGATGCACAACCGGTACGACGTGCGATTAGCATTCGTCGGGCAGAGCCACCGGCCGCTGAAAATGGAACGTCAACACCGGTACGTCGGATCGTGGTGAGTCGGGCCGACCGTCCGACCGCAGTGAGTGGCAGTGGTGCGACGTCCGAATCGCACAATGGTACGACCACCGATTCGGTCGATTCGTAAACGGGGTTGGGGGGAAAAGCGATATTGCAGGCACATGAGGGAATATGACGCGCGTCATTATCTACTCCGGTAAAGGTGGTACTGGTAAGACAACACTCTCGGCGGCAACAGCAGTAATGCTTGCCAGTGCCGGTCGCCGAACGTTGGTGTTGTCAAGTGATCCGGCCCACTCTCTGGCCGATGTGATGGGGATTGCGATCAGCCGTGATCGACCGACACCGCTCGCACCTCATCTTTACGGCCTTGAGGTAGATACTATTTATGAGTGGCGTCAAAACCTGGGCGGCTTCCAACAGTTTGTCACTGCAACCTACTCTGCGCGTGGGATCGAACGGTCAACAGCCGCTGAGCTGGCCAATCAACCAGGACTCGATGAAATCCTGGCCTTGCAGCGGGTTATGGACGAAGCCCAGAGCGGGCGCTGGGATGCTATCGTACTCGACACGGCACCAACTGGGAATACGTTACGTCTGCTGGCATACCCCGAAATGATTATCGGCGGTGAGGCAGGAAAGCGCCTCTTCCGGGTGTACCGGGGGATCGCTAATGTAGCGCGGCCTTTCCGCCGTGATTTGCCCGATGATCGCTTCTTTGAAGAGGTCGGGAAGCTGCTCGAACGGATGGAGCAACTGGCCAATTTTCTGGTTAGTTCAGATGTATCGGTGCGGTTAGTGCTCAATCCAGAACGTTTGCCGCTGCTTGAGACACGACGGGCGTATACCTTTCTCAGTCTATATGGCCTGCAATTAGATGCAGTGCTGGTAAATAAGATTTTACCTCATCGTACCGATCTTGGTCCGTATTTTGACTATTGGGTGAACCTCCAGCAACAATATCTGGCTGAGATTGAAGCCAGCTTTGCGCCCACACCAATCTTCCGTACCGTACTGCAAGGTGGTGAACCGATTGGAGTCGAGGCATTGCTGCATATCGGACGTCTGACCTTCGGTGAAGTTGATCCCGGCGCATTGCTGTACGATGAGCGCCCCATTTGGCTCGAACAATGGAGTGATGATGGTGAACCAGGTCAATATGATCTCTGTCTACGCTTGCCGTTCCTTGACCCCGGCGAGACAATCGAGGTAAGCCATATTGGCCCAGATTTGACGATTACCGTTGGCCGACTCGAACGCACCATTGCCTTACCGCGCGTATTGTACGATTGCACGCTTGGTGACCATCGGTATGAAGATGGTATCCTACGTCTGGCCTTTTACGAGGTACCGGTTGAACGCACGACCAGTAAACAACAAGTCGAAGCGGCATGATCGCTATTTCGTTGGAACAATCCCGTTGACTATACCGGCTGCTTCTAGCACCGGTTGCGAGCACTCTCCATGCGCACACTGATCTTTACTGCTCATCATCAACTCCAACAAAGCGCGGCAGCGCTGGCGACGGCATGTCATGCTGCGCGACGCGGCTATCGCACCCTGCTAGCCTCGAGCGGGCCAGGACATCTGATCGGCCATCTGCTTCATCAGAGCCTTGGTTCACGCCCACTCGAACTGGAACCAAATCTGGCAGCAATGGAGATTCATCCTCACGAAGAAGTAGCACGCTGCTGGGAGCAGGTGCGACCTTCGTTGCGCAGTGGGTTGGTTTCCCGCTTGCGCGATCTTGGCCCTGATGAGTTGCCCGCTTTCCCTGGTATTGATGCAGTGGCAGCAATGCTAGTCGCCGAGCGCGCCCGTCAATCAGGCCGGTTTGATCTACTGATTCTCGATGGTCCGTCACCGGATTCCCTCCTGCGGGCCTTGACGCTACCTGATGTGTTGCGATGGGCAGTCCGTCTGATCTTCGGGCTTGATCGCGGACCGGGAAAATCGCGTGCTTCGCAAGAACAGGCAATGATTCCAGCCGCCATTCTGGCGCCAAGTGCTACTGCGCCCCTGCAAGAGCTGCGGATTGAGTTGGAAGCGCAACGCGCACGGCTTGAGACCGAGAGCGGTGCACGTGTACGCATGGTTGTCTTACCACCAGAACTCCGTCTGCCACCACTCCGCTCAGCATTGACTGCATTCGGTCTTTATGGACTTGCCAGCGATGAGGTGATCGTCAACGGAACGCCGGATCAGGTTGATGACGCGAGTCGCCACGAGTTCAGCCACGAGACGAGTCGCGCACGACCACTGCTGCGGATTGGTCAGATTGATACAACAGCAACTGACCGCGACGCATGGGCATTACGTGGTGCAGCACTCTACCGTGATGGTGACATCTTTATGAGTGAGCCACCGCGTCCACAAAGTAGTGATCGTGATATGCGGCTTCTTATTCCGTTCCTCGACGCCAAATCCCTCGATATTGCCGTTGCGAATGAAGAGGTCGTTGTTCAGCTTGGTCAGTTGCGGCGTCACGTACTGTTGCCTGGCCTGGTTGACGGTGGTCGACTGCGAGCCAGAGTTGAAGGAGAAGTGCTGCGGCTGTGGGTAGAATAGCGAAGGGGGCGCGTATGTCAGTGCTTGCCCAACCGATCCCGTTTGAGCGACCACCGGCGCGACCAATCGATGCGCCACCAACGGCAAAGTACGTTGCGTATGCCAACGAAGTAGCCACACGCCTTGCCGGTAAGCTCAGCACACGCGAGCGACGCCGTCTTGAAGGTGAACGAGCCTTGTTAGCACGTGCTCGCTTCATTGAGCTGAACGGTGTGGTGCATCATTATCAAGATGTTGGCCCCACCGATGGCGAACCGTTGGTATTGATCCACGGTTGGGATTGCTCATCGTTCTGGTGGCACCATGTCGTTGATCCGCTGGCCCAGGCTGGCTATCGTGTGATCAGCTACGATCTGAAAGGGCATGGCTTTTCTGACAGTGATCCGCGCCAGAATTATACAGTTGCCGGCTTTAGCACCGATCTGGAAATGCTGATCCGGAAGCTGAATCTCGGCTCAGTGCATCTAGCTGCCTTCTCGCTCGGCGCGTTCGTCGGTTTGCACGTCGCCGCCAATCATCCTGAACTGGTGCGCTCATTGCTCTTCTTTAACTTTAGTCTGTTACCGTACAACAAGCTGGCTTCGGCGTTCGTCCCCCGCTTGCTCGATACGGTGTTTAATCGGGTATTACGCCCTATCGAACGCCGCAACCTGTGGTGGTTGCCCTTCATATACGCCCGACTGGTGATGGCACAGCATACGCCATCAGTTGGCGATATTCGACTTGGAACGCTTGGGCTTCGCTATTGCGATCCGGCGGCTGTCCGAGTGTCGGCCTCTGAATTGTCACGCCCAGAGATTCTGGCGGCTGTAGCCGAACAGGCCAAGATGATTCGCCAGCCCCTCCTCCTGGTGGCTGGGGCTAACGACCCGATTATGCGTCCGGCTGATGGACGAAAATTGGTTGCTCTCACGCCGAATGGCTCGTTTCTGGAAATACCAAAATGTGGTCACCTGATCTTGTTTGAACTACCAGAGCAGGTCATTCAGATCATGCGCCTCTTCTTGAAAGGTGTTCGCTAGGGAGGATCGTCTATGCAGTTGTTGCTTCGTTCCGGCGGTCAACAATTGATGATTGATATGGAGCGGGCTGATGACCGCCCCCTAACGGTTGGTCAGTATACCTACCGTCCGCGTCGGCTGGCCGGAAAGGTCCGACGCCTGGCAACCAAGATGTGGCCCGACATCCCTCCGACCGTCCTCGCCGAGCGCCTGACATTTGAAGCGGTTGATACTGTTCGGGACACAACCTGGGGTGATAGTGGTAGCTTTTCACCCCGTTCTGGGTCGGTGGTGATGCTTGGCCGCTGGGACGAAGATGGCAGCGTGGGTATTGCCCTGCACGAACTGGCACACGAGATGCACCTATACCACGGTGGCTACGATGATAGCGACGGTGTCGTGCGCGAAGCGGTGGCAATGCTGGCCGAGCGGGAAGCTGGTCTGCGTCGTAGCTTTGAACGAGAGCCATACCACTCTGCTTGCCAATTGATCGAACAACTCGAATCGTTGTCAGCCTTTAACCGTCTCTCTTTTCCTAAACGATGGGCAGAAGTGATCAGCGTGACATCAGTCGTTGGGCTGGTCGATCTGGTCAACTATTACCTTGACCGCAGTGAACGGCTTGGATTGGCACGCTGGCTTGACCGACTAACCAAAAATGTGGATGTGCGCGATCAACTGTTGGCCCGTCTGGCAACCACGTCGCTGCGCTATAGTCTGGAACTGCGCCGACATCTGATCAAAAAATTAGTGCGTTGTAAACCAGAAACACCGGTTGAGCAATTGATGTACGTTCTTGACTCAATTGCAACCCTTGATCGTCGTTATCCAAACGATGATCTAGAGCGGATCATTAATTTCTGCTTTGCACCGTATGTCCCCCAACGTCGTCGGCTCTTTGCCTTTGGCTCTTGATAGAGAGGAGCAGGTATGAATCGCTTTGATGAAAATGACACTGTTAGTTGGTTACCCGGTTTTGTACGTCGGTGGTTTGGGCTTACTGAAGAGGATCCCCGCTACAGACAAGCGGCTGGGCCGGGCTGGATGCCTATTTGGCTTCAGCGCTTCTTGGGCCTGACCTATGATGAACCGGTACGCTATGCCGATGAATCCACATCGACATCATCAGGACGGGCAACCTATACTCCACCACCACGCTCGTATACGCCTGGAAGTGCGTCGTTTACACCATCGTACACGCCATCGTACACGCCGCGCAACTACACTCCGCCTGCGTATCAGCCATCGGCTTCCGAAGAGTCAACACCATCAACGCCGTTACGACGGAGCCAGGCTGGTGATGAGCCGCTGACGGATGTCCAACCTATCGGCTATCTGCTGCGTGCGTATGCACGAGGCGCTCTTCCACCACAGGGTCTAGAAGCCTTTACTCGTGAAGTACGCACTACAACCGAGAAGGTCTTTAACTTCTACGGCCACTGGATTCGTTTCCAGACCGAAGAATTGCTACGTATCGGTGGTGATCTGTGCAATGCCGTTATCAATGCACTCCCCGGTGAGCCGGCAAAGCCGCAGAATAGCACCATCCGTCGAATCAAAGTAGTTGCCGACAACGGGAATGGGAACAACAAATCGGCAGCTACAAACGAACCTGAACGCTCTGAAGACAAAGAGTGACCTATGCCTCGTCCGGTTGTTATTATGGGCGGGTGGCTATCGTCACCCGCCGATTACTTAGGAATGGCGCGGATACTAGCCGCACCGCCGTACAATCGTATCGTGTACGTTGTCAACTTCAGTCGGCTAGACTGGCTGGCACTGCGCGATCCTAATTTTGGTCCGGCTCTCGATACCCTGGCAGCCACAGTACAAATTGCATTACATGAAACTGGTGCAGATAAAATTGATCTCATCGGGCATAGTGCCGGTGGGCGAATTGCCCGAGCGTACCTGGCCGATGAACCGTATCAGGGTGTTCGCTATGCCGGTCACAAGGTCGTGGCGAGTCTGACAACGCTGGGAACAGCCCATGCCACCTCGGAAATATGGGTCAAGCAATTTGCCGACTGGCTGGAAGCGCGGTATCCCGGTGCGGCCTTTCCGCATATCAAGTATCGCGCAGTTGCCGGTCGGAGCGTGCGTGGTCGCCGGTTCGGCTCACCAGAAGAGATGATTGCCTACCGTTCCTATGAGGTCTCATTTGGTGATGGAAATCTCATCGGCGATGGAATTGTTCCGACGGCGGCATGTTATCTGGCTGGAGCGGACAACTTGATTCTTGAGGGTGCCCGTCACGCACCGTACAACGCACCGTCAACCTGGTACGGTGCTCGTGATGTAGTGCCACTCTGGTTCGACGCCTAGTGAGAGCACGTATGACTCGTCCACTGGTTATTATTGGCGGTTACCTGACCAGTCCTGATGATTACAAAACCTTGGCCCAGGTTCTTTCTCGGCCACCGTTCGATTTTCAAGTCTTCATCACCCCAATCGGACGCCTGCGCTGGGCATTAACGCGCGACTGGGATTTTCGGCCAGTGTTGCGCATCTTGCGCGCCACCGTCGCTCAGGCGCTCCAAGAGACTGGAGCAAACAGCGTGACAATTCTGGCCCACAGCGTAGGTGGTACGGTAGCTCGAATGTATCTCGGCGATCACCCATATAAAGGTGAGATATACGGTGGTCATCGCTTTGTCCATCACCTGGTCATGCTCGGTACACCGCATCATAGCAAGGAATTCTGGACAAGGCAGACAGTGGGGTTTACGAATCAACACTATCCAGGAGCATACTACGACCATATCCGCTACACCTCTATTATCGGGCGTAGCATTCAGGCGAATCGCAACGGGCGCTGGATCGAACGAATGGCCTACAACAGTTATGTCATGATCGATGGGCCATCTGGTGCTCAAGCTTGGGGCGACGGTATTACTACCCTGACCTGTGCCGCATTACCCGGCGCTGAATATCTGGCTGTACCTGGCCTGTACCACTCATCGCTCCACGGACGACCGTGGTACGGTGATCCTGAAGGGTTAAAAAATTGGCAGCGCGTATTGGTCGGATCATCACCGGTTGTTGTTTGAAATATCGCTGATTTGTACTATAATACAAATTGCATGAAATCATCGAACTTTGAGCGATTCATACTGTACGCAATGGCAGCCGTGTCGGGAGTATCACTCGCGTGTTATACCGCAGTACTCTACTTATGTCGGCAGGAAGTCAACGATCATCAACCAGAACGTGCCGCACTTCGTACCCGGCTGGCCAACCTGGCCCATGCGCTCGATTGGTTGATGAACCTGATGGTTGCGCTAGTCGGGATTGGTCGCCTGTTCCGCGAAGAACGGTTTGGGGGACAACACCAACCCCGCTGGCTGAAAATCTATTTTATGATTACCGGTCCACTGCCAACAATCGGTATGGTAGGAGCCATGATTACCGGTCATCGTTGGGGAACCACGATGAAGAACCATCCGTATCAGCAACGGCTACACCGCATCTTCGCCTGGCTTGGTTACATCAGTTGGTGGTTCAGCTTTATTCCAATCTTTTTCCAGCCATTACTAAACCGGCTGGCAGTACGCACAGAAGATTCGGCTTCGGTTATCTCGTAGCGACCGCGCATCTGCGCCTGAGGGGGATTGCATGACGACTGTACCATCGGTTGAGTCAATGATGCCAGACGCCGTAGCACTCGAACAACACGAGCTGTTTGCGGCAACTAACCGGGCCTACGACATGGTTTTTAAGGGAACGGTTGATTTCTTCGTGATCAAAGCAGCCAAGGATTTGGGGCTATTCGATCTCCTGGCTGCCGCGTCACGTACCCTGGCTGATCTGGCAACTGTAACACAGACGGTACCACAGCGGCTGGAAAAGTTCCTTATCACGCTCGAACAGGTTGGCCTAGTAAAACGGGATGGTGATTTGTGGCAACTGACCCCCTTCGCCGACCAGTTCTTTGCCAATCCGGAGCGTCATCGAAATATGACGATGGTACCATTCGTTGATTACATTGCCGATCTGATTGAAAACTACTATCTGCGGCTCGCCGATGTGGTACGGGGAAAAGTCGATTTCACCAGTATCGTTCCTCACCCACCACGCACCCGCGAAGATAGTCTGTTCTACGAGACGTTGCACCGCTCGAACATCCAGCTCTTCACCGAGCTGTTGGTTAAGCGAGCACGGCTTGCCGATGTGCAGACTCTGGTTGATGTTGGTGGGGGGATCGGCGATATTGCAGCAGCACTGTGCCAGGCCTTCCCTCAGCTCAAGGTGACCCTGATCAATCTGCCAAGCGCACTTGACCTGGTGCGTGAAAATGTTGCCGCCAAAGGACTAAGTGATCGGATTACACCGGTCGCAGTCGACATGTATCGTGAACCATACCCTCAGGGCGATGCTGTCCTCTTCTCGCGCATCCTCTATCCGATGAACGCTCAGTTCTGCGCGATGTTGCTGAAAAAGGCATACGATGCCCTGCCAAGCGGTGGTCGGGTGTTGATTCTAGACATGGTGATTAGCGATCCTGAACATCCCAACTACGACTATTTAACTCACTATCTCTGCGCGATCGGGATGAGCTTTTCGGTACTCGAATTCAAAGATCACCGCGTGTACCCCGATCTGCTGCATCAGATCGGATTTACCGATGTGACACTTGATGAAGGGTATGATCACGTGTTGTATCAGGCGGTGAAGCCATAAGAGAGCGGCTGTTGTCTTGAGACCGGTGCAGCTTCTGCCCGGCAATGCGGTAAACAACTATGATTTCGACTGAACAACGTGTCTCGCTCAGCCGAAAAATCCGGGCGCATATTGAACTGGCCGATCCGGTGACCTGGATTTCACCTGTGCTGGTCTGTTTCTGTGGAGCACTGGCATCAGGGGTTCAGCGAGGGTTTGATTGGACAAGACCGGATCACTGGTGGCTGATGTTGCTCGGCGCATTGATGACCGGCCCACTCGGTACCGGTTTTAGCCAGAGTATCAACGACTACTTTGACCGTGAGCTTGATGCAATCAATGATCCGCAACGACCAATCCCGGCAGGTATCGTCTCGCTGGCAGAAGCACGCTGGAACTGGATTGTACTCGGCACAGCGACAATACTGGTCTCATTTGTGTTCGGTAGGCCGTTGATCGTCCTGCTCGCCCTGCTCGGGATTATACTGTCGGTTATTTACAGCATGCCCCCGATTAAGCTAAAGAAGCATTTCTGGCTGGGACCACCAGCGGTCGGCTTAGGCTACGTGAGTATGAGCTGGTTAGCGGGGCATCTGATCTTTGCGCTATTGACCTGGCAGAGTGTGCTAGTCGCATTAATCAACGGTGGTCTGGCAGCCGGTTTACTTTTCCTCAACGACATTAAGAGTGTTGAGGGTGATCGCAAGCTGGGATTACAATCACTAACTGTAGCGATTGGGGTCAAACGTACCCTGATTGTGGCATACCTGACCATTAATGGCTTCGAGGCCATGCTCCTTGTTCTGGCACTGATATGGGGACAGTATTGGGTAGCAGCATTTATGCTGCTGGCACTGGTTGCGCCGATCTATAATCAGATAAAGCTCTACCAGGAACCAACCCAGCAGAATTATGTGCGCTATCTCCTGGCCTCAAATCCATTTGTGGCCTTAATCCAGATCATCTCAGGTTTACTCGTAGGCGGCTATTTTGGCTGACCGTTACCATTTAAGGAGGTGTAACTATGACGGAGACCGAAGGTGAGGTGCGGGTACGCAGCGTTCCAGTACGACGCAGCGATAGCTTCGTTGAATCGGCAATGGAGTTTGGTGGCGGGATTGCTCGGCTTGGTTTCGCGGTCTTTACGCTACCGCTGGCCCTGCTGCCTCCAGAGTCGCGCCAGCACATGCGCAACGCGACCAAGGAGTTGATGTACGCATTCGCTTCGCTACCCCGCGATTTTGCCGAGATCGCCGGGAAGAGCATCGAGAAGTGGGCAGCCGAGGGCGAAGAGCCGAAGACTGAGACAAAGTAACGCTGATTGCTCGTTGTGAGCAAAGGAGGAGACGAGTATGAGCAATGAAACGACGACTGAGCGTGATGGGCTATTTGAGATGGCGGCTAGCTTCGTCGGTGGTGCTACCCGGATCGGCCTAACTGTTGCCTCGGTACCGTTAGTGCTGCTCCCCCGTAATTCGCGTCGGCGAGTACGCCGGGCTATGGCAGAAGTAGCAATGGCCGTTGTCGCTTTTCCGAAGGAGCTAGCGAATGTTTCGGAGCGGGTGGTTGATGACATCTTTGCCGCCGACCCACCCCAGATCACGCTGCCCAGCCCACAGCGCGTAGGTGAGCAGGTGCGTTCGTTCACCGAGCGCCTGGCCCGTGCTGCCGAAGAGTTGGGAACGAGCTTCAGCCGAGCAGCCAGCCGCGCTGCTGATGCCGTCGAGCAGGGTGCGGCAAAGGTTGATGAGTGGGTCGAAACTCCACCCAAGACACCACCGGCACCGTGATCGGTTAAGGTTGTCGGTCTACGCAGAGGTGTGGGATGTGGTTGGCTACCCATCCTATGCCTCTGCGTTTGTCTCTCTACCTGACAGAGCGGCAAGTTGTGCCTGAATGTGCAGTCAACCGGCGGTCAGACCGTGGTATTCTGTAAAGAGAGAGGCATGTGGTGATGCCTTTGAGATCGCTGTTCCACGGAGCTTTGCTACTATGCGAATTGTGATACTTGGCGCCGGTTATGCCGGTTTACGTACTGCGCTTGATCTGGCTCGTCTCCGTCGTACTTACGGGCTAGAAATTACTATCCACGTTGTTGATCAACATCCGTACCATCAGTTGATTCAGTTGTTGCATCTGACTGCTACCGCCGGGATTACCGACCAAAAGTCCATCTATCAGCTCGATAAACTCTTTCAAGGTCGTGAGGTAGAACGGATCGAGGGGCGGGTACAGACAATCCTTCCTCTGGAACGGCGCGTCGTCCTCGCTGATGGCCGAAGTGTCGAATATGATCGGCTGGTTATTGCGCTGGGCAGCGAAACTGCCTTTCAGGTTCCAGGTGCTCGCGAGCATGCGCTGCCCCTCCGAACCTTCCCTGATGCGGTTGCCCTGCGTAAGCATCTGATACGTAAGTTTAGTCAGGCTGCAACATTGACCGATCCGACCGAGCTGCGGATCGCAATGACGACCGCCATTGTCGGTGGTGGATATACCGGTTGTGAACTGGCCGGTGAACTGGCGGCGTGGGCTGATGATCTCTGTCGGCAAACCGGCGCACCTCGCAATGAAGTCCGTATTGCTCTGATCGAACGAGAAGACCATCTCTTGCCGCATCTCGGCACTTGGGCCAGTAATGAGGCGGTGCGCCGGCTAGAACGTTTAGGCGTGAATATCTTCTTGCGAACACCGGTGGTACGGGTAGAACCGCAACTGCTCCGCTTTGCCGATGGTCGTATATTGCGGGCCGGAACTATCGTGTGGGGCGCAGGTATTCGCGCTCCGGCCCTCCTCGCCGAAGCAGGCTTCCCGACCGATCGCATGGGTCGGGTACTGGTGGATCGCTATTTGCGCGTGAATGGACAGGCAGCAGTCTTCGCAATTGGTGATTGTGCGGCAGTCCCTGACGGACGTGGTGGGACCCTACCCCCCACTGCATCTTACGCAGTGCGCCAGGGTGAGCATCTGGCCGAGATTCTGGCAGCCGAAGCGCGTGGTGACGCGCCGCGTGCTTACGAGCCGGTTGAACTCGGTGAAGTTGTTTCGTTAGGACCAAACGATGCCGTAGGCAATGCCCTGGGAGTGCCGGTTACAGGCTATCCGGCTCTGATGCTGAAACGCGGGATCGAAGAATACTATCGTGCTACAATCGAAAGCGCATAGCCATAGGAGAGCAAGCATGATCGTGCAAGAACAGTTTGTTTCAATCAAAGCGCCACCTGCGACTGTAGAACGCTACCTGACCGATCCGCAATTGATGAAGGAGTGGCGTTCACCGCTGGTCGTTCTTGATCCTATCGAAGGCGAGTTAATGACACTGGGGAGCAAACACAAGCTACGACTGAAATCACTCGCGCTGGCCGGTGCGACGTATACCGTTACTGAACGTGATAGCAATCACATCTTGTTAAAGATCGAGGGTCTCTGGCAGGGGCAAGAACTCTGGCGTTGGTTTGCCGATGGTGACCGCACGATTGTGCAAAATCGGGTTGAGTACGAAGTGCCCGATCCCAGTTTGCGCGTCTTTGTGGTTGGTCTCGGGCAGATTTTTGCGTCACTCGACATGCGTATTCAACTCGATCGCCTGCGAATGCTGATTGAAGGTGGCCCCAAACCTGCTACCCAACCGCGTTAATGCACAACGGGGGCAACCACAGGTTGCCCCTTCTTTGGTAGATTATTTTTGCATAAAAGCACAGATATTGCACCAAGAATGCATCGTTTCAACCACTACCATTTCATCGGCGGCTGTGCTAGCATAGGTGCAAAGATACAAGAATTAGTCAGATAGAGGTCGCGTATGGCTCGTCAACAACGGTTTAGCCCACGAGACGAAGTCTACCTCAATAGTACTAGCTTTGAAGTATACATGGCCGCCGGTGGGGTATTCATTGGTCTTTTCGGCCTCTTATTTGCCATTAGTATCAAAATCAGCTTTGCCTGGCTGGTATGGCCTGCCCTCTTCGTGTCAATCCTCGCCGGTTACATCACCCTCAACCGCCTAGAGAAGCGCGAGCGGAAACGGAAACTGGCCGAGCTTGAAGCAGAATACGCTGCCAAAGCAACTCGCACGTATGGCGACTAGGGCACATCTGCGCAATGTGCTGCTTCCCTGGGAACGCGGGCCGCTGGCCCGCGTTCTCGTGTGAGATCGGGTGATTGCATTTTGTTCTCACCACTTGTCTGTCGGGTAGCAACGGAAGTATAGTTACACACTGCTAAAGAGGATTTGTAGGCATTCTGTCATCTTGCGCGGTGCACGATTGTGCTATCTTCAAGCTAATCGTGTCATTGCAAGAGGATAGGTATGCAGACACTTCGCACTATTCGTCGTACCCGTGAGCTGACCTTTCTTGATTTGGCACTCTTGACCGGTATTCCTGCTCGTGTGCTCGCCGAGGCAGAGTACGGATTACGTCACCTTAGCCATCACGAAGCTGAGACGATTGCATTTGTGTTAGGGATACCACCGACGGCGATTAGGCCATTACCTCCCCAGACGCAAGCCCGTTCCGGTCTGAAGCCATTGGCTCTGGCTGCCGGTTTAGCCACAACGCTGGCGTTATTGTCACTGTTTGGCGAAGGAGGACAGCGTTTCCAACACCATTTGATAACCGTCGCTCTGCAACAAGTTAGCTCACTGCTATCATCACAGACTGAGCCGGCTCCTGAGATGACCGGGCAGGCATCTCGCACGGTGATACCAACCATCCTACCGTTCACAGAGCAACGGAAAGGCGCGACACTAGTCATACCACCATCATTACCGACTCTCCCACCACCAGAGGCTCTGGCACCGCTCGTAGCTCCTTTGCCATCCTCAGCACGTACACCTGCCGTACCGCAGTTCTATCTTGATGAAGCAGGTCCCCATGGTTGTCCGGTTCAACCTGCGACCGGTCGGGTTGTGATAACCCAGGGATACGGAGTAGGTTCGCATACGCCGACCGCAATCTGGGGCGCAATTGATTTAGCGGTTGATGGCAATGGTGATGGAGTCGCCGAACCGGAAGCAAGCTGGTACGCGCCTGTAGTCGCAACACATGACGGCAGGGTACGGGTAACACTAGATAGTTACCCCGCCGGTCATCATGTCTGGGTGCTGGCGGCAGACGGTATCTGGCGTACCGGCTATTCACATCTCGCGATTGTTACCGTCATCGACGGCCAGCAAATACAGGCCGGCGATATGATCGGGTTAATGGGTAGTACTGGCTTTGCCAGTGGTCCACATCTCGATTATCAGGTCTGGCGCGGTGAGGTGAATATCGATCCTACCACCCTGGTTGGATGCGATCGGTAGAAGAACGCTTTGCGAACCGCTGCGGCAGGGATAGGCAGAAGTCACCGAAGATGGTCGGGATACGGTGGAACCAGGCCAAGCCTTGCCGCCACAGAATCTGAGGCATCGAGTATGCACAATCACGCCCGCAGTGAGCGACGAAAGAGGGCCAGTGCAAAAGCCATCCCGATCACGGCAAAACCGAGCAGGATCACACTACTTATCCATAGCGGCAGAGTAGGCGGTGTCCCAAACGCTAACGCCCGTATTGCATCGATAAAGTACGTCGCCGGATTGAACAACACAATCATGCGCATCCAGTCCGGCAAAACATCGAGTGGATAGAGGGCATTAGACGCAAACAACAAGGGCAAATTGAAGAGGAAGATCATGCCGTGGTAGCCAGCAATACTGCGTGATACTGCGGCAACACCGAGTGCCAGACCACTGAAACCAATGGCGAAGATAACAAGCAACACCAGGGCGCCGAGCCAACCAAGAGGATTCACCCCTACTCGTGCCCCCATCAGTAAACCAACGACGAGCATCAGGATTGCCTGAAAGAGTGCTTTCGTTGCCGTGCTGGCAGCACTGCCTAACAAAATGCTCAAGCGCGGAATCGGTGCAGCCAGGTACTCTTTAACAATGCCACGAAGCCGCTCATCGAGTAACACCATCCCGCCCCCAACTGCGCCGCCGAGAGCACTCAACGCAATAATTCCAGGGAGGATGAACGACATATAGTCATTTCCGCCAATCGAGCTAATCATGCCGCGCATGCCAACGCCAAACAGCACCACCCACAACACCGATTGCAGCGCCAGACCGAACAGCTCTTCGGTTTGCTGGACAAACTTGCGCATGTGGCGTGTCCAGATAACATAGGTTGCGTACATACAGTCCTCACTTAATCACGCAAAGCTGTACCGGTATAATGCAAGAAGACATCACCGAGCGAAGGTCGCGCCAGGGTAACATCTTCGATTACAAAGCCATTCCCGCTTATTGCCCCTAACACAACAGGGAGCCGTCGACTCCCGTTGTCGGTGTAAACGAGCACCAGACTATCAGCCGAATCGGTCTCGACACCCTGAACACCTTCAACACCCTGGACAACTGTCGCCAGATGTTGCAAATCGCCTCGACCGCGCACGCGAATCACATCCGAACCCAGTGAGGCAACTAAATCGGTTGGCCGCCCTTCAACGATTAAGCGACCGTGATCGATAATGCCTACCAGGTCGGCCAGGACTTCTGCCTCGTCCATGGCGTGCGTAGTCAGTAAGATAGTCATCCCACGCTGGCGGTTCAGATCGCGCACATAGTTCCAGATATTCACCCGATTTTGTGGATCAAGCCCCTGCGTTGGTTCGTCGAGAACCAACACCTGCGGATCGGTCATCAAGCCACGGGCCAATTCAAGACGACGCTTCATGCCGCCAGAATAACTTTTGACCGGACGATCAATCGCCTCAGTCAGTTGTACCAGCTCGACCAAGTCACGAATACGCTGCCGACGCACGTCTGCCGGTAAGCGATAGAGCCGTCCATGGAAATCAAGCGTTTCGCGACCGGTTAGGAGTGGATCGAGCACCATTTCCTGAAACGTCACCCCGATCCGACGACGGACTTCCGCAGCATCACGGATAACATCATAACCGAGGATGCGGGCACTACCTGATGTTGGCGGCAAGAGAGTAGTCAAAATACTCAGCAGAGTCGTTTTACCGGCGCCGTTAGGCCCCAACAACGCATAGATACGACCAACCGGTGCACGGAGGTTAATGTGATCAAGCGCGGTTAGGTCACCATACCGCTTGACGAGATCAATCGTTTCAATTGCCGGTGTGTTCATGATTAGCTCAGCATCTAGCCAGTGCGTGACGATTCTCACATTTTGATTATAGCACCAATCAACTATGCAGGAACTACGCTAGAGCTAGACCTCGGATTACTAAACAAGCCCTCTGCATCGTCGGCATAGCACAGACTGCCATGCACCTGCGTAATAAGACGTACAAAGTGTAGATCATGAGCGCACGTCTTCTGCAACTTTCTGGAACGGGGCACGTATCATTAAAAATAAGTTAGCAATAGCGACATACGAAAACCTGATGAACGCTATGTAACATCGTGAATGCACATTGATTAGTCAGGTCGGCCAGACGCTCTGAAAGGAGGACACCAGTGCAACAACGACCGATCAGCATTGAACAGCGACATGGCCCCAACATCCTGATCCGTTTACTCTACTTCTTCTTATTCGGATTTTGGTTCAGCGGTATCTGGACTGCAATAGGTTGGATCTTGTGTGTCACCATTATCGGTTTACCGGTTGGTTTGTGGATGCTCAATCGGATGCCGCAAGTGGTAACACTTGCACCGCGGCGCGAGAACCTGGTGATTGCCGGTGGGCAGATATACCGGGTAGAGACACCGCAACACCCGCTGTTGTTGCGAGCACTCTGGTTCATTTTTGTCGGGTGGTGGTTGAGCGGAATATGGCTTTTCGTCGCATGGGGATTGAGTGTATCGATCATTGGGATGGTTATTGCCTTTTGGATGTTCGATCAAGTGCCAACAATTATCACCCTTGCCCGTCGTTAATGAGTGCCAAAGCGGGTGTCTGATCGTGATCCAAACGTTCACCAGTCTTGTCACCCCTTCTTGAAAGGGGCGATTTAGAGCGATTTCAGGCATTGGGGGGCGTTAGACCCCGCATCCACCAGCGCGAGCAGCAGACCGGTCAGCACGCCCCCCCGGTTCCACGTAGGCTACCCCACGCCACTACCAACGCGCCAGCCATCCGCGTGGATGCGTGCGTGACCGCAACATCTTTACTAAGAGCCTATCCGAATAATCGTCTCACGATACGGCGGACGAAACCTGATAGAGGTACGGGCGCAGCGCCGCTGCGCCCCAACCGATCTCCTTCTGCGACAGGATATCCCAGATAGGTTCTAAATCCTGGACCTGACACCAGGCTCTGCACTGGCTGCCCCCTCCTGAACGGTCGGCGCGACGGTCGAGGTAACACGCACCCGCATGACCGGATAGAACGGCGGCGACTGGATCGCAAACCACCAGCGCAGGCTCTACACCCCGTGATCCGTCAGCACTACGACCGCCTGGTCGGGTGGCAGGGCACGGCGGGCCTAGCGCAGCATCCGCTCCCCCTGCGGTTCCCACGCGCCCGGGTAGTGTGATTGGACGATCACCCAGGCGAGCGGTAGGCCGGGGCCGCAATAGCGAACACGCATGCGCAGGAGGACGATGGCAGCGCGTCTAGAGGAGGCATCCAGGCCGAGCACCAGCAGTCTGCCGATTCAGTGCGCACCTTTCCAGCGGCGCAGGTCGGTGCCACACGCACGCGGACGAGACCACCGGTGGTGCATCCGCTGCGGGTGGAGCGGTGAGATGCTGGGCAGGGCAGCAATCCAGGCCTTCCACGCATCTGCCAGGGTCGTGGCGCGGGCGATCTCGGCCGTGGCGAGCACGTGCACCAGTGCGGAACCAGTGGCGTTTCCCGCCACCAGGGTGCCCACGATCCAGCGGGCTAAGGCGCGGCGTCGGTGCCGGTACA
>NZ_JPIM01000012.1:35000-60365 GCF_000735195.1 Chloroflexus sp. MS-G
CACCCATCGGCCCGTTCCAAATTACAGTGCGCGCCGCTCGAATCTCGGCACTGTAGCGTTCGATGGTCTTGGGGCCAATATCCATCACCCGCCAGCCATTGGGAATCTCACCGACGTCAACGATACGATGCTGGGCTTCGGCGCTGAACGCATCGGCAATGACCACATCCACCGGTAGCAAGAGCCGGGCGCCGCGCTCATCGGCAAACGCCATCAATCGTTGCGCCACGGATACACTGTCTGGTTCAACCAGTGAATCACCCAGATTCAACCCTTTGGCCAGCAAAAAGGTGTTTGCCATCCCACCACCGATGAGCAACGCATCGACTTTGCCCAGCAGATTCTCGATCACGCCAATTTTGTCGCTGATCTTGGCTCCGCCGATAACCGTCACAAACGGACGCTGAGGATTGCTTAGTGCACCACCGATGTATGTCAGTTCCTTTTCCATCAGAAAACCGGCAACGGCCGGCAAATAGTGAGCAACCCCCTCGGTGCTGGCATTAGCCCGGTGGGCCGTACCGAACGCATCGTTAACGAAGACATCACCAAGCCGGGCCAATTCAGCGGCCATCTCCGGATCGTTGGCCTCTTCGCGTGGATCGAAACGGGTGTTTTCGAGTACCAACACCTGGCCCGGTTTTAACATAGCAACAGCCGCTTCAGCGGCTGGGCCGGTAATCGCTTCGGTCTTCTTAACCTCTTTTGCTTCAGGGAGTAGCTCAAACAACCGCTCAACAACCGGTCGCAAGCTATATTTCGGGTTGGGTTTCCCCTTCGGTCGTCCAAGATGCGACATCAGAACCACACTGGCGCCATGCTCTAGCAAATAGCGAATAGTGGGTAAGGCAGCTCGGATCCGGGTATCATCGGTAATTTGTCCTTGATCATCGAGCGGGACATTAAAATCAACCCGCACCAGTGCCCGTTTCCCGGCCCAATCCACATCACGGATGGTCTTCTTATTCATGCGCATCCTCCTTTGTTTGCGCTGTAACGGCACACCGTCATTGTAACACAGCACCTACTTGCCGATGCAGAAACGGCTGAAGATCATATCAAGTAGGTCTTCCCCAACCGTCTCACCGGTAATCTCACCCAACGCATTCGCGGCGCCGGTCAGATCAGCCGCCAGTAAGTCGGTTGCCGCACCCATCGCCAACGTCTCCTGCGCCGCCCGTAGAAACTCTTCCGCTCGCCGCAGTGCTGCTCGATGGCGTGGATTACTGACCAGATGCGTCGAAGCCATTGCCGGTAGCGTTCCTCCCAACAACGTGCGCGCAATCGTTTGTGCCAGATGCTCAATCCCATGCCCGTAGCGAGCTGAACAGGCGACCACTGCCTTGCATTGGGGGTGGTGAGGTGTTGGTGGCGGCGGCAATGCAGGATCATCGCATTTATTCCAGACAATAATGGTTGGGCGATCCGCAGTAGTAGCCAACATCGCTTCATCTTCAGGGGTCAATGGTTGTGAAGCATCAAACACCAGTAATGCCAGATCGGCCCGTGTCAGTGCTGCCACTGCCCGTTCAACCCCAATCTGTTCAACCGGATCGGTACTGGTGCGCATCCCGGCAGTATCAATCAACACAACCGGCACACCGGCCAGATTGGCCAGTTCTTCAAGCGTGTCACGAGTCGTACCGGGAATGGGGGTCACAATTGCGCGCTCAACCCGCAATAGGGCATTGAGCAAACTCGATTTTCCAACGTTTGGTCGTCCTACGATCACCACTCGCGCACCGTTACGCAAGACCATTCCCTGTTCGGCCCCGGCCAATAATCGTTCAACGGTTGCCAATGCCTGGGCAATCGGCCCGGCCACGGTTTGTGGTTCAATTCCCTCTTCAGGAAAATCGATCAATGCCGTGATATACGCCAGGGGTTCGAGTATCGCCTGGCGAGCGGCGCGCACTTCACGCGCCAGCCATCCGTCTAATTGGGCTTGCGCGATTGTCAACCCGGCACGAGTCTGAGCACGGATCACGTCAAGGGTTGCCTCGGCTTGGCTCAGATCAATTCGGCCATTGAGAAACGCACGTAGCGTAAACTCACCGGGATTCGCCAGTCGGGCACCGGCCGCCAGTGCTGCCTCAAGCGTAAGTTGCACCGGTAACGCACCACCATGACACGAAATCTCCACGACATCTTCACGGGTAAAGCTATGTGGTGCAGCCATAAACGTGAGCAATGCCTCATCGATCACCTGACCATCCGGTCCGATCACATGCCCATAGCGCACCCGATGGCTGCGTAACCGCCCTGGCCGCACCGGTCGGAAGATGCGTAAGGCAATTGGTTGAGCATCAGGCCCACTTAGTCGTATAATGCCAATACCACCCTCGCCGGGTGGAGTCGCAATCGCTGCAATTGTGTCGCTCATCGAGGTTCTGTGCGTCTCCTTACGACCTTGTTGCGTTTGATCACATGCTATAACGCTCTCGCTCATCTGAGTGGTCTGCGCGGCCTGAGCTGGAGTGACCGCCTGGCCTTACCACTGATGACCCTGACCTGGAGCCAGCCAGCCCTGAGCTGGTCGGCCCATCTGGTTCTTATGATACCAGCGCTTATCGTTCAATGCGTGCTGGCAACGCTGCGACGACGTCGGCTTGATCCACGCCAACAGTTGCGACCGGGGCATTACCGTGATCGGCTGATTATTCGTCTCGACGTTCCGGCGCGCCATGGGCCGGTGCCCGCTCTTCATATTGTGCCGCTCGGCGGCGCCAGGACGGCAATTATTGTTACGCATGGTTCTGGCTGTGACAAAACCTTTTACGCCTGGCGTCTCGTTGATACGCTGATACAGCGCGGTATGGCTGTGCTCTTAATCGATCTCGACGGTCATGGCGAGAGTCCGCGCCCCCAATCCTTCCCCCAGATGGTTGATAGCGTTGCTGACCCGATTGATTGGCTCCAGCAGCGATACGAGCGGGTTGGCGCCATCGGCATGAGTCTCGGTGGCGCAGTGCTGGCTCGCGCCGTGGCCGATGGCGCCAGAGTTGATGCGTTAGCACTCTGGGAAGTACCGCCACGCCTGCGCCTCGACGCTCATGCATACCGGCAGGTACAGATACGGGAGGCATTGGCAATCATTCAATGGCGAATGCTGCACCTCTTCCGTGATGGCGCTATCGACCATGTGATTAAGGCATGGCAGACCAGTGGCATTCGAGCCACCATCAGCACCTGGGATTTGTTTGACGCCCTCGATGTTCCTGGCAGCCTCCGCACGCTTGCGGTGCTCAAACCGCCAACCATTCTGGTGTACGCCGGGCGTGATGCCATCGTGCCGCCCGAGGCCGCAGCCGAAATTGCCGACCTGGCCCGAGGCTGGGCTGAATACCATTTGCTACCATTTGCCAGCCACATTTCACTGCCGATTGATCTGGTCTGTATCAGGCTTACGGCTGATTGGCTACACCAACACCTGGCGAACTCAAGTGCGATTCGGTGGCAAAATAGCGTCAATTAGCCCGTATTCCAAGGCCTGCGTCGCCGTCATGAAGAAATCACGGTTAAAATCGGCTTCCAGCCGCTCAACCGGCTGTCCAGAATGCCTGGCCATAATTTCCCGCAGCAACCGCTGGAGCCGCAACATCTCTTCGACAGCAATCTGGACATCGGGAGCATAGCCCTCGGCGCCACCACCTGCCGGATGGGAATGAATGGTGGCGTGTGGCAAAGCAAACCGCTTGCCCTTCGTGCCGGCGCAGAGAAGCACCGTCGCCATACTGGCGGCTCGCCCCACACAAACCGTACACACATCAGGAGTTACCAGTTGCATCGTATCGTAGATTGCTAGCCCTGCGCGAATCACACCACCGGGACTATTGATATACATCCAGATGTCACATTCAGGGTCTTGCTGCTGCAAGACCAATAACTGAGCCACGACTGAAGATGCCAGCTCATCGTCGATCGGTTCACCGATCAGAATAACTCGTTCTTTCAGCAGACGCGAAAAAATGTCCCAACTCCGCTCGCCACGACTCGTTCGTTCCACAATCGTTGGTATTGGAACTGAAGGCATACCTATCCTCTTTCTCCATCATCGACAATGACACAACTTCCATTTTCCAACTTCAACTGGCGCTTGATGGCAACTGCCCGCATTGCAATTTCATAAGGCTGTTGGTAGCGAGCGGGTGACACCGGTACAATTACTATCGAGAGACTCAACAACGGAAACTGGCATGGTTGCCCCTGCCGGTCAAAACCCTGGATGTAGCCCCGTGCGCGGTCCTCTGCCGAATAGAAATATGGGATTGTCGCATCAAACTGCTCGATCACAGCCTGCCCGATCTGCTGCGCCCGTTCAAGGGTTGTAACTAGAACAAAATCATCACCACCGATGTGACCAAGAAAATCGTCTGGCGCGCCATACCAGTGAACTGCTTTGGTCAACACACGAGCGGTATGCAAGATGACAGCATCACCTTTGAAAAAACCATAATAATCATTATACCCCTTAAAATTATTGAGATCGATGTAACTAACGGCAAACGGCTCTTGTTTCATCAATCGTTCGCGAATGACCTGCTCAATGACAGCATTGCCGGGTAAGTGTGAAATCGGATTGACACTACGGTCACGCTCACTCCGCTGCAAGATAGCACGGATGCGGGCCGCTAATTCCGTCACACTACACGGCTTCACCACGTAGTCATCGGCGCCTTGCTGTAAACTTCGTACCCGTTCATCAAGGGCACTCACCGCCGAGAGGAGGATCACCGGTATCATTCGCCCAGTCGAGTCTGCCCGTACCGTTTGCAAGACTTGTAACCCATCACCATCAGGCAAGAGCCGATCAAGGATAATCAGGTCAAAATACTGTTCACGGATCAGTTGGAGCGCAGTTCTGACATCAGGTGCAGTGACTACGACAAAACCATTGCTGATCAACTGTTGCCCAAGAATAAATCGAATGTCCGGTTCATCATCAACTAGTAAGATACGAGGCAATCCATGCTCAGTGCGAACGTGCGTATGCAGCAGACGATACATCTGTTCAAGCACCGGCTGCTGGAGATCAAGCCATGGAATGCCTGCAATGTCGCGTGACGGGTGACCATGACCGGCCAGCGCTACCACAACATCGCACGTTTCCGGATCGGTGCGTACAATTTGAGCACACTCTACCGGATCAACATCCGCTTCCGCATCAGCGAATACCAACAGACGTGGCCGCCGATACCGGGCCATATCAAGCGCCGTGACGAACGACCGCACTCGTTCCACCTGCCAGCCAACTGTCTGCAATACACCGGCCAATTCATCGAGCACAGCTTCGCCAACCAGCACTGCCTGGCCAGTACCCAACGCTGCGGTCGGTAGGTTTGCTGCCATGGTGACCGTCACATCGGCCTGACGGTACAACGTCAATGGGAGACGTACCACAATCTCCTCGCCTTCCTGTTGCACCCGCCCGTTCAGATTCTGCGCAAACTGTCGTAAACGTATACTGGAACGCTGTAACGCGGCGATTAAATTATTCAACCGCTGATCCTGACTATTACCGTAATGGTGAGCGAGCAAATCTACTGCGTTTTGTACCGTCGTGAGCGGCGAGACAAGCTGGTGAATAAATCGTTCAACCTCTGGCGACAACTTATTCATAGTGTTCCTCATTTCTGGTGATGACGGAGGTCAGCGCAGCAATTAACCGATCAGCTGAGACAGGCTTCTCGAGAAAACCGTTTGCACCCAGTGCAGATGCGTGAGTAGGAGCGTCAGGTCCCAGATCATTTGCCGTCAAAACGACAACTGGAATTGTCGTTGTGTCTGGATTTGCCCGTAATCGGCGGAGTACCTCGAAGCCATCAACCTCCGGCATGCGCAAGTCCAACAAGATCGCATGTGGCCGGATATGCACTGCCAGTGACAGCGCCTCTTCACCACCACTGACGGACAATACTCGAAAATTATTCCGCTGGAGGATTTTCGTCAATGTCAAACGTACATTTTGATCATCGTCTACTACCATAATAAGAGGTTTTGGACTGATAATCTGCTCGTGCACCGCAGCAATAAGCTGCTCAGTCGAGATCGGCTCAGCCAAAAACAGCATATCCTTTGGCAAGCGACCTGTCGCTTCATCACCAACTACGATCATTGGCGTCATCTGATAAAGCGGAATAGCACGCAACCGGAGCAGCAACTCGTCTACGTTTTCAGGATGCACCAGAACAACCACTGCGGGCTGGCGTTCCGGTAACATCGTTAGCAGCTCTGCCGGAGATCGTACTATCATCTCCCAACCTGATGTCGCCGTTCCTTCGGCTTGCAACGCCGTTACCAGGGGATGTCGATCAGCTCCTACAAGCACCAACGGCGGCTGATCCGATATTGGCAGACGCTGCACTTTAGCCAGCGGTACGGTAAAATGGAATGTACTGCCCTGCCCAACCTCACTCTCGACCCATATCCGCCCGCCGTGCAATTCCACCAATTCCCTAGAGATCGCCAGACCCAGGCCTGAACCGCCCTTCTGGCGGCTAATCGATTGATCAAGCTGCTGAAACTTCTTAAACAATTTCTCCTGATCAGAACGTGCAATACCCGGCCCCCAGTCACGGACACTAAAACGCACCATCGCCTGATCAGGACTGACGCTCAAGAGCACGCGCTGACCTGACGCAGAGAACTTTATCGCATTAGAAAGTAGATTAACTACAACCTGCACAATACGGTCGCGATCAACGTCTATCAAAGGCAGATTCGGCGCTATTGCGACATCTATAATTATGTCATGTTGACGAGCGACACTCGAGAGGTTATCAACCGCGCTCTGGCAAATCTCTTCTGGCGCAACCGGTTTACGTTGAAGCTGCAACTGCCCACGTTCAATTTTGGCAATGTCCAGCATATCATTGACGAGGCGTAACAACCGGTTGGTATTATTCAAAGCAATCTGTAACAACTCACGGGCTTTAGCCGGCATATTCGGCACCAGACCAGGTTTACCACGTTCCGCATCACCGAGTAGCAACTGAAGCGATCCCTGCGCGTTCATGAGCGGAGTCCGCAGCTCGTGCGACACGGTGGAAACAAACTCATTCTTCATCTGTTCGATTTCACGTTCACGAGTGACATCGCGGAAGATCAAGATTCGCCCCAGATACTGTTCGCGGCGATCAACCACAGGCGCCGAAAAGCAAAGTAAGCGACGGGGCTTCGGCCAGACAACCTGAAACTCCTCGTGCGCCCGATCGGTCTCTGAACCGAGCAATTGACTGAGCCAGAATGTTAACCGGGCAGGATTAGCAAACACCCGACCGAACAGCAGTAAGAGATCGTCATACGAGCGACCTTTTAAATCGTGCTCAGCGAGGCCGAGGAAATAACAAACCCGGCGATTGACCATCACAATTTGGCGCTGGGGGCTAATCATGATAATTCCATCGTTTGTTGTTTCGACAACCGCCTGCGCACGATCAAGTTCGGTACGCAAATGCTCAAACAAACGCGAATGCTCAATCGCGACACCAACCTGTCGCACCAATAATCGTAACCACTGCCATTGTCGTTCGCTGAAGCCACGACCCGGCCATGGTACCAATTGAACGACACCCGCCTGCCATCCACCAACCAGGATTGCAATTGAAAGCACACCATGGATTGCGTATGTCCTGAAAAACGTATGGAGTGCCGCAAGCTCCTGCGGAGGTGACGGATCAGAGACCTGATAGGCAACCTCGTGATCTGAACGAAGGAGTGAATCGGCCAGATACCGGCACTGGCGCCCAAGATCAGCCTGCCACAGTTGGCGCAGGATGGTGGCGAGGGCTGCTGCGTTGGGATGTGTTTTGACATCCTGCAGATGAAGTTCATGCGTTACATCATCGTAGAGATAGATTGCACCTGCGGCCGCACCACCGCTGATAATTAATTGTTCCAGCGCTGCCTCGAGCAACTGATCAAGCGTATGGGTGTAGAGCAATGTCAAATCGATCATTGCCTCGGGCGATAGACCATTTCCATAGTTGGTATGCCCGGCATGCGCCAACTTGGCGTGGGCATACATTGCATCATCAGCAAGAAATTGCAAAATGCCGACATGTTCCTCAGTTATCGGGATCGACCAACCACACACGCACAGCGACTGTACGAGACCTTGTTCGCAAAATGGCAAAACCACGACACTCGTTGGAGGATAGTCCACCCAGATAGCCTCGATGAGTGCAGACGCCAGAGGAGCCAATTGCTGACCAGGGGCGAACTGGAGAGGACGACGGAGCAGACGCAGGTCGTGTAGCAGATAGTGCGGAATGGTGATCTGAGCGGGAGGAGGGGAAACACCACGGCTTAATAACCTGTACAACTGATTCCCGTCAGGATCCAACTGATACAGGACTGCCACATCGGCTGCGGCCACACTAAATACCCCTTCGAGCAAAACCTGCCATACTTCTTCGCGAGCAGTTGCCCGATACATCTGTCGGCACAATGTCGCCAGCAAAATTGCTCGATCAGAGATATGCACGATGCTTACCCTAGTCAGAATCAGGTAGATGACGCCTGATGATCGGGAATAATGGATTTAATACGATCAACCAGATCAAAAACATTAAACGGCTTCTCGATCCAGCCACAGACAGAAGGAGGTAAATCATTCACTAACGATCCTAACAACGGACTGGCCGTCAACAAAATGATCGGAATACGCTGCCAGACAGGATGGTGTCGCAGATGTTGGCACAACTCTAGCCCACTCATCAGCGGCATCATCACATCAATCAGTAAGAGATCGAACGAATTGTGTTCAAGCAGCTTTAGCGCCTCCACTCCATTACTCGCCATAACCACGGTGTGATCTGCGCCTTCGAGCGCCATACCGATAATAAATTGTAGATCAGGCTCATCCTCGGCCAGCAGAATTCTCATATTCGTGCTCTTCCATCAAGACAATCTGACGAGCAACTTCTTCGATGGCAATCCGTTGCTTACGATAGAAATCCGATTCGCTCATCGCCAAGCGATGAGCAACATCGCGCACGGTTTGACGGCGTAAAAAGCGACCTTCCAGTAAATTGTACAACAACCATTCCTGCGCCGAGGGGTCGATCTGATCATCAGGACGCAGATTGGCGATAGCCTGGCGTAACACCGCCTGTAGGGCCCGTGTTGGGCTTCCCCCCTGTTCGGCCAACAGACGTCGTACACTCCGCAGGCCAAGCAATGGACTCTCGGCCAGCTTCGGCCCGCCCCACAACTGGCTCAGCGCATCCTTCACCAACTGTGGAAAATCGGGATGCAGCACGATGTCATCTTCGAGACTGCTTAACGTCGCCGGGGTTGCCTGTTCTAGACGCGAACTCAGTTTTTGCAACGACTCCATCTCAGGTGCAAGACCGCGCAGGGCATCAAAAATCTGTCGTTGCATCTGAACAGTGGTCAACGCTAACTCAATCTGGTGCGCCAGACCGGCAACCATCCGTCGCATCTCTGGCGACATCCCACCGTTCCGCTGTAAATGTTCGGTTGTCGCTTCAAGACCAATCGCACCGAGAAAAATACCATCAGGACTACGCAATGGTAAGAGGCAAAACGTACTCACCACCACAAAAGAACCACTGTCCAGACTGGTGCTGGCGTCGTAGGGCATACGCTCCAGTTGCGGCAATAACTCAACAATCGGATGCTCATTGACAAAACGCCGAATCGCACGCCGTGATCCCCAAATCGCCTTCACGCTAAAACCATCTTCACCTGGGGCAATAACAAAGCCGGTCTGCACCTGCAACGCACTACAGATAGCCACCAGTGAGTTTTCTAGCAAGGCACGGAGATCGGCACGAGTAAACATATTGCGCGGCAAATTGCGTAGGTAATCGATCTCAGAATGATCCTGGCGATAGATCAGTGCATCGAGGTATGGCTTTACCTGAGTCACAAAAATAGGCATCAGCACGGTCATGACCATAACCCCAAACGTAATCAATGTTTCGGGCGGCAGACCCAAATACTGCGCAATCACGGGCACGGCTTGAATAAACAAAATCGTGGAAATACCGACAAAGGGACCGTACAACCACCAACGAACAAAATCTTGTTTGATAAGCCGTTCAGGAATAAGCATCCCCTGGAACGCCACCGAATAGGTCATAACCGTCACCATTACGATAACGATCATACTGGCTATTGCTTGTAAGGCCAAAATCAACGTGAGTGGCACCATATTCGGTGATGCTATTAACAAGAAGGGAAACACCCCAATGCCCGGTGCAGCGAACGTGGCACCTAGATAATTCAACCGCCGTTGTTGGGCAGGGGTTAAGGCTGAACGGCGCACGATCAGAATTGCGATGAGCGCCGAAAGCGCAGCTAAGCCAAAAAAGAGCACATAAAACCAGAAGATTGGCCCGGCCTGGAACCGTGCAATCGGCCCGCTGGGAGTACCTGTATGGATAACGAGATTGGTACCAAGGACTACAAGCAGAAAGATCGCCAGACTGGCAATGTATGCAGCATATACACTCTTTCGCCACCGCTGCGCCAGCGCATTGGCGCTCCCGAATGACAGCAAAGCATTAGCAAAATGAATATAGCCCGCTGGCACCAATACAATGCCTAACCACTGCGCACGACCTAGAAATTCGATCGTTTCCGGGCGCTGTGCACGCGAGAGCAACAGATCACCACTGTAAGCAATAATGACACCCGTCAGTAAAACCCCTAACGCACGCACAATATCGCTACGCCAATTTTGCAAAGTAATATACGTTAATAGTGAGAAGCTAACAATTAATACTGCGGCGAAGAGAATTTCATTAATGCGTTCAAGTAGAGCTACCATAGCAGTATACAAATATCATTACGTAGGAACGTATAACACAAGAGGCAACCTTACGATAATGTATGTTTATTAAGAGAGTCGCATCTAACCAATAACGTCAGTGACACCATTGCTTACAAGAGTGTCACAGGAGCCATGATTGAACCCATCCTCCTTTCCCGGACTACTTGCACACTGAAGAGTTAGTCTGGATTATACCATAGCAAGTAGCAGCGAGGACGGTATAAGATTGTTATGTAAAGTACAATGAAACAATCTATGCTATAATCTGAGCAGCAGTACCGGCATAGAATTGAGAAACCGCCATGCGTCAGCTTCCCAATCTGCTAGGTCTCTTCCGCATTGTCGCCACCCCCATTCTAGCCTGGATGGTTCTAGTTGCCACGCCCATGGCCTATCTTGGTGCAGCATTGTTGCTCTTTCTCATGGCTTTGAGTGATATGGCCGATGGTCGTCTGGCCCGCCATCTCAAGGTCGTATCACCACTCGGCGTATTCATTGATACGATTAGCGACAAGATTTTTGTCGCCGGTGTCCTGTTGCCGATGATCGAGGTTGGTCTTCTCCCAACCTGGGTGGCTCTCACTATTATTATCCGTGAATTTGTAGTTTCCGGTCTCCGCTCATTCGCCGCTGCTGAAGGAATCGTGATTTCGGCCCGCCGTTTTGGCAAGCAGAAGCTGGTCATTACGGTAGTTGCTTTGATCTGGCGCTTACTGGCAGCCCATGCAGCAACTGGAGGATTCCTGGGCACTATCTTTGGTGGGTATCTGGTTCCTCTCCTCGATCTCTGGCCCATAGTAATAGGGCTGGCACTGCTCTGGACCGTTGGCTCAGGGGTCGAATATCTCTGGCAAGCCTGGCCGCTACTGCGGCGAGGATGGATACCGCACGCATCGTAACAGGAGAGACAGAAGGCTTTACAGCGTTTGTAGAGCTTGACCGAATGATTATCGTCACTGCAACCATCATAAAAATGAAATACGACGGGACACCATGAGATCGATCCAATGCCAGATGGGGTACGGTATGAGCAGTATTTCGTATCATCACCAACGATACCGGCTCCCCACCGCATTGTCTAGGGTATCCCGTCAAGTCGTATTCGGCGAATCAGGTCTTCTCTATCGCAGAAATGCGCTACAGAACGACGGATAAACTTTCAGAGCACAGCACATCTATCGGCCACTACGGATGCAAAAACAGGCGATCAATAGCCGTGGCCAATTGCCGAAGCGTCGTCACCTCGTGCATCGCATCACACATTGGCGCATACTTGTAGATGTCGCTGCTCAACGAGCCGGGATCGTAGACACCCCACTTCCAGCGCTCTTCAGTGGCGAACCAGACTATGCGGCGCGCCCGCCGTCGAATCTGCTCGAACGCGGGAAGATTCGGATCGTTCTCGTTGTTACGTCCATCACCAAGGACGATCACGGTAGTACGGCGATCAATCAGGTGCAATTGATCACGACAAAACTCGGCCAGTGCATTCCCCAGATCGGTGCTGTAACTGCGCGTAGGCCGAATCTCACGCAAGACTTGGGTAATCGCCTGTTCAGGTCGTGATTCGGCAAAGTAATGCGACATGTCGTACAGCCGATCGATGAAGGCAAACGAACGGGTACGGCTAACCTGATCGTGCAGCGCGTAGATCATGAGGAGCATGCACGACATAACGTGCTGCGTACTAACACTCCGATCACACAAAATGACCAGTTTCGGTTTGAGGTGACGCTTGCGATGGCGCACCAGCATCGGCACCCCACCGAAACGCTGATTAACTCTAATTGTTGCCTTGGCATCGAGTGTCCCGGTCTTCCCACGACGCTGGCGCAGCGCCAATCGTGTACGCAACCGTGCGGCCAGTTTACGTACCAGAGTTCGCATCTCAGGCAGGAGACTCTCATCGAGTTGTTCAAGGGGCAGATCAAGCAATTCGCGTTCAGTGGGTCGGCCCCTGCCCTGGCGTGGTCCCTGTCCCTGAGCTTGCTCTTGCATTTGTTGAGCGACCTGCTGACCAATTTGCTGCTCAAGCGCTTGCAGATTGGCACGTGCGGCCTGTTCGATTGCCCGCAGCGCCTCTTCACGCATCCCTTGTTCGCGCAATTGTTCGAGCAGTTGGCGTAGCGCCTGCTGGAGACGGTTCATCTGCAATTCACGCATGGCCTGGCGTGTCATCCAGTCTCGATAACGCGGGTCGCTCAGGTGTGGAGGCGAGACATTGGCCAGCATTGCCCGAATCTGCTGATTGCTGAGCGGTTGTCCACTTACCATGCTTTGGAAGAGTTGGCGGAGGGGTCCGGGGGGAAGCTGGGCGAGTAACTGCTGCAACTGCTGTAACAACTGTTTCTGCTCTTCCGGTGAGAGTTGATCGCCACCGGCCGGTTGCAGAGCAGGGGGGGAATCCTTGCCAAAATAGAGCGGGAAAAGATCATTGAAAATAGCCTGATCCTGACGCTCTTTGATCAGTGCGGTTTGCAATGCCAGCCGAAAGATATTTCGGTCGGCAATCCCTGCCTGTTCAATCGCTCGCATTGCGTCAGCCGACTCAGCGACACTGATCCGCACACCGGCAGCGCGCAAACCTGCAATAAATTCGGTAATGCGTCGATCCATACTTCACTCCACTTAGTTATTGGTCCAATCGCTACCCCGATAACCACCCTTTGGCCGATCGGGGCGGTCGGGCCGATCAGGTCGATCTCCCTGCTGCAACAAACGGCGAGCACGCTGCAAGTCGCTCTCGTATTTGAGGAGGACGTTAAGGGTGGTGTCGAGCGTCGCCTTATCAAGCTGGCGTGCATTCAGTTCTACCAGTGCCCGCGCCCAATCAAGCGTTTCAGAGACACTCGGATGCTTCTTGAGATCAAGCGTTCGCAAACGTTGCACCAACGCAACCGCTTCGCGTGCCAGTTTTGGCGCCAGACCCGGTACCTTCAACTGCACGACGCGCAGTTCAGCTTCGAGATCGGGATAATCGATGTGAATGTACAGACAACGGCGTTTCAAAGCCTCACTCAACTCGCGCGTGTTATTTGAGGTCAGGATGACCGTCGGCACATGTTTGGCCTTCAGCGTCCCCAGTTCGGGAACGGAGACTTGAAAATCACTGAGCACCTCGAGCAAAAATGCCTCGAATTCGGCATCGGCGCGGTCAATTTCGTCGATAAGCAAGACGACCGGTCGGTCGCTCATGATCGCCCGCAATAACGGACGCGGCAGGAGAAAGCGCTCGGAAAAGAAGACATCTTCTTGCGAGGCAAGCCGATCAGCCGCTTCACGAAGGCTTTGCGCATCACCAAGCAGATCAGATAGCTTCTCGCGCAGCAGTTGGGTGTAGAGCAGTTGCTTTGCGTACTCCCACTCGTAGAGCGCCTTCGTCTCATCGAGACCTTCGTAACATTGAAGACGGATCAGTTCACGACCCTGCGCTGCGGCCCAGGCCTTCGCTAGTTCGGTCTTGCCGACGCCGGCCGGGCCTTCGGCTAGCAGCGGCTTACCCAATCGTTCGGCGAGAAAAATTGCCGTGCTAATCTCGTCGGAGGCGATGTAGTTCTGTCGCCCTAATAATTCACGCACATCGGCCATTGAATGAAACATGCCAGGGGCCTTTCTGTGATGGTTTGCAGAAGCTAGCGACTGTCAAGTCATTCCATCGCTGTTATGCACCAATGGAGTTCTTATGACAACCGGATATTTTCATTATAACACTGTTTCCGCGCATTTGCCGGTTGTCATCCTTGCGGTATACTATCAGCATGAAGAGAAAACACCGTTTCCGCGCTATCTTATTCGATCTTGATGGAACGCTCACCGATCCGTTCATCGGTATTGCACGTAGTGTTAACTATGCCCTTCACCAACTTGGCCACCCACCACTGAGCGATCCGGCATTGCGCCGCTGGATCGGGCCGCCCCTTCACGCTTCTTTCGAGCACTTGCTCGGCGATCCGGTACTAGCCGATCAGGCGGTTGCTCATTATCGACAACGGTACTGGGAAATTGGTCTATATGAAAATATGGTCTTTCCTGGTATTCCTGAACTGCTGACCGATCTCACAACGCACGGTATCAGGCTGTTCGTTGCTACGTCAAAGATTCGCCCTTCAGCCGAACGCATTCTGGCCCATTTCGACTTACAACCGTTCTTTGAAGCCATTGCAGCCGTTGATCCGGACGACCGCAACGGCAATAAGGCCATGGTGATCGCAACGCTTCTGCCTTGTCTGCGTGCCGACCGCGCCTGGACGGTGATGGTCGGTGATACTGTGTACGACATTATCGGTGCCCGTTCGCACCGTATGCCATGTGTTGCAGTGACGTATGGCTACGGGGAATACCAGGAGCTGTACTATGCTGCACCCCTTGCTCTGGCCGACTCGGTAGCAACGCTGCGATCGTTATTAATCGCAGAGTGATAAGGTTCGGGGTGATGGTCTGCGACCAATCCTCTCATTGGTACATCGATTGTGCATGTCTCCGCGTTGGCAGGGTCGGGTTTGGAACCCGCCCCTACAATACAGTGACGGGTTCGCTCCTCTTGCACGACGTGGGCTGGCGGCCTTGTCATACGGGTATGAACGACATCTGTTGGCGAACGCAGCCAAAACCTGAAAACGTTGAAAAACCCTGGTGGGAGCAGCGGAGACCACCCATTTCATGCATCCTCTTCCTCGCGTTGTATGAGAGGAAATGGACTGGAGGGACGTGAGGGATTGTCAACGTTTTCGGGCTTCCGTCGTATTTCAAACTCTACGATGAACCGAGTAATTCATCGATGCGTTCCAGGATATACGTTGGGCGATATGGAGATCGCTCGACATCGGCGCGCTGACTATCACCGGTCAGCACAAGGGCCGTATCCATACCGGCAGTCACACCCATCGCAATATCGGTCATCAGGCGATCACCGACAATAATGCACCGTGCTGGCGGCAACCCGATCAGATTGGTAACAGTACGTGCCATAATCGGTGAGGGTTTGCCGACGATGACCTCACAGCGGGTATCGGTACAGGCTTCGATGGCGGCAATGATCGCGGCTGCATCAGGTTCACCACCACCAGGCACAGGACAGAAGCGATCGGGATTCGTCGCTACCAATCGCGCTCCTGCCCGGATTGCGTCGAAGGCAATTTGTAGTTTGCGGTACGTGAAAGTACGGTCAAACGAAGCAACAACAAATGCGATCTCACCAGGCCGTTCACTCAACGGGAATCCGGCCGCCTCAAGCTCTCCGATCAGCGGCGCTTCACCGACCACAAAGAGTGGTGCACCAGGCGCATGTGCCAGCAGCCACTCAACCATCACTGCCGCACTCGTAATAATCTCGTGTTCCTCAGCCACAATACCAAGTCGCTGCAAACGGGCGGCATACTGCTGCCGTGTTTTGGTGGGGTTGTTTGAAAGAAATGTGATCCGGCGACCTTCCTGACGCAAAGTATGCAACAGTTCGGCTGCACCCGGTAAGAGCATATCACCCAGGTAGATCGTCCCATCAAGATCGAAGATATAACCGTCGTAACGTGGAATCGGTTGCATGCTAGCTCCAGGTAGTAACAATCAGCATGTATGTACCGTGCAATAGTATCACAACTGACCATTACCACAGGCAGATCGACTTCTTGGTAGGGGTGTTCAGCGTTCGCAGTTTTACAGTGATCACCAGACAATCCCGTCTCACCAGGAGCGTGAGCCTGCATTCCTGCACTGGCAGCAGCGTACAGGGGTATCGAGAGGAAAAGAATGCTCCGCCCTCGTATTCTGATGCGAAACAATGTGGAGAGCTGATAGAGGTGATAGACGTTGTTACGCCTGATCGTCTCAGGCGTTGAGCATACGTTCTTTCATCGACCAGTTGGTGGAGAGCAATTGCTTGATACGTTCAATCAGTTCATCGATGAAGAACGGCTTGGTCATGTAACTATGAACATCCGCCTCGGCTACAGCATGACGCACTTCGGACGAATCATAGGCCGTGACAATCAAGGTAATTGGGTTGTACCCTTGTTCGCGCAATGTCTTCACCAGCCGCACGCCATTCATACCGCGCAGATTGTAGTCACTAATCAGGAAATCGAATGGTTGCTCTTTCCAGCGCTCTAGGGCCTCTTCTGCACTGAGAACTGACACAAACTCGTAAGGTATCCCTATGCCCTGCATTGCAAGCTCTATGATGCGCCCAATGTGATGATCATCTTCTACCAGCAAGATGCGCACAGGTTGCGCAGTCTGAGGATTGCTGCTCATAGAAGCCCCCCGTCTCTATCCCTGCGCCGTTGCAAAGATGGACAGTTACGGTGGCGCTGGTGACAATAGTACTTTTTTCCTATCTTTAGTGTAGCACAGCTTCACCTAGGATACAATAACAGTTTTGTCAAATTGTAATCGATGATTCGGATAGGTTCTAAATACCCAGAATCAGGTGTCCAGTCGTTGCTTAAGCGCTCGTTGTACAACCTCGACGATTCGATCAAACGGTGATGCAGTACCTTCGATACCGAGCAGCTCGATGATCTTTTTCAGATCGTCAACGATCTGCTTGGCGCCGCCTTGGTAGAGGTTATTGATGGCTTCCTCTGAAACGCCGGCAAAACCGTGCGCAATCACGCTCTGATTACGTAGATCGGCCAGTGCGTTAAGTTTGTTCAAACGTGCCTGAACACCTCGTAACCGCTCGCGATCTTTCTTTGTCGCACATGGTGTACCATCTGCTCGTGTTCCCCCTTCAAGCACAAATTCAAACATCGCCTGCATGACCGGTCGATTTGGGCCATCGGCGTAGCGCAGCGGCTGATTGTCAATGGTGCGTTGTTCCAAAAACCTGCGTAAATCCGGCGTAGCTTCGATCTGCTCACGGTAGCGTTTCACATTGACCTCACGCAGCTCCTTACTCATATCGGTAGGCAGGCCGAGGTAGCGTTCGACGATCCAGCGCAAGACGCCCTCTTGAAACCGAAAGATACGCCCCAGCATATCGGCATAGCGACCGTTGCGCCAGGCAATTTCGGCGCTGTAGGCCACTTCACGGAGCAGCGCAGCCATATCGTTTTTTTCGAGCTGTTTGAGGTCGGCACTCAACTCACGACAGAGATCGCGGTTTGTCCCTGACGCGACACGTTCTGCCTTCGTCGCAACATCCTGTGCACGCCGAAAATCAAATGCTTCGCGGTAGACAGCATATTCAAGGAGTCGGAGAATCCACTCCTCAACCCCAGCATGACGTGCGCTGAGCAGGGCAGCCGGGAAGTTGTACTGACCAAGGGCCGTCATTGCATTGATCCGCTGAAAGGCTCTACTCATCTTTTCGCCGATCCCCAGCTCGGTAACGTGACCACCTTCTGGCGGATAGACGAAATGACAGCGGTCGGCGTAGGCGATAATCGCCTGAAGCTGTAACGCAAAATTGCAAGCCGGAATCCCGCCAGCCGTCAAGATATAGCACGCATCGACATCGTGTTCGACGCGCGTCAACAAGTAGGCGTAAGCCTCGAACGCTTCGTCATAGATACTGGGGTTGAGATCGGGGCCATACCGGTTTTCAATCCGAACCGGTTGCACCTGCTCGATCCAGTTTGCAAACCGCTCGGAAACCAGCCGCTGTACGATCCGCGCCAACCAGACGGTGTCTTTGTCACGTAATCTCACCCCAAAACGATCAGCTTGCATCGTTTTCGGATTTTCCGGCTGGTCGGTGAAGAAACAGATCAGTCGCGCTTTCGCATCAGGATGTTTCTGCTGGATGAATTTTAAACACGGCTCGATCAGTGGTAATTCAAACTGGTGTTTGGCAAAGGTCTGCCAGAGTTGCTCACCCTCAACGCGCAGGTTATTTGGTCGCTTACCGTCGGCCACCAGATCACTGTTACCAAGATTGCACATGATCAGGATTGTCATACCCTACGCTCCTCGATAGTCAGGCAAACCCAGCCCAGTGGCAGCCAAGGTTGCCCGTTCCGCATTACCAGTTTGCGTGTATCAGGGAAGCGATCACCAGCCCGAAATCGCTGTGATCGCTGTCGATGTAATTTCAGATTGTATCGATGCACTGCCTGCACAAAGATCGTTTCGCGATTACCCTCCCGCAGAAGGTTGTCGAGAGTCTTGCTGCGCCAACCGGCTCCCCAACCGATAGGCAGCAGAAACGCATTTGTTCCTTCTAGCCCGGCCAGTCGTTCGGCTAAGTCGGCATAGAAGCGGGCAATTGCTGCTGCTTCTGGATGCTGCCGAAAGTAGGTTTGTTCGCCTTCGATCAGCACACGAGCGCGCTGCCGACCCAGTTCCGCTAGGCGCGCCGGTTGGAGTTGTTGCGCCCAATCGCCAAAGTCGATCACCGAGCGGGCTATCTGGCCGGTAAACGGATACTGTTCGATTTGTAAAACGGCAGTAAACGTGACGCCAACCGGCGCCGCTTCAACTGTTATCGGCGAACCCTTGGGAAACACCCGTACCTGAGCCAACAACGGGTTCTAGCGAACCGGTTGAGTATCGCTCAGATGAACGGTGCGCATCACGTCGCGTAACAGATCGTGACTAACCCGCCTAGAATCGCCTTGCTTTCGTCCGTAAAAGATGTTACGCTCGATGGCTGCTGCGGCATTGCGCTTATCTTCTGCGTCGGCAAATTGCGCCAGCACCTGTGCCGCTCGCTCTGGGGCCAGCGCCCAGGCCAGAACGGTGCGGAGTGCGCCCTTCAATGTTGAACCGGGTAGATACAGACGGTCGACGGGGTCTTTGACACAGGCCAGAATCTCGCTCTGCCCACTCTTAACTTCAGGGCGACCAGCGTAGGAGTAGCGAAGCAAACCCGGTACAGTACGCAGGTCGTCAACTGTCAATAGTCCGGTTTTCAGCAAATCGCCGATGCCACTGTTCTGGAGCAATTCTGGCGGGACAACGATAGTGGTCGCTGCCGTTTCAAGACTGGCCCGTTCGGCCTTCAGGCGAGCCAGTTCCTCTTTAATTTTGTTCGCCTCGGCGATCAGGCGCTGCTCCATCTCTTGCGCCTTGCGTGGGTCTTTGGGCGGCGACGCCTCGAAACGTTTAATGTCTTCGATATTCTTTTGCTTCCGACGCTGGAGTCGCTCTTCACGCTCGGCCAAACGTGCCAGTTGTTGTTCGCGAGAAGGTTGACGTTCCAGCCAGCGTTGCAACACAAGATCGAGGACAGCATCACTATTGAAGACGTAGGTTGTCTCGCGGTCGGCGTAGAAATCGACTTGCTCATACAACCGGCTCCCACTCAGCACACAGAGCGGGCTGAGGGTTTCGATCCGCAGTTGATACACCCGATTGATCGATGGCATAACGCTCCTCATTCGGTTGCTACGGTAAACCAATAGCCAGTGCCAGGCCACTGCGGTAGATCGGGTGTGGCAGGTTCACATCCGGTCTCACATCAATGATCTGACCACGCGGCAAGACATTGGCGCAGGTTAGGACAGCGCCTTCGGCGATCATCATGATCGATTTCCGACGGTAGGTAGTGCCATCGGCAGCCAGGAACCACCCGCCAACGTTGACCAGTTGGTACGTCGAGGATTCATCGCGTACAAACGCCAGCTCATCCGGGGTCGGGATATAACGCGAGAGCAAGACAGCACGCCGGTGAGGTTGCGGCAGATCGAGACTAAGCGGCGCACCGCGTTGCCACGTGAAGGCGCCATAGCCGTTAGTGCGCTTCCCCCCCAGGCCACTCTCACCGAGCAAGGTGAGCAGGCGCTCGAACACCGGCTGGGCTTGCGGATCGTCAAACATTACGCCCACACTCAAACCGGCGCCAGGCGAAAAGATAATACGACCGACTTCATAGTAGGCCGACGCCTGACTTAACCGATCCAGGGTTACTCGTGGTGTGGCGTCAATCTGCCAGAGCGGGGTTGCACTCAACCGCGCCCGCCAGGACTCTGTACTTTCGCTAGCGGCTGGTCGCCACGGCGATGGCAGGCGTCGCGCTTCTTCTTCACTCAGCCAGATTTTGCCTTGTTGCAGGATCAACGGAGAGTCGGGCAATGTCTCACCCTTGCAGACGGCAACGAAGAGGGCCGGCGAGAGATAACGCAGCTTCTTGAGCTTCTTGCTGGCTACTGCGGCAGTATCGGGTAAATGCAGTAACGGACGTGGCAGCAACGGCAGATCACCGATCCGGGGAACAAGTGAGCTGTGGCGAAACGGTGGTTGCCCATTGAGAAACGGCGTAACCCAAACCGGTGCGCCATCAGGTGTACGTTGATCATCACTAAGTGCTGCCTGCGCCACCAGCGCTGCAAAGAACGAATCGGAGGCTAACGTCTCGCTCGTCTCTTCCAGACCGATCCCCTGCCGACCAAAGTGAAAGCTAAGCGTTGTCGCGCCAGGTGGTGGATTCAGGTGGTAGACGGTAAGTATCGTCGGCATAGAGCTTTCTCCGGAGAATGGCCACACCTACGCTGCGGCGAAATACTCTTGCAACTTGATCAGCAGCTCGTCTCGCTTCAGCTCAGGCAGGGTTGGCGCTTCCATTACGAGCGTCAGCTCATCGTACTGTCCGGCTTGAAGCCGACGAGCAAATATCTGAACATGACGCAGACGCACCTGACCATTGCCACGCGATCCCATCCCACCCAGGTAGTCATCTTCAAGATAAGTGAAGGCCTCGTAGAGTGAACCGAACAGATTGATAACATCGGCGAGCGTTTCACCATTCCCGACGTAGAGACTGTAGACCGCTTCTGCCGGCCCAAAGACGGCGCCGGCCGGCACGCGCTCGATCTGGCGCGGTGTAGCCGCCGAAGTGACACGATCAATCGCGGCTTCCCACTTGATCTCGGTATACGGCAGATCGGTACGGAGCTGACGCAGTTCGCTTTCTGATTTGGCGGTCAGTGGCACATCCCGCATTATTAGGCGCGTCGGCACACTGATCGTTAGACTATGGTGATTGGGTAACGTGCCAAACACGCCAGCAATCTGGTAGAAGCGACGGTACTCATCTTCGTTCGTTGGCACGTGGATATACACCCCTTCGTTGACTTTGAACGTCTGCGGTGCACCGTAGACCTTTTCCATCAGTGAACGCAGCTTGCCTTTCAACGAGGAGCCGGGAATATAGGGTTGATTGGTACGCGGATTACGAATAACCGGTTTATCAAGACCGCCAATCTCAAGCCCACCAGCGGCGCCGCCGATGTGCAGACCGGTCAGCAACTCAATCTCAGCCCGCAACATGATCCGTCCGTGCAGGGTAACAGTGCGTGTGCTCATGGGATAGCCTCCTCAAGCATTAACTCGTCTTGCCACCGTAGCGACGGTGGTAGGCCAGAATCGCTTCAAACAGATCGACAAAGGTATGAAAGCGGCGAACATCATTCCCGATCAGGTCAATAGCCCGCGAGAGTGTGTCAACTAATGCCCGCAATGCGTTGTTGTTGCTGAAACGACCAATCTGATACGCCATCTTGGGCTTTAACATTAACAGTCGGCGCTGGACGTTCAGTGGCAGCGTCTCTTCCTCAAGGCCTACCTCTTGCTCGATTGAGCGTACTTCACCAAAGATATTGCGGATCTGTGAAGTGGTAAGTTTTCCACTCAGCTCTTTTCCCAACTCATCGGCCTTTTTTATCAACAACTGAATAGCTTCCGCCGACTCCTCGGTCATGATCTTTTTTAGATCATCTGCTGAAATAGGCTGAACCGATGGTGATTGATCACCCCGCTGACGATTCATACAACCTCCCTTTGCCAAACATAAACCAATGCTACCGATTACGATCACGACTGCGCAGCAACAACTGTGCCCAGCGAGCGGCTAATCCGGCAGGGATGATAGTTCGCGCCATAATTCCCTCGCTGCTCAGCAATCGTTCGCGCAGATCGATAATCTTCTGCTTGACCTCGTCTGATGAACGTTCGGCCAGGCGCGTGAACTGGTAAACACCCTGCCACACCCACGGGCCGACGGTCAATTGTTCAACCCCATCCCGGTTGTAGCGTGGACGGGCGTACAACGACAGGCGCTGTAACGTTATGAGCAGGCTGCGCGGCGCACCTTGCTCAATTAATGTCACCAGTTCATCCTTCAGACGCGAGGCCTCAGCAAATTCCTGCCAGCTCAGCGTTTGACCCAGAAACGTAATCGCATCTTTGTTGCGACCATCAGGACGGGTGTAGCTCTTCGCCGCATCAAGCGCATTTCCGGCATCTTCTGCCGCTTGGTACAGCGGATACCCGGCCTGATGCAGAGTAATGCCCGCCGACACACTCACCGGTGGGATGCCGTCCGGGATGATGCCGGTTGTATAGCGAACAAAATCATTGCGGATTGTGCGGGCTAGTTCAGGCATCACATGCCACGAACCAACGAGAAACAGGTCATCGCCACCGCTATACACGGCGTAGATGCCGCCTTCAGTTTGATTCATCCGCCGGCACAACTCGCCGACCCAACCCTCGAAAAAGCGGCTCAGCGCGCTACTCAGGGCTGCGGTCACAGCCAGGCTGGCCAGGCCGGCCGGTCGATCCAATCCCTTCCCAAAGAGATCGCCCAAATTGTCAACATCCATCCGCAATACAGCAATGCGGGCAACACCTTTGCTACGACGGGCAAGCACAGTGAAAGGAGCGACATCACCGGGCCGAAGCTCTTCATCCGACGGCTCGCGCAGGTCATCCTCTTGCAGGCGGTAGGCTTCGGTCACAGTATAGCGCGGCCCTACCGAAATAGCCTGCGCTGGTGAATGTGGCGCTGCTTCATCATCAAGTGCCAGAATGCGGAAACGCCCCGCTCGGACTGGTGGCTGAGGAAGGAACTCATACTGCCAGCCCAGTTGCGTCGTCACCGCTCGCCATGTCTCGCCAGCGAGAGGTTCGGTAGCCGTACCGACCTGCAACAGTACCGCCCGCGTAAGCTGACGACCTAACTCGGCCAGGGATTCGCCTAGCCGGTCATCAGGCTGTTCGTCGGCACTCCGCGGTGGTCGAGGCATACGCGGCTGAAACATCTGCGCAAACTCATTAGGATCGAGCGCAGCGAACCGTCGCCGCTTATCGCGATCAATCGCCTGCGTCAATTCAATCCACGTCGTATCGCTGTAAGTATCAGGCGCAAAGGGTTGGGTTGCACCCAGAGCCAGGTAGAGCAAACCATGATGGGCTTTGAGTAATATCCTGCCGAGGTGCTTTCGCCAGCCTAGAACCTGATCGACGACGTGTCCCGGCACCACAACATAGAAGCGCCCGCCACCGGCGTAGAGCAGATTACAGAGCGGCATCCCACTCTCGCGCAACACATAGTTGGCACAAGCATCGGTCAGCAATTGCAAATAGAAAGAACGACCGCGTAACTGGCGGGCCGCCCCTTCTGCCGGGATACTGTAGAGAAACTCCTGCAAACCAGAAAGATCACCACCCACCAGTGCAATGCGGTGTTCGGGATCGGCCGTCTGCGCAGCGGCAACCGCTGCGTGCAGGCGGGCCAGGTCGTAGAGCGAGACAGCCGGTAATGGCGACGGCAAAGACCAGGCGTACCATTGCAAACCAAACAGCAAGCGTTCGACACGCTGTTCGGGATCATTGATCTGCCCAACCGCCTGCAAAACCTGCCGCAGATTATCGGCAAGCGCGTTATCCGGCTTCACCGGCTTGTCCTGCGGAAAGAGGGTATCTTCGTCACAACGTAGCATCGCCGGTTTCTGCCACTGCTGGCGCTGCTGGCTCGAACCAGTGCGTAGCCGAGTAAAAATGGTATCCAACGCATCGGGTAGCGAGGGCCACGTCGACTGAGGTGACTGCCCACAAAGCTGCCAGGCCGCTGCGGTCAGCGCTGGTGGTGCTGTTACCTGCTCACCGGTCGCTGCTGTCGTCCAGGCTTGCAATACCTGATAGGCGACATCAAACGGTTCGGTTGCTGTCATAGCGTTTGCTCCACTATCGTGAGATTGACTTCTACAGTATAAACCATAGTTAAGAATATCAGTAATTCTTCTTCACCTTTCACATCGTTTGCGATGATCGCCGGTTATTGTAGTTATCGTCGTCGCACCTAGTATAGCAAAAATTGCGTTCACAAATGTGAAAATTGATCATGAAATTTTCGCGATTTTAAGAGGTATTGACCGTTTTGTGCATGCGGTTTCCTGATCTTCCACACAACAATACAAAGACACCAGGGCAGTACGCTCTGGTGTCTTTGCGCTGTATAGCCGCAGGGTAAAACACCTGCCAGTACCGGGAGACAGTACTGGCAGGGGATAGCAGTCTAGGGCGCAACTCTCATAATGACCGGCACGAAAATCCGCATCGGCTCTACGACAATTTCATAGGTGAAGCTGGCGCTCTGCCCGTTAGCATCAGTGACGGTAATCGTGAAGTTGTAAGTTCCAACTTGAGTTACCCGACCCTCCAGTCGGCCATCTTCGGTCATCACGAGACCCGTCGGCAGATTCCCACTGATCTGATAGGTGTAGCTGCCGTTACCACCTGAAGCGCTCAGTTGAGTCTGAACAACACTACCCACAGGAATAGATGGCGGCAGACGTAACTCCAGGCGAGGCGCTTCACCGGGTGTTGGCGCAGGTGTCGCTGAAGGT